>JBBSAA010000070.1:0-12642 GCA_038252715.1 Lysobacterales bacterium | reverse complement strand
GCCGTCCATCTGCTTCCAGATTTCGGGCGCGGTACTTTCTTCGTGCGCGAGTGGGTTATCGGGATTGCCGAACTGGTTGATGAAGTACGCGCCGGGGGTATCGGCAGCGAGCTTCTCGGCCATGTCCTGATAGTACTGCGGGTGGCCCTTGGCCACGTCGGACCGAGTCAGCAGCACGTCGGCGCCCATGGCTCGCAAGTTGAATATCTTCTCGCGGCTCATCTTGTCGGGCACGACCAACACGAGTTTGTAGCCCTTCTGCTGGGCGACCAAGGCCAGGCCGATGCCGGTGTTGCCGGCCGTGCCTTCGACGAGGGTGTCGCCGGGGCGGATCTTGCCGGCCTTTTCGGCGGCCTCGATCATCTTCAAGCCGATGCGGTCCTTGATCGAGCCGCCGGGGTTCATGCACTCCAGCTTGAGATAGAGCTCGCACAGTCCGGTGTCGAGGCGCTGGGCCTGGACCATCGGGGTGTCGCCAATTAGCTGGAGGACGCTGGTTTGTACCGTCATGGGGCGCACGCAAGGCCGGGGGCAGGCGCCGATTGTACCTTGGCGCCGCGGTCCGCCCTAGGCTGGGTGTCGCCACGAAAGCATGGAAAATCCATGCTGGACTAGAAGTTGCGGTTGGCGGCGGTCCGACGAGGAGGGCCGCCGCCAACCGGCGGTGAAGTGGTGGGTCAGTGCCGCTTGGCGTCGTACATACGCAGCAAGCGATCCTTGGCGTAGAGCTTTTCGCGCTTCATTTTTGCCAGGGTGTTGTCGTCGAGTGGCAAGACGCCCAACTCGGCGTCCAGCACCTGTTTGTCGAGTTGACGATGGCGATGGTAGAGCTGCCGGAACTCCGGATCGGTCTTCATCATCGCGTCCACTTCGGCTTGCGATTGCTCTTCGAACATCATTGACCTCCTTCAGAAACACAAACGCCCCGGCGGTCGGCCTAGGCGTGTGGATTGAGTGGAAGTCAGGTCGGCAGCCCCGGATGACCGGACGGAAACCACCCTGTCCCGACGAGGGGAGCGGCGATTTCCATGGGGTCGAGGACTGCTTTCATCGGCCTGGCTCAGTTCTCCACGGCGCGGTAGGCCCCATGGAACACCGAAGCTACTCCGGCCTAAACCGGGCCGCAAGGCCCTTAATAAGCGTTTGATTTATATACGTTATGGGTCAGAATCGACGGTGAAGCGCGGGCTGCGGGCAAGTCCGGAAATTCAAGGACTTAGGCCATACGCTCGGCCGACGCCGCCATGCAAGGCGCTGTTTTCAAACGGCTATTCGAGATAGATCTCAACGCGCCGGTTGCGGGCCCGACCCGACTCGTTGCGGTTGTCGGCCAGGGGTACGGCGCTGCCGCGTCCGATGGCGCGGATCCGGGAGGCCGGGATACCGCGTGCTATCAGGGCTTGGCGCACGGCGTCGGCACGCTGCCGGGACAGGGCCTGGTTCGTCGCGTCGCCGCCTTGCGCATCGGTATGACCTTCAACCCGCAGACGGCCGGAAGACGGCAACTTGCCGGCGATGCGCTCGACACTCATGCGCCCGGCCATGTTGAGGCTACCGCGGCCGGAATCGAACGATGTGCCAGCCAGCGTAAAGAAGGGTCGTCCGGCATTGGCAGGTGGTGGTGCCGCAGGGGCCTTGACTGGCTTGGCAACGGCAGGCGTTGTCACGGCGGCCGCCTTGCCGGGCTTGGTCGTTGGGTCCGCCTTGACCGGCGCTCCCTCGTTCAGGGCGGCAGCTAGCTCAGCTTCCTTGCGGGCCAGGGCGGCTTCCTTGGCGCGGGCGTCGGCCAGCTTACGAGCCTGCGCGGCCTCAGCGGTGGCCGCTTCAGTCGTCGCAGCGCTGGCTTGCAGCTCGATTTCAGTGCTTTGCGCGAGGCGATCGGCTTCTTCCTCGCGCGCCATGTTTTGCAGGCGCAGGCGATCGGCCTCGCGGCGGGCATTCTCGGCGTCGCGGCGGCTGGCCTCGACGATGATCTGGTCACGCTCACGGTCCAACTGCGCCGTCTGTTGGGTGATCAACTCGGCTTGAGCCGCGAGGCGGGCGGCTTGGATCCAGCGGTCGGCCAGCAGGCGCGCGTGGTCGCGATCGCGAGACTTGGCGCCCTGCAGGCGAGTCAGTGCCTGACGGGCCTTGAGCCGTTCGAGGCCGGCCAGGGAGCCCAGCGCCGGGTCTTGGTCAAGCGATGACAAGTCGTTAATCAACCGGGTGAGGTCGGCCTGGGGGTCGCCGGACTGGGCCGCTGCCGGCGCGGCCGTGGCAAGCACCAGGGCCAAGCCCAAGATCAGTGCGAAGGGGGATCGGGCGAGGTTCATTGCTGCGGAACCACCAGCAACTTCCGGCGAAGATCGGCATTGCGCGCCGATTTTTCGTCGAACTGCATCCGCGCATTCGCCAGTTCAGCGCGCGCCGTGGCCAAATCGGCGGTTGCGGCGGCCGATTCGGTCAACTCCAATGCGTCCTTGTACTTGCGACGAGCCACCGCCGCTTGGGCTTGGGCCTGAAGCTGGCGGGCTTCGTCCAGCGTCTGGCCAGCGTCCCCGCGCGCATCGGCGCGAACGGCAGCGGCGATCGCCGCATCGGCCGCGGCCAATTGGGCGATCGGCGGGTCGGCCGCGAACGCCGTCACGCTTGCCGTGCAAAGCAGCAGCGCAAGATAGATTTTTTTACAGGATAGTGTCATAAGGCGCATTCGAGTTTTAGCTTATACGTTATTGTCGGCAGGTGCTTAGCCCAGTGCAACGGGCGGCCAAGGAACCCTCTAAGGATCGCGCAAATGGATATCGGCTACTTCCTCAAGCTGATGACGGAAAAAAACGCCTCGGACATGTTCCTGACCACGGGCGCGCCGGTCTACATCAAGGTAGAGGGCAAACTGTATCCCCTAGGCAACACGGGCCTGCCGGCAGGCATGGTCAAGAAAATCGCGTACTCGCTGATGGACGAGGGCCAGGTCCCCACCTTCGAGCGGGACCTAGAGTTCAACATGGCGATCGCCGTCAAGGACGCTGGTCGCTTCCGCGTTAACTGCTTCAAGCAGCGCGGCGAAGTGGGCATGGTGATCCGCGCGATCAAGAGCGAAATCCCGAACATCGACCAGCTCAAGCTGCCGTCGGTGCTCAAAGACATCGTGATGGAAGCGCGCGGCCTCGTGCTGGTCGTAGGTTCGACCGGCTCGGGCAAGTCAACCGCGCTGGCGGCGATGATCGACCATCGCAATTCCAACAATACCGGCCATATCCTCACGATCGAGGATCCGATTGAGTTCCTGCACAAGCACAAGAAGTCCATCGTCAACCAGCGCGAGGTGGGCTTGGATACGCACGCCTTCCACAACGCGCTGAAAAACGCGATGCGAGAAGCGCCGGACGTGATCTTGATCGGCGAAATCTTGGATGCCGTGACCATGGAATCGGCGATCGCGTTCGCGGAAACCGGCCATCTGTGTCTGGCAACGCTGCATTCGAACAACGCCGACCAAACCCTTGAGCGCATCCTGAACTTCTTCCCGGAGTCGGCGCACAAGAACATCCTGATGAACCTGTCGCTGAACCTGAAGGCGGTCATCTCGCTGCGTCTCGTGGTGGGCAAGGATGGCAAGCGCCTGCCGGCTAGCGAAGTGTTGATCAATACGCCAATGATCCGCGACTTGATCCGCCGCGGAGAAGTTCACGAAATCAAGCAGGCGATGGATACGTCGTTGCAGGAGGGCATGCACACCTTCGACCAGTCGCTGTTCAAGATGTTCAAGGACGGCAAGATTGAGCTCGAAGAAGCGCTGCGCAAGGCCGACTCACGTGATGGCCTGGCACTAAAAATCCGCTTGGCGGAAGGCTCGACCGGCGAGCATGACCCGTATGCGGACATGTACGGCACGACCTAAGGGCGCAGTCGCCTAGTAGGCAGGGCGTTAACTCGGTGGCTTCACGCTGAGCTGTTGCTTTGTCTTGGAATCGTCCCGCCTATGCAGGCGCGCCACTCGCTGGGGCACGCGAGTCCTTAAAGCTCACTAAGAGCAGGTCATCCCATTCATTGCCGGGGTGGGTACCTGCCCTAGATTCGTCATGCCCGTCATCGCTGAGATGCGTAGTTGTTCTAGATTCGTCACCCCCGCCATTGCTGAGATGTTTATTTGTCCTGAACTCGTCGTCCCAGCGAACGCTGGGATCTATTGGGCAGGTGGCGACAAAAAGCTGGATCCCAGCGTTCGCTGGGATGACGATCCTTTTGTTTAACTGGTTTGCCTGGTTTGCCTAGTTTGCTTGGTTTGCCTGGTTTGCTTGGTTTGCCTGGTTTGCCTGGTTTGCTTGGGGTGACGCGTCGTGACTTTCCTGACCGCGACGATTCAGCCCGCCGCCGGCGCATCCGGCTGGTTTTCTGGGCGGGCAGCGTCAAATGCCGGTATCGCCAAGCAAGTGGCATTGATGCGGCGGATCGTAGGATAGGGCGCGAGGTCCACACCGAAGCGATTGGCAACGTAAACCTGCGGCACCAGGCAACAATCAGCCATCGTCGGGCCTTCGCCGTCACAAAAGTCCCCGGTCGAGGGGTTGTCACCGAGCAGTCGCTCCAGTGCATCAAGACCGGTGCGAATCCAATGCTGCGTCCATGCGGAACGAGCGGCCTCATCTACTTTCAGCGTGTTCTCGAGGTACTGCTGCACGCGCAGATTGTTCAGAGGGTGCATTTCTGCGGCAATCAGCTGCGAAATTGCACGCACGCGCTCGCGATCGCGCGCCGTCGCCGGCATCAGCGGCGTGCCCGAGGAAAACGTCTCATCGAGGTACTCGATGATTGCCATTGACTGACGCAAGATACGACTGCCGTGCAGCAGCACCGGCACCAATTCCTGTGGATTCAGGTCCCGAAATGGCGCGGCATGCTGCTCTCCGCCGTCACGCACCAGATGAACGGGGAAATTTTCGTAGTTGAGCGCTTTCAGGTTCAGCGCAATGCGCACCCGATAGGCAGCGCTCGAGCGCCAGTAGCCGTACAACCGCAGCGTTCCCGAAGTCACGTTCCGCTCCCCCTGCGCGGCGGCCTGAGCCGCGCCGGTCCAGCCTACACCCGGCCCGCGTTGCAGGCCAGCCAACCACTCCAACGCGCTGGGTGGGTTTAGCGGGCCACGTCGGCCAAGACGATACGCTGTTCGATTGCGCCAAACACGGACACGCCTGCACGATCAAACATCTCGATCCGCACGGTGTCGCCGAAGGCCATGAACGGCGTAATCGGCTTACCCGTTTCCAAGGTTTCGACTGTGCGCTTTTCGGCAAAACACGAGGCGCCCAAGGAAGTGTCCTCGTTGGCCACCGTCCCCGAACCAACGAGCGTGCCGGCAGACAGCGGACGGGTCTTGGCGGCATGCGCCACGAGTTCCGAAAAATCGAACTGCATGTCGACACCAGCCTCGGGCGCGCCGAACCATTCGCCGTTGACGTGCGTGAGCAAGGGCAAGTGGACCTTGTTGTCCTGCCATGCCGCGCCCAATTCGTCAGGTGTGACGAAGACCGGGCTCAGGGCCGACCTCGGCTTTGATTGCAGGAAGCCGAAACCCTTCGCCAGCTCATTCGGAATCAAGTTGCGCAGGGAGACGTCATTGATCAAACCTACCAATTGGATATGAGCGGCCGCTTGCGCCGGCGTGACCGACATCGGTACATCGTCGGTGACAATGACGACTTCTGCCTCCAGATCGATGCCGTACGCGGCATCGGGCACCCGCACTGCATCTCGCGGGCCGTAGAAGCCAGCACTGACGGCTTGGTACATCAGCGGGTCGGTGTAAAAACTTTCCGGCACCTCGGCGCCACGCGCTTTGCGTACGCGCGCGACATGCGGCAGGTACGCCGAACCGTCGACGAACTCGTAGGCGCGCGGCAAGGGCGCAGCCAACTGCATTGGATCAAACGCAAACACCGGCTCGCCATTGACGGTTTCGGCAGCGCTGGTATTCAGCACTTCCGATACTGCGTTCAGCCGCGGCGCGGCGGTGTCCCATTCTTCCAGCGCACGCTGCAAGGTAGCCGCGATACCGGTGGCCTTGACTGCGCGGGTGAGATCACGCGAAACGACGATCAGCGTGCCGTCGCGGCCGCCTTCCTTCAAAGATGCAAGTTTCATACAGTTTCCGTTTTCCGAATGGTCTTCAGCCGCAGCCTTCAACGTAATAAATTTGTGGCGGCATACCAATGCGCCAAGAAGTGACGAACCCTGCGGGATCGACGTCGAACATCAAGCGGGCATCGCCGCCGTCCTCTGGCGTGACGATCAAGGTCTTGGCACCTTCGACGTACTTCGCTGCCTGCTCAGAGATACGACCGGCAAATTTTGTCATCACGTCGCTGGCTCTCGCGCCAACGACGATGTCGCCGGGTGCCGCGAGCTGGGCATCGTCGACGTCATATCGCGCGAAACCGCCATCCTCGAATAGGAACCGGATGCCCTTGCCCTGCTCGGGCGCCGGATCCATGGACAACACATAGCAACTCGCGCCTTCGGCCGGCGTGCCGGCGACCAAGGGGCGACCCCAGGCTTGGCGCACGTGCTCTTCATCGGTGCCGAATGTCGCCGGACCAAAACCGGCGAAATTGATGGCGGCCGGATCATTCTTGCCAACCGGGATTGCCGCGTCCGATGCCTGTATGGGAGCGAGGACCACCGGCGCCGCTGACGCCGGCGCCGATTCGGGCACGGCATCACGCGGTGTGCAGGCGGTTAGGCTGAGCAGCAGCATTCCTGGCAGCAGGAGCAGCTTGATCGTCACTGTCATCAACGAACCTCCGGATTGAAATGGCGCGCCAGACCCTGCCAGCAGTCCTGATAGTTGCCCTGTCGCTGCGGCGCGTCCAGCGCCTGCCGCGTCGGACGCAATACGCCGCGAGTTTCAAACATGAAAGCCATGGTATCGGTGATTACGTCGGGCTTGGACAAATCAGCGCTGGACGCTTTCTCGAAAGTCGCGGCATCCGGGCCGTGGCCACTCATGCTGTTGTGCAGGGACCCACCGCCGGGCAAGAAACCGTCGGCCTTCGCGTCGTAAACGCCGTGCACCAAGCCCATGAATTCGCTAGCGACATTGCGATGGAACCACGGTGGCCGGAAGGTATCCTTGGCGACCAAGACTCTCGGTGGGAAAATCGCCAAATCCATATTGCCCACGCCGGGCGTGTCGCTGGGCGAGGACAGCACGAGGAAAATACTCGGGTCAGGATGATCGTAGCTGATCGAACCAATGGTATTGAAGCGACGCAAGTCGTATTTGCAAGGCGTGTAATTGCCATGCCATGCCACCACATCCAGCGGTGAATGGCCGATATCCGCGCGCCACAGGCCGCCTTGGAATTTTGCGATCAGCTCGAACTGCCCTTCCACGTCTTCATAGGCAGCAACTGGGGCCAGGAAATCGCGCGCATTCGCCAAGCCGTTGCTGCCAATCGGGCCGAGATCGGGCAACTGCAGCGCGGCACCGAAGTTTTCGCAAACGTAGCCGCGGGCTTCGCCGTCGGGCAGATCAACGCGGAACCGCACGCCGCGCGGGATCAGCGCGATCTCCTGCGGCTCCACATCTAGCACGCCCATCTCTGTATTGATTCGCAAACGACCCAACTGCGGAACAATCAGCATTTCTCCATCGGCATTGTAGAAAAAGCGGTCGTGCATCGAACGATTGGCTGCGTAGACATGGATGCCCACCCCGGTCTGCGCCTGCGGGCCGCCATTGCCCGCCATCGTGAATAGGCCATCCAAGAAATCGGTTGGCTCGTTCGGCAGCGGACGCGGGCCCCAGCGCAATTGCTCCGGTGTCACGGGACCTTGGCCAAAATCAGAGTGGAAGAACGGGTGCGCGTAAGCGCTGAAGGCGCCGTGCAGCGCCGCCGGGCGAATGCGATACAGCCAGCTGCGGCGGTTGGAATGCCGTGGCGCGGTAAACGCCGTGCCGGACAATTGCTCGGCGTAAAGGCCATACGGCGCGCGCTGCGGTGAGTTGCGCCCGACCGGCAGAGCGCCAGGCAAAGCCTCGGTGGCGAATTCATTACCGAAGCCGGATTGGTAGGTAGTCATCTCACATGCTCCATCGCGTCAGGCACTCAGGAAAATCCATACCACCTCGCCGCTCGCCTCCGACTTTCAGCTTCTAGCCTCCTGCCCCTATCAGCTGGCTGCTGCTCGCTGCAGGCCGACGGTTTCCCGCCAACCGCTGTAACCGTTGCACTTGCGGCTGAGGTCTAGCCGAATATCTCAGCTTCGAAACTACAGCACCCCGCGCCGCATTTGGTCGCGCTCGATGCTTTCAAACAGCGCTTGGAAATTACCTTCACCAAATCCTTCATTGCCCTTGCGCTGGATGATCTCGAAAAAGATCGGGCCGATCGCGTTCTGGGTGAAAATTTGCAGCAGCTTGCGCTGTTTGGTTTCCAGGTCGGCGTCGATCAGGATCTTATTCTTGCGCAAGCGTTCGACATCCTCGGCATGGTTCGGCACGCGAACGTCGATCACGTCGAAGTAGCTGTCCGGGGTATCAAGGAACTCACAGCCTGACGCACGCATTGCTTCAACGGTGGCGTAAATGTCGTCGGTGAAGCAGGCGATGTGCTGGATACCCTCGCCGTGATACGCGTCAAGGTATTCGTTGATCTGCGATTTCGGATCGCTCGATTCGTTCAGCGGAATGCGCACCACGCCATCGGGTGCGGTCATTGCCTTGGATACCAAGCCGGTTTTCGCGCCCTTGATGTCGAAGTAGCGGATCTCGCGGAAGTTGAACAAGCGCTCGTAGTAATCCGACCATTTCTGCATGTTGCCGAAATAAAGATTGTGCGTGAGATGGTCGATAAAGGTCAGCCCGAAGCCCACCGGATTGGACTCAACGCCCGGGATCGGCGCGTAGTCGGCGTCGAAAATGCTGCCGGCGGCACCGTACCGATCCACCAAGTACAGCATGCAGTCGCCAATGCCCTTCACCACCGGCGCATTGACCACTTTGCTGGCTTCTTTATGGTCAATCGCTTCACCGCCGTTGCCCAATACGGTCGCCAATACATCGTCGCCGGGCTTCTGGAAACGGATTGCAAAGCCACAGGCGCTGGGGCCATGGGCCTTGGCAAAATCGGCGGCAAATGAATCGGGGTCGGCATTGACCAAGAAGTTCACCGTGCCCTGGCGGTACACCGTGATGTCCCGCGTCTTGTGCTTGAGCACGGCCGAGAAACCCATCTGCTTGAACAGCGCATGCAAGGGCGCCGCATCGGGGGCGGCAAACTCAACGAATTCGAAACCGTCGATGCCCATCGGGTTTTCAAAGGTAGTGACCTGCATGCCGAGGTTCGGGGCGTGGGTCTGGGGCTGAGCGCTCATCGTGGACTCCTGGCTTGCCGCTTGCGGTTGAGCCCAAGAGTATATAGTTTCAAATGAAACCAATGGTAAGCCCCGCGTTAATGCCTTCTAAACCCGCCAAGCCATCGCCAGATCACGCCATCCTCGAGCTGGACCGCTTCTTGCCGTACCGCCTATCGGTGCTGTCGAACCGGATCAGCCAAGACATCGCGGCCCTATATGCCGATAAATTCGGCCTGAACGTGACGGAGTGGCGAATCCTGGCGGTCTTGGGCCGCTACCCCGACCTGTCGGCCACCGACGTGGCCGAGCGCACGGCAATGGACAAGGTCGCGGTCAGCCGCGCGGTCACCTCCCTGCTGGCCGAGGGTCGGTTAAAGCGGCGTATGCACGGAGACGATCGTCGGCGTTCGGTGCTGGCGCTGTCAGCTAAGGGCTACAAGGTGTACGACGAAGTCGCGCCATTGGCGCTCGCGTACGAGCGCCGGCTGCTTGAGGGCCTGCCCGATGATGAACGCGCCGCGCTCGACCGGCTGCTATCGCGCATGGAAGAAAGCGAACTCGCCACGCGCGCGCCGTAGGCGCAGGCTGCCGGCAGCGGGCATGTAGGCAAGTACGTGGGAGCGGGCATGACCGCGAAATCATGTGCCCCAGCCACCAGCAGCGCTGGTTTTGCCCGCTCCCAAAAAAAACGGCGACCCGAGGGCCGCCGTTTTTGTTGGCAGTAGTGGGCCGCTTATTTCACGCCGTGCATCAGCTTCTGGATCAGCGGGGCTACGAGGAACAACAGGACGCCGCAGCCCAGCAACACCCAGAAACCGAATGTGTAGCCGCTGAGCGCGGATGCCGTGGTCATGCCGCCTTCGCCGCTGACTTCGCTGGCGAATATGCCCGACAAGTTATTGCCGATGCCTGTGGATAGGAACCAACCGCCCATGCCGAAACCGACCAGGCGCACCGGCGCCAGCTTGGTCGTCATCGACAGTCCAATTGGCGACAAGCAAAGTTCGCCAACAGACTGAATCACGTAGACCATGAACAGCGTCCAAAACGGGATCTTGCCGCTAGCGTCGACCAAGCTCGATAGCGCAAACATCAGCAGTAAAAACGCCAGTCCATTGAAGATGATGCCCAGGCCGAACTTGCGCGGAATATTGGGATTGGCGCGGCCGAGTTTGATCCAGATCCAAGCAATGATCGGCGCCAACGCGATGATCGCAATCGAGTTCACCGACTGAAACCAGCCGTTGGGAAATACGAAACCACCGGGCCCGAACAGGTCGCGGTCGACAATCTTGTCGGCCAAGAAGGTGAACGAACTGCCGGCCTGCTCAAAGAACATCCAGAACACGATGTTGAAAGTGAAGATGATTAACATCGCGATCGACCGGTCACGCGCGATTGGTCCGTCGCGGACACCTTCGAACAACAACAGGGCACACAATGCCAAAAACATTGGCATCAGCACGTACCACTGCAGGGTGGTCGCATCGATGGTGAGCAGGAGATAGATCAGCGGAATGGCTACCAGTGCGCCAATGAAGACGTACAGGACCTTCTGCTTGCCGCCCTCCCCGTCCAACGGGCGGCCGATACCCTGCAATTCACGACGACCAAACCAGAACCACACCAGGCTGATCAGCATGCCGATGCCGGCAGCGATGAACACATACTTATACGCGGGCATTTCGGGCGTACCCAACCACTGTTCGGCCATCCAACCAGTCAGGATCGGCGCAAGAAAGGCGCCCGCGTTGATGCCCATATAAAAAATAGTGAAGCCCGAATCACGGCGTTCGTCGGCTTGGCTGTACAGCTTGCCTACCATCGTTGAGATATTGGGTTTGAACAGACCATTACCGGCAATGATCGTGGCCAGGCCGAGCTTGAACACCTCTTGGCTGGGCATCGAAATCATGAACAGACCCGCAGCCATGATCACCGCGCCCAGCAGGATGGACCGCTGGTAGCCGAGCACCTTATCGGCGACATAACCCCCGAAGATAGCCGCGGCGTAGACCAAGGCGAGATAGGCGCCGTATAGCTTGCTGGCCGACTCTTCGCCGGTCGCGTTGCCGCCGTAGAACTGCGCGACGATGTAGAGCACCAAGGCCCACCGAATGCCATAGAACGCGAAGCGCTCCCAGAACTCGGTCATGAACAGCATCCACAGCGGCTTGGGATGGCCCATCAGCTGCTGAAATTCCGGAATCGGTGCACCCGTGTCGGGCGTGGTTGCGGCGCCGCTCATGCGGTCTCTCCCCTAGTTCTTATTGTGTTGGATTCTGGTAAGTCGATCCGGCTAGCCGTGGTTTCGGCTGCCGGGGGCCCGGAATGTGTAACCGCTCGGGCGATGGGAGTCAAACCTGAACGACCCTCGTCGCGGCCCTGACAGCGCCCGCCATTCGCCCGAGGCCAAGACCGGAGCGGACTCAGCGCGCGTCAAGCTGAGTCCGGACTTCAAACAGTTCCGGGAAAAAAGTCAGCTCGAGCGCCTGCTTGAGGAAGGCAACGCCGGAGCTGCCGCCGGTACCTGGCTTGAAGCCAATGATGCGCTGCACGGTTTTCATGTGACGGAAGCGCCAGAGCTGGAAATTCACTTCCAAATCGACGAACAGTTCGCACAGGTGATACGCATCCCAGTTGGCGTCGGTGTCTTCGTAGATTTCCTCGAAGATTGGCAGCAAGGCTGGGTTGCTGCTGTAGGGCTGCGACCAGTCGCGCTCAATCACCTCGGCCGGGATTGGACGACCGCAACGTGCGAGGTAGCGCAGGAATTCGTCATACAGGCTCGGGGCGTCGAGCACGGCCTGCAGCTGGGCTTGGGCGGCGGGATCATGGGCAAAAACGCGGATCATCCCGGCATTCTTGTTGCCGAGCAGGAATTCAATCATTCGGTATTGCACCGACTGGAAGCCCGACGCTGGCCCAAGCACGTGTCGGAAGCGCAGGTAGTCGCTGGGCGTCAGCGTCTCAAGCACCGA
The DNA here is from genome assembly GCA_038252715.1 of Lysobacterales bacterium. Classification (GTDB taxonomy): domain Bacteria; phylum Pseudomonadota; class Gammaproteobacteria; order Xanthomonadales; family Xanthomonadaceae; genus Arenimonas. Next base: position 325 of record JBBSAA010000070.1, on the reverse strand, counting down.
CCATTGCTCGGTCAGCTGTCGTTGGATTTGTTTGACGCGCGCAAAAATCTTCTGGCACGGCTCCAAGTCGTCCCGACGCAGATGCGCGATGGCCGCCCGCAATTCGTGGATCACCAGCTTCATCCACAGCTCGGACGTCTGGTGCTGGATGATGAAGAGCATCTCGTCGTGCTGCGGCGGATCGCTCAGCGGCAGCTGGGCCGACAGCAGGGTGTCGAGCTGCAGGTAGCCGGCGTAACTCAGGCGCTCGCGCAGGTCGGTGGTTATTCCTTGCTCAATCGGGCGCTGATTGGGGGGCTGGGGCGACGAAGTCATGGTCGGCGAT
>JBBSAA010000069.1:0-12679 GCA_038252715.1 Lysobacterales bacterium | reverse complement strand
CCAATACGGCGTGACCCAGGCCGTCGCGACGCTCGGTACCGCCACCACGCCCGACCATGCGGAACTGCTGTTTCGCAATGCCGCCGACGTCTATTTTTGTTTCGATGGCGACAAGGCTGGCCGCGGCGCGGCATGGAAAGCGGTTGAGTCCATTTTGCCGCGCATGCGCGACGGTCGGCAGGCGTTTTTCCTGTTCCTGCCAGAGGGCGAGGATCCTGACACGATCGTACGCAGCGAAGGCGCCGCCGGTTTTGATGCGCGCTTGGCGGCTGCGACCTCACTCAGTGAATTCTTTTTCAATGAACAGTCCAAGGACGTCAACCTGGGCTCGCTGGAAGGCAAGGCGCGGCTCGCCGAGCGCGCCAAGCCGTACTTGGCGAATATCCCCGACGGCGCGTTTCGCGACTTGATGCAGCAACGCCTGACGGAAATGACCGGCGTAGGCGCGCGCGCCACCACATCAGCCGTACCAGCAATGGCGCGATCCGCGCGCGGCACGCCGGCACCGAAGCAAAGCCTCGTGCGCGCTGCGATTACTTTCCTGGTCCAACAGCCGGCACTGGCACAAGCAATCGAGCCGCCCTATTTGTTTGGAATCCTGCGGCAGCCGGGCGTGCCCTTGCTGGTGGAGTTGATCGCCTTGGTGCGCGAGCGACCGGATATCGGCACCGGTGGCCTGCTGGAGCTTTTTGCCGAGCGAGAGGAGGGTGCATCGCTGCAAAAGCTGGCGATGCAGTCTTTGCCCGGGGATGAATCGGCGTGGCGCGAGGAGTTCTTGGACGCGTTGGCCCAGCTCGACAAACAAACGCGGCAACAGCGCGTGGAAGAACTGCAGCAAAAAGGCGCACTGTCCGACGTCGAAAAGCAGGAAATGCGCGAGCTATTGCTGTCGCGATTGCGCTGAGAAAATTCCAGCACAGGTAGGCAAAAGGCGGAGATCATTCCCGCGAAGAGGCTTTGCCCCGTCGCATGAAATGCTGACTTTCCCTCATTGCTTTTCGTGCAAGCTCAGCCCTGCATCAAGCCGTGCGCCGCTCAGCCGAGCAGCGGCTCAACCGGAAGGGACAAACTCGAGCGCATTGGCCGCGACCGGACTTGGCATCAGCCAGTGGTCGATTAGTAGGAAGGCGAACAGTGCCATCAAGTACCAGATCGAATAGCCGAACACCTGCATTGCGAACGCTTCCGACGGCGGATTCATCAGCCGTATTGCGTAGTACAGGAAGACCGCGCCCAGCACGAGTGCGCCGCCTAGGTAAAACACGCCGCTCATACCCGCAATCCATGGCAGCACGCTGACCAAGACCAAGAGCACGGTGTAGAACAAGATCTGCCAACGCGTGTAGGCCACGCCGTGCGTGACCGGCAGCATCGGGATCATCGCGCGGGCATAGTCTTCGCGCCGAAAGATCGCCAAGGCCCAGAAATGCGGCGGCGTCCACACGAAGATGATCAGGAACAACAGCAGCGCGTACTGATAGTGGTGGGTCGTCACCGCCAGCCAGCCCAGTACTGGCGGCGCGGCGCCCGCGGCGCCACCAATCACGATGTTCTGCGGCGTCGCCCGCTTGAGCCAGCCGGTATAGACGATGGCGTAGCCAATCAAGGAGGCGAAGGTGAGTGCGGCACACAGTACGTTGACGAATACGATCAGCAGCGCCATCGATAGCGCACCGAGCGCGATTGCAAACACCAGCACCTGCCGTGAGCTCAACGAGCCCGTGGGCAGCGGGCGGTGCGAAGTACGAGCCATGATCGCGTCAATGCGCTGGTCGAGCAGGTGGTTGATCGCCGCGGCCGACGCGGCGGCGAGCCAAATGCCCAGACTGCCAAACACCAGCGCGCGCCACGGTGGCAAGAACGATTCAATGCCCGGCGCAGGCGCCGCGAGGAACATGCCAATGATCGCCGTGAACACGATCAGTGCCACCACGCGCGGTTTGGTCAGGGCCCAGTATTGGCTCAGTGGAAAGTTCATACGCTCAGTTTACCGGCTCCGCGCCCCACCGACGCAGGTACTTTTTCGCCGTATAAATGTAGGAGCGGCGTGAGCCGCGATCTTTGGACTCTAGCCCCGAGACCGCAAACGCAAAGCGCCAAACCCCCAATCGCCAGACCCCGCCACTCACTCCGGCGCTCGCAACCGCGCCAGCAGCCCCACGATCACAAACAACAGCGCCGCGGCGCCGGCGGTGTGCGCCGTCGCAACCCACAGGGGCAGGCTGTAGACGACATTGCTGATGCCCAGCGCGACTTGGCCACAAATCAGCAGGGCCAGGATGAAGCCCCAGTAGCGAAGCCCGTGCGTGGCGATCATGCGAATTGCCACGACCAACAGGTGGCCGAAGACCAGCACGGCCAAGCCCCGGTGTACCAGCTGGATCGCGACACGCGCCGGGCCGTCGAGCACGCCACCCTCGTAGTCGACGCCGATGCCGCGCCACAGGACAAAGGCCTCGCGGAAATCGTGGGTCGGCCACCACTGGCCCAGGCAGGTTGGGAAATCGTTGCCGCAGGCGAGCGCGGCATAGTTGCTGCTGGTCCAGCCGCCCACGGCAATCTGCAAGACCAGTAATACCAAGCCAATCCATAGCAGGCGCCGAAGTTTCGGGGCCACGCCTTGCACCAGCTCCGTGCCCGGCGTCGTTGCCCAGGCCATCCACGTGAGCAGGGAGAAGGTCAGCATGCCACCGAGCAAATGCGACATGACGACCAGCGGCTTCAACAGCCAGGTCACGGTCCACATGCCGAGCACGGCTTGGAACACCACGACCATCAGGGTGACGGTCGCCAACCGCGCGTAATCGCTGTTGGACCACCGCACTGCGCTCGCCAAAAGCAGCAACTCACCCGCCAATGCCAGCGCCCCGGCCGCTCCGTAGTGTTGCCCGATATACAAAGGTATCGACCCCGCAACCATTCCCGCCGCGACCAAGACCGTCGCAACACCGAGCCGCCTGCGCCGCACCGCAATCAAGGTCAACACCAAGATCAATACGCCCAAGCTGGCCGCGAGGTGGCGGTGGAATTGTTCGCGCCAAGCCTTGTGGGTTTCAACTGCGCGCTCGAACGTGGCATTGGCCGTGACGATCTCATGCGCTTGCACCGGCCAAGTGGCGCGCCCGTAACAGGTGGGCCAATCGGGGCAGCTCAAGCCGGCGTTGGACAGGCGCACGAAGGCGCCGAACACGACGATGCAGAAGGCCAGCAGGACGGCGATCCAGGCAAGGCGATGGAAATGACGGGAGGGCAACAGGTTCATGGGGCTTCCGAAAACAGCCAAAACAACAGTCTATTTCAGCAGGCGCGACAGGTCCTTGCGCAGCCCGTTGGGATCGAACCCGGGGCGATAGCGCATAGCCAAGAAACCACCCGGATCCACGAAATACACCGGCAGCGCGTCCGGTCGAGACGCTTCGGGCAGGGCGGCGACAAAGTCGGGGTTGGCGGCCATCGGCACCAAGGTGCGGAAGGTCCCGCCGCCGGCAGGAAGCTCGCCGAACCACAGCACGTCCACACGCGACGCTTGCCGACCTTGCGCAATCCAAACGCGGTGCAGGGTGTCCATCATCTTCGCGCAAGGGGCGCCGCAGTTCGGCGGGGCCACGAAGACGACCTGCCAGCGTTCCTGATCCGGCGCCCAGGCATACGCGCTGCCGTCGGCACGCTGCAGCTTGATGGCGCTGAGGTCCTGCGCCGGCTGCAGCAGTTCACCGAAGTTCTTGCCACCGGCCGGTTTCCAGCCAGAAAAGCGCAGGTAAGCCGCGATGCCGAACGAGCCGAAGAACATTGACACGATCAGCAGCAGGATTAGACGGGAACGCAGTTGGGACGGAGCAGCAACAGTCATGGGCGTCGGTTTCGAAAGGTCAGGACGAGGGCGATGACCAGGACGGCCACCGACAGGCTGTACCACTGCAGCGCGTAGCCACGGTGGCGTTCTGGGGTAAGTGTATTGGGCAGGATGTCGAGATCGCGTACCGAGCCGATTTTCATTGTTGGATCCAGGCGCAGCACGCGTGGACCGAGGTCAAGCTTGAGCGCCTTGGACAAGGCGGGCAAGTCGATACGCATCAGGAGCCAGCGATCGGGAGCAGATTCGACCCAGGCCGGTCCCAGCGCGATGCCGCTCGCTGGTGGCGGCGCCAACAGGCCGCGCAGGGTGGCCTGGGACTCGAGCCGCTGCGGCGTCGGTAATACGCGGTCGCCGCGCATCGGTCGCCAGCCGAGATCAACGAGTAGGGCGCGGCCACCGGCGGGCTGGAACAAACGGAACTCGCGCACGCCGACCGCGTCGCCGAGGCGCTGGTTATCAAGCAATAGAGCGGGTCCAGCGATGAACTCGCCCGCGCCCACCGACCAGTCGTAACTACCGCTGGGCTTGCCAGAGAGCTCGGCCAGCGGTATCGGGCGTCGCTCGGCCAAGGTGGTGGCCACCGCATCGAGCATGGCCTGCTTTTCCTGCGCACGCTGCGACTGCCAACGGCCAAGGCCGGCCAAGCCCGCGGCGACCGCGAGCGCAAGCAGCCACAAAGGCAACAGGCGCGTCCTCATGAAACCATGACCGCCTTGGCCGATAATGGCGCCAGTCCCAATGAGTGTGCCGAAATGCAAAAGTTGCTGATCATCGCGTTCCTGGTCGTGATCGTCTGGAACCTGGGGGCAGGGCTGTATTACATGATGGTCGACAAAGGCACGACCGACCGCACGGTGAAATCCTTGACCTGGCGCATCGGCCTGTCCGTTGGCCTGATCTTGTTGGTTGCGTTGGGCATCTATACCGGCGTGATCAAGCCGCACGGCATTTATCGCTGAGCCCTATTTTCGTGCGAGGCGCATGACAGCCATGTCGCGGCATCGGCTGGACAGCTTGCGGCGTCGACCACTGGGGTTGTGAAGTACAAAAGGCCGGCAATGCCGGCCTTTTGTTTGTTACTGCCCGCGCGATTTCTGCGCCAGCGACTTAGAGCACGTAAACAAACAGGAACAGGCCCAGCCAGACCACGTCGACGAAGTGCCAGTACCAGGCGACGGCTTCGAACGCGAAATGATGGTCCTTGCTGAAATGGCCTTTCGCGCAGCGCAGCCAGATCACCGCAAGCATGATCGCGCCCAGCGTAACGTGCATACCGTGGAAGCCGGTCAGCATGAAGAAGGTCGAGCCGTAGATGCCCGAACCCAAGGTCAGGTTCAACTCGGTGTAGGCCTCGTGGTACTCGGTGGCCTGGAAGTACAGGAACAGGGCGCCCAGCAAGACGGTGGCACCCAGCCAAACCAGCAACGATCGGCGGTTATTGGCCTTGAGCGCATGGTGGGCGATGGTGATGGTCACGCCCGAGGTCAGCAAGATCATGGTGTTGAGCAGCGGCAGGCCCCAGGCCGGGATCGTCTCGTAGGCGCCGCCGATATCGCCCGGACCGTTGGCCGGCCAGCCGGCGGTGTAACCGGGATAGAGGAACTCGTTGGTCAAGGCGCCGTCACCGATGCCCGACAGCCACGGCAGCGCGAAGGTGCGGGCGTAGAACAGCGCACCGAAGAACGCGGCGAAGAACATCACTTCAGAAAAGATGAACCACATCATTCCCATGCGGAACGAGGTATCGACCTGCTGGTTGTAGCGGCCCTGCAGGGACTCCCCGATCACGTCGCCGAACCAGCGGCCAAGCACCAGCAGCACCATTGCGACGCCTGCGAAGAACACGGTCTGGCCCCAGTCGTGGCCATTCATCCAGTTGGCCACGCCCACCATCATGGTGAACAGCGCGATCGAACCGGCAAACGGCCAGGGGCTGTGGTGGGGGACGTAATAAGCGGTTGCGTCGTCGTGGGTCTGTGCCATGGGGTTTCCCCGAATCCTGAAGTCTGGAGTTAGAGCGCCGGAACAGCCGCTGCAACCGGAGCCGCGGACGCATGCAGCTGCGCCGTGGCCGTGTCGTTGAGATAGAAAGTATAAGACAGAGTGATGGTGCTGACGTCAGCCGGCAGGGCCGGGTTGACGATGAAGCGCACCGGCATCAGCCGTTCCTCGCCTGCTTTGAGTAATTGCTGGGTGAAGCAGAAGCATTCGGTCTTGCCGAAGAAGCCAGAGGCGTTGTTCGGCGCGATCGAGGGTGAGGCGTTGCCAACCAGGTCTTCGCGGCCAAGGTTGCGAGCCACGTACAGCGCCTCGTACTGCTGCCCCGGGTGCACGTCCATCTCGAATTGCTTGGGCGCGAACGCCCAGGGCAGCTTGGAATTAACGGTGCCGTCGAACTGCACCCGGATGGTGCGGGTCTTGTCGACCTTGCTGGACGCAACTTCCGCTGCGCCGGTGGCGCCGCGCTCAAGCTTGATGCCGAGCACCTTCTCGCAGGCCACGTTGTAGAGCGGGACCAACGAAAACGCAAAAATGAACGAGCCAGCCGAGACCAGCGCAATACGCTTGAGCGTGGAGGCAAGTTCAGGAGTCATTTCGGTGCCATTGCCGTGTACAGGAACAGGCCATAGGACAACAAGGCCACAGCCGCCAACACCCAAGCCGTGCGGCGAATGGCCGCGCGGCGGAGCTCGGGGTTCGGTACAGGATTACGAGTGTTCATGGCCATCCAAACGAGGGGGCCCCGGCGAACCGGAGCCCCGGGGTGTCAGTGCGTGATGTCGCCGTGCGCCAAGTCGCCCTCACGGATGACTGGCGGGGTGCTGAAGGTGTGGTGTGGCGCCGGCGAAGGCACGGTCCATTCCAGGCCCAGCGCATTTTCCCAGACGCGGTCCGTGGCCTTGACGCCGCCGCGGGCGGCCGACCAGACGATGTACACGAACAACAGCTGGGTCAGGCCAAACGCGAAGCCGCCGAGGGACGAGTACATGTTGAAGTCGGCAAAGGCCGGGTTGTAGTCCGGCACGCGGCGCTGCATGCCGGCCAAGCCCAGGAAGTGCTGCGGGAAGAACAGCAAGTTCACGAAGATCGTGCTGAGCCAGAAATGCCACTTGCCCAGGGTCTCGTTGTACATATGGCCCGTCCACTTCGGCAGCCAGTAGTAAACGCCGGCCATGATGCCGAACACCGCGCCGGTCACCAGCACGTAGTGGAAATGCGCGACCACGAAATAGGTGTCGTGGTACTGGAAATCGGCCGGCACGATGGCCAGCATCAAGCCAGAAAAACCACCAATCGTGAACATGATGACGAAGCCGAGCGCGAACAGCATCGGGGTTTCAAAGCTAATCGAGCCGCGCCACAGCGTAGTCGCCCAGTTGAATACCTTCACGCCAGTCGGGACGGCGATCAGCATCGTCGCGTACATGAAGTACAGCTCGCCGCCCAGCGGCATGCCGACGGTGAACATGTGGTGGGCCCAGACGATGAAGCTCAAGAACGCGATCGACGCGGTGGCGTACACCATCGCCTGGTAGCCGAACAGCGGCTTGCGGGCGAAGGTCGGGATGATTTCCGACACGATGCCGAACGCCGGCAGGATCATGATGTAAACCTCGGGGTGCCCGAAGAACCAGAAGATATGCTGGAACATCACCGGGTCACCGCCGCCGGCGGCGTTGAAGAAGCTGGTGCCGAAGAACTTGTCGGTCAGCAGCATCGTTACCGCGCCAGCGAGCACCGGCATCACGGCGATCAGCAGGAAGGCGGTGATCAGCCAGGTCCAGACGAACACCGGCATCTTCAGCAGGTCCACGCCCGGGGCGCGCATGTTGAGGATGGTGGCGATGATGTTGATCGCACCCATGATCGAGCTCACACCCATCAGGTGGATGGCAAAGATCATGAACGCGGTGTTGTTGCCGCCCTGCAGGGACAGCGGCGGGTACATCGTCCAGCCGCCGGCCGGACCGCCACCGCCAATGCCGAACCCTTCAAGAATCAGCGGCATCAGCAGCAGGGTGAATGCGAACGGCATGATCCAGAATGACCAGTTGTTCATTCGCGGCAGCGCCATGTCCGGCGCGCCAATCATCATCGGGATCATCCAGTTGGCCAAGCCGACGAAGGCCGGCATTACCGCGCCGAAGATCATCACCAGCGCGTGCGTGGTGGTCATCTGGTTGAAGAATTCCGGCGACACCAATTGCAGGCCAGGCTGGAACAGCTCGGCGCGGATGACCATGGCCATCGCACCGCCGATGAAGAACATGATCAGGGCGAACACCAGGTACAGCGTACCGATGTCCTTGTGATTGGTGGAGTTAAACCAGCGCTGGAAGAAGCTCTGCTGGTGACCATGGTCGTCGTGACCGTGATCGTCGTGGGCGGCGCTGTCGTATGCCATGTCGCTTGCCTCTATTTGTTCTGATGCGGATGCGAAAAAGGGGGGTGAATCGGTGCTCGCTGGGCTCAGCCAGCGCCGCCGGCAGCCACGGCGACTGCCGGGGCTGTGGTGGCCGCAGCCGCCGGCGCGACGCCAGTGGCCGGTGCGTCTACCGGGACCGCGAGCGCGGTGGCCGCCGTGTCCGGATTCGCCGTTTTCTGCTCGGCCAACCACGTCTTGTACTCGGCCTTCGGCACGACCTTGACCACGATCGGCATGAAGCCATGGTCCTTGCCGCACAGCTCGGCGCAGACGCCGCGGTAGGTGCCGGGGCGTGAGACTTGGGTCCAGGCTTCGTTAATGACGCCTGGGATCGCGTCCTGCTTCCAGCCCAAGGCCGGGACCCACCAAGCGTGGATCACGTCGTCGGCGGTGATGACGAAACGCACGCGGGTGTCGGCCGGGATGACCAGCGGTTTGTCGACATTGCGCAGATAGTGGTCAGCGGCCCCAATTTCGGCCTGGCTGCTGGCTTTGTTCTGGCGCAGCGCGTCGGATTCACGGGCCAAGCGGCTGATGTAGCTGACGTTCTCGTTGACGTATTCGTACTGCCACATCCACTGATAGCCGGTCACCTTGACGGTCATTTCCGCCGGGGTCTGGTCGTGGCTGGCGTTGTATTCCTCCATCACCAGCTTGGTCGCCGGGATGGCAGAACCAATCAGGATCAGTACCGGGATCGTGGTCCAGATCAGCTCCAGGGTGGTGCTGTGGGTAAAGCCCTTGTCCGGCACCGCGCCTTTGGAGTGGCGGAACTTGAACATTGCATAGGCCATCGCGCCAAACACGATCACGCCAATCACGACGCAGATCCAGAACATGATCATGTGCGCGTAGTAAGCATTGGCCGCGGTGGCGGTCACGCCTGGGGTCATGTTGAGCTGCCAGCGGACCGGGTCGGTCGGCTCCACCGGCGCCGCGGCCCAGGCCGACGTGGCCGTCATGGCTGCCAAAGCGATGGCATAACGCAAAGAGCGCGTGGTGTTCGAAGCTGAATTCATCGGAACCTACCTCAAGCTGTGATCTTCACGCTGGCCGTCCGCGGGGAGTGCCAGCAACTGTTTCAACTGTTTCGCCAGGTCTAGGCGTTCCTCGTCAGACAGGAATGCCCCAACCTCTACCTCTTTGCCGCGCGAGCCCAGCCACAGCCGCGCTTGCCCGGATCTGAACCTCACTTGCAGCCGCACCCAGTACGGGTGTGCGCAAAACGCCGGTGCCAACTGCGTTGAGCGGTGCACCTGTAGTGTGCGCTCGCCCCACGCGATGATTTCGTAACGCTCGCCCTGCCGCCAAACCCAGCGCAGCGCCAGCCCAACCAAGACGCTGTCAATCAACGCAAAGAGCGGGGCAAAAAAGTTGCCCTGACTGTAGGTTGCCAAGGCCACGACCCACATTGCCCCGGCCAGCATCGCAAACAGCACTTTGAACTGTTCCATCGTCAGCGCACGCCTAGGCCGCAGCAAGAGCTGCCACTCCGCGCCGGAAACCAACGACGGAACGCGCTCAATCACAACAACTCCAAGGCTGCGTCAATGGCAGGAAACCCGCGAATTTTACGCCCGCTCGCTACGGCGGGGCAAGCGAAGTACGGCCAAGTACGGGCGGTGGTCACTTGGGCGGTCTGCCAATGCATTCCCTTCACATGTGCCGACGCCGCGTGTTTCGCCTTTGCCGGGCACGATGGCGGCGACTAGAATGCTGGGTTCGCGGCGTCGACGCCGCAACCCTCACCCCGGGAACGTCGTGACGCCCATCTTGAGCCCCGAACTGCCCGCGTCCGCGTCGCCGCTGCGCGAAGCCATTACCGACGCCTACCTGCGCGATGAAGCGCAACACCTCGCCGAACTGCTGGAACAGGCGCGCCTGCCCGACGCCGACCAAGCGGCGGTGCAAGCCACGGCGATCGCGCTGGTCGAGCGCACCCGTATCCGTGCGGCAGATCCGGCCATGGTTGAAGCCTTCATGCGCGAATACGACCTCTCGTCGGAGGAAGGTGTGCTGCTGATGTGCGTGGCCGAGGCGCTGTTGCGCATTCCCGACCAAGGCACCGCTAACAAGCTGATCCGCGACAAGCTCGGCGACGCCGACTGGGATGCCCACGTAGGCCGCTCCAGTTCGGTGCTGGTCAATGCCTCGACCTGGGGCCTGATGCTGACCGGCCGCATGGTCACCCTCGCGGGCGACCTGCAGCGCGACACGGCTGGCGCATTCAAACGCTTGGTTGGCCGCATGGGTGAACCGGCTATCCGCCTCGCGGTGCGCCAAGCGATGCGGATCATGGGCCATCAGTTCGTGATGGGGCGGACGATCGAGGAAGCGCTCGAGCGCTCGCGCAAGGGCGACAACGCCAACTATCGCTATTCGTTCGACATGCTGGGTGAAGGCGCGTTCACTGCCAAGGATGCCGCGCGCTACTTGCAAGCCTATCGCGACGCTATCAAGTCGATCGGCGCCGGTGGGCCGTATGCCGACGTGTTTGCGGCGCCGTCCATCTCAGTGAAGCTGTCGGCGCTGCACCCGCGCTATGAATTGGCTAAGCGCGCCCGGGTCTGGTCGGAACTGACGCCGCGCGTGCTGGAACTGGCGCAGCTGGCAAAGGCGCAGGGAATAGGCTTTACGATCGACGCCGAAGAATCTGAGCGCCTTGAGCTATCGCTTGATGTCATTGGTGGCGCCTTCGTCGACAAATCGCTTGACGGTTGGGAAGGCTACGGCCTCGCCGTGCAGGCGTATCAAAAACGCGCGCCGTTCGTGATTGACTACCTCGCCGATCTCGCCCGTCAAACCGGCCGGCGTATGCCGATGCGCTTGGTCAAGGGCGCGTATTGGGATTCGGAAATCAAGAAGGCGCAGGTCGATGGCCTAGCCGGCTACCCGGTGTTCACCCGCAAGCCCAATACCGACGTTAGCTATCTCGCCTGCGCGCGCAAGATGCTGGCCGCGACCGACGCCTTGTATCCGATGTTCGCCACGCACAATGCACAGACGATCGCCGCGATCCATCGCATGGGCGTCGGCAAGGCCTACGAATTCCAGCGCCTGCACGGGATGGGCGACCACCTGTACGCCGAGACCATCGGCAAGCAGCAGCTCGATGTGCCCTGCCGCGTGTATGCACCGGTGGGTTCGCATGAGGATTTGTTGCCCTATCTCGTTCGACGATTGCTGGAAAACGGAGCGAACTCGAGCTTCGTCAACCGAATCACTGATGAGACGCTTCCTCCGGCCGAGTTGGTCGCCGATCCAGTCGCGTTCGTTACCGCGCTCGACAGCAAGCCGCATCCCCGTATCCCGCAGCCGCTCGCCATCTTTGGCGAGGAGAGGAAAAATTCCATGGGCGTCAACTTGGCCAACGACAAAGACTTGATCGCACTCGCCGACCGCATCAATGCCGCGATCAAGCCCTGGCGTGGCGCGCCGCTGGTGCCGGGTGCGACCAGCAACGGCGCCACCATCGAGGTGACCAATCCGGCCGATCGCCGCGAGGTCGTCGGTCGCTGGCAAGCCAGCGAGCCGGCGCAAGTAGAGCGTGCACTGGTGAATGCGCGCGCCGCGTTCAACGACTGGGACCACACGCCTGCGGCCAGCCGCGCGAAGATCCTCGAGCACGCAGCAGACCTGATGGAAGCGCGCATGCCCGAGCTGATCGCGTTGTGCATCAAGGAAGCGGGCAAGTCGCTGTCGGCCTCGGTTGCCGAAGTGCGCGAAGCAGTGGATTTTTGCCGCTACTACGCCGTGCAGGGCCGAAAATTGTTCGGGCAAGCGGAGAAGCTGCCTGGCCCGACCGGTGAATCCAACGAGCTGCAACTGCATGGCCGCGGCGTGTTCGTGTGCATTAGTCCGTGGAATTTCCCGCTGGCGATCTTCATGGGCCAAGTAGCTGCGGCGCTCGCCGCTGGCAATACGGTGATTGCAAAGCCCGCCGAGCAAACCTCCTTGATTGCGTTTGTCGCGATCCAGTTGCTGCATGAAGCCGGTGTGCCGGAGAACGTCGTACAGTTCCTGCCCGGTGATGGCGCCACGGTCGGCGCGGCGCTAACCCGCGATCCGCGCGTTGCTGGCGTGGTATTCACCGGTTCCACGGATACGGCTTGGGCGATCAATCGCGCTCTGGCCGCGCGCAATGCGCCGCTGGCAACCTTGATCGCCGAGACCGGCGGGCAAAATGCGCTAATCGCCGACTCCTCGGCCTTGCCCGAGCAGTTGGTCAAGGACGCAATGACGGCCGCATTCGATTCCGCGGGGCAGCGGTGCTCAGCGGCGCGCATCTTGTTCATCCAGTCTGATATCGCCGACAAGGTGATTCATATGCTGTCGGGCGCAATGGACGAGTTGGTCGTGGGTGATCCGGCCCTGCTGTCGACCGATGTCGGTCCGGT
>JBBSAA010000068.1:0-12820 GCA_038252715.1 Lysobacterales bacterium | reverse complement strand
GTACGCGCCGGGAACGAGGCGCTGCGACGGGTCGGATAAATGTCCATGCGGAACGTCTTGTAGCGCCCGAACATGGCCTTTTGGCCTTCCGACAGCTGCGCGGCGTACTTTTGGAAGTTTTGCGGCGTGACTTGGAACAGAACCTTGTCAGACGCGTACGGATCGATATGCGACGCGCCAATCTTGTAGCCCGCCGGCGGGCGCGTGATGCCGCCGTCCCAGGCCGGAATCGTGCCGGCAGCGTTGCCGGCCTTCTCCGAACCCATCGGGGTGAGCGTGCCGCCCAGCTGGGCGGCCTTATCAGCGCTGACGTTGGCTTGTGCAACACCGGTCGCGAAAATCGCCGCGCCGATCAATGTGGTCAACGCGGTCTTCTGGAAATATTTCATCGTCTGCCCTCCCTTTATGGCTCAGAACGAATATTTGACGCTGAAGGAAGCGAAATCGCGGTCGGCGATCTGATTGTACGGCGCGCCGCCGAAGAAGCTCGTGTAGCTGAAATCGAATACGAGCTTATTGAGGTAGTTCGCCTCCAGCCCGAGGGTGCCGGACTTACGGCCCTCGAGGAAGTTACCACCCGGTCCGGGCGTGATGCCGTGGACGTCATGGTTGAACGCAATGCGTGGCGACAACGTGACCGGGGTGCCGAATGCGCTGGAGTAGTCAGCCCTGGCGGCAACGCGATAGCCCCAAGAGAACTGCGTCGGGAAACCACCGTTCAGCTTCTGAGGATTGCGCAAGCCACCCTTGGGTCCCTGCTGCGCGGTGAGCGCGGCGAGCGGCACCAGGCCGACGCCCGGGATGTTGGTGTAGGTGTAGTCAGCGACGCTGGCGCCACCGCCGGTATCAGTACCTTCACCTTCATAGCGCAGGACGGACTGGCTCGGCAGGTCCCAAACTTCGGTACCGCCAATTTCGCCGACGAGTGCGAGCTGGTTGGCGCCGAGCACTTCGCTGAACGCCTTGGTGAAGGTCATCTGCAGCTGCGAGACTTCATGACGACGCCAGCCGCGGACTTCTTGGCCGAACGAATAGTCGCCGAGCTGGCTCTGGAACTTCAGCGCCTGCGGGGCGATGAAGGCATTGAGCGGGGTGAGGCCGGCGAACAGCAGTTCGACGTCGTCCACCTGCAGCGGCATGTTCGGACGATGGCTGATTTCACCCTGCCAAGCGATGCCGCCTGGGATCGAGGTATTCCAGCTCAGGCCGTACATCTGGATGTCTTCCGGATACTCCACGAAGAACCGGCCGGTGTTGGCAGCGGTGCCGGTGACCGAGATACCCGACAGCAGCGGCAGGCGGCTGTGGTAGTTCAAGAAGTAGAAGCCGAAGTCGGTATTGCCCAGGCCTTCCGAGAACCAACGTAGGGCGACGCCGTACTGGCCCTTGTCGCTGGCATTGCGGTTCTCGACGCGCGGGAAGGCGCTGCCGCAACCGATGGTGATGATCTGCGCCGCGGTGGCCGCGCCATAACGCTGCGACAGCGGGCCGTAACGATCGCTGTTGACGACATTGCCCGGACCGCCGAAGCAGGTGCGGTTGAAGAACTCGGGATTGTTGACCGGCTGCGGCGCGACGCCGAAACCGAGCATCACATAGGTACCGCCCGGGGACGCAAAGTCGTTCGAGCTGAAGTAAGTGCCGGACGGATCGACTTCGACTTCTTCGAACTCGAACATGTACAGGGCTTCGACCGACAGCGTGTCGGAGAAGCTGAACGAGCCCCAGATCATGTCGAGCGGCTGGAAGGCTTCTTTCAGCTCGGAACCGGCCACACGCAGCTTGGAGACGTCGACCGGATTGATGACGTTGATGCCGTTTTGGATGAACGTGCTCTCGCCCCAGCTAACCAGCTGGCGACCGAGGCGAACGCTACCCTGATGCTCACCGACTTTGAAATCCTTGTAGACGAACGCGTCCAGCAGGCGGAAATCCTTGCCCACCTTCTCTTGCGCGGCCTTGGTCAGGTCGGTGCGACCGGTGTTGTCGAAATCGTAGAAATAGCTGGCGCGGGTGAACGCGCCCCAACTGTTCCACTTCAAGCTCAGCTCGGAGGTGATTTTGAAGGCGTTGGAAAAGGCTTCGTTCTCGCCCCATTTCACGTCGCCATCGTCGCGGTTGACCGAGAAGCGGCCTGGCGCGGCGATTTGCGCCGCTGAGCCGGGGACGCCGCCGGTCGAGGTGCAGCGGAGCGGACCCGGCGGGATTGCGCCGAGCGGGATAGCCTGCGCGCAAAGCAGCGGATTGAACTGGGATTTACCGATCAGACCGTTGCTCGGTGCTTCGGTGCGGACCGAGATGCCATAGGAGACGGTGGTATCGAGGCTACCGGTCAGCTCGCCCTTGCTGAATTCGAAGGCTTGCGCGGCCGGAGCGGCGGCAAGCAAAGCGGCGGCGACGGCGTAGGCCAGCGGGGCGCGGGAGAGCATCCCGCGGAAAGGTTGCTTGGAATTCATTGCTTCGGATCCTCATCAGGGCGAACGATACGGGCGTGTTGCGGAGCCGTCAGCGCAAGGCGGACTGGCCATTTAGAGTTGGCGGGAGTGCACGGACTGCAGATTCCCCAACCTCCCCCCGGTGTTGGAGGCTTTACTCTAACCCAATCTTAAAAGTCCGTTAACCCAATAAGCAATGCTCTGGCGTACGGAAAGTGAAATTCTTTTTTGCTGCGGCGCACAATTCGACAAGAATTAGGGCTCAAAGGCCCGCAGTTGCAGGCCCAACGCGTTTTCGACCGGCTGTCGGTCGGCGACCTGGTCTCCGCTCAAACGGGCCAAGAAGCCCCGTGAACTGACCCGCGACAGGCCAATTCCGCCAGCGATCGTCACTGCCAGGCGGAAAAGCCAGCCCGGCACATGCCAAAGGTGGCAGGCCGGTGCCTGCCGGCGCAGGGCTCTTTCGAACATAGCCGAGGCAGTCAGCCGCTCGCCGCCCGGCAGGTCATAGGCGTGACCGCTGGTCTGAGGTCGCTCGAGGCAGCGCAGCACAGCTTCGGCGACGTCATCGACGTGGACCGGCTGGCGCAGGCCAGTGCCGCCGACCGGCAGGACCATCCAGCCCCGACGGCGAGCAAACTCGGCCAGCGGCGATAGGCTGCGGTCGTGCCCCGAACCGTAGATCAGCGTTGGCCGCAACACGGTTACCGCGTGACCGCTCGAAAACAGCAGCGATTCGGCCGCGGCCAGGCGGCGCGCGACGTCGCGCTCGTCGGCATCGGGGGAATTTTGCTTGCTGTAGCGGCTAGTGGATCCGAGCGCGACCACACGCACACCGGGCCGCGCATGGCGCACGAACCACTCGGCAAATGCGTCCAAAGGACCCAAGCTGATTATTGCGTCGACCGCCTCGGGCCAATCCGGTCCCGAGGGCATCGCCCCGGTCAGCCAAGTCACGCCAGCTTCGTCGGCGCGAGGACGGCGGGAAAGTGCCAGGACAGACAAACCGCGCTGCGCCAGTTTCGGCCGCATCGCAAGTCCCACCTGTCCACTCAGGCCCAATACCAACAGGGCACTCACGTGCGGTTCGGCGCCGGCAGTGACTTCCACAGCCAAAAATAGCCAGCAACGGCGGCGGTCAGTGACCCGGCAAGAATGCCGATGCGGCTCAGCACCAGTCGGGTTTGATCGTCGGCGCCAAAGGCGAGCGAACCGATGAATAGACTCATCGTGAAGCCAATGCCGCAAAGGATCGACATACCGAACAGCGAAGACCAACTCACGTCGTCCGGTCGTTTTGCCCAGCCGAGCGAAATCAGCAGCGCGGCGGCACCGAAAATGCCCACCTGCTTACCGACCAGCAAGCCCAATGCAATGCCCAACGGCTCCGGCTGCATAAGACTGGCCAAACTCAATCCAGTGAGCGGCACGCCGGCGTTGGCAAAAGCGAACAAGGGCAAGATGCCGAACGCGACCCACGGGTGCAGCCCGTGCTCGAGCGTTTCGAGCGGTCGTACCGTTGGGTCTTTGGCGGACGACAGCGGAATCGTCATGCCGAGGATCACGCCAGCCAAGGTGGCATGCACGCCTGACTTGAGCAGGGCTACCCACATTACCGCGCCAAGCACGGCGTAAGGACCCAAGCTCGTCACGCCGCGTCGGTTGATGACAACCAGCAAGACCAACGCGCCACTGGCGACCGCCAGCGACAGCAAGGACAGGTTCTCGGTGTAGAAAAACGCGATGATCAAGATCGCGCCCAAGTCATCGGCGACGGCAATTGCAGTCAACAGCAGCTTCAACGCCATCGGTACGCGCGAGCCCAGTAAGGACAGCACGCCGAGCGCAAACGCGATGTCGGTGGCCGCTGGGATCGCCACGCCGCGCATTGCCAAGGAATCGCCATGATTGAGCAAGGCGTAGCAAGCCATGGGCAGCGCCATGCCGCCGATCGCACAGACTACCGGTAGCGCAATCTGGCTGCGATCGGCGAATTGCCCTTCCAGGATCTCGCGCTTGAGTTCAAGCCCGACCAACAGGAAGAAAATGGCCATCAATCCGTCATTGATCCAAAGCAAGAATGCTTTGTCCAAATTCAAGGGGCCAAAACGCACTTGCACCGGCAGGTCGAAAAACGCCTGATAGGGCGCGGAAAGCGGGGTATTGGCCGCGATCAGCGCCAGCGCCGCCGCCGCGACCAACAAGATGCCCCCCGCAGACTCCAAGCGGAGGAATTCTGCAAACGCGTTGCTCGCACGCTGCACTGGCGAAATGTCACTCATCGTATTAGCGCCATGCCAGCGCCAGCTCAAAGGCGACGAAGGCGACAAACAGAGCGAGTAAGACGCCGCCTTCGCGCCGGCTAATACGCAGGTCGCCGCCGAAAATCGGGTAGAGCGCCAACACAAACGCCATCGCGGCCGGAAGCTCCAGCCCGACGAACGACGCAGGAATCACGATCGGCTTGATCACGGCCATGCCGCCGACGATGAACAATAGATTAAACAGACTCGCGCCCAGCACATGTCCGGCCACGACGTTGGGCTGGCCTTGCCGCGCCGCCATGACCGCGGTAACGACTTCCGGAAGCGCGGTCGCAATCGCGACTAACAGCAGGCCGGTCAGCAGCGAGCCAAAGCCCATCGCAGAGCCAAGCAAGGGCGCATTTTCTACGACGAGCTTGCCGCCGAAAAACAGCGCAACGGCCGCGATAGCGACGCGCACGAGGTTCTGGACCATACCGGTGCGGGTGTCAGCGAACTGGGCGAGTTCGGTTTGCACGACCGCCGGCTCTTGGTTGCTGCGGCTCAGCATGTAAGCCAACAAAGCGATGAAACCGGCCAGCATCACCGCGCCTTCCCAGCGCGCGAGCGCGCCATCGAGCGCGAATACTAGTAGCAGGCCAGTGGCGACGAGCAGGAATACGATCTGGCCGGCGAGCAGCCGCATCTGCAGCAGCAATGGCGCGGCGATCGCAGCAACGGCCAGCGTCAGGCCGATGTTGACGATGTTGCTGCCCACGGCGTTGCCCAAGGCAAGGTCGGTATTACCTCGGCTGAAGGCCATGGCGTTGACGGCCAACTCGGGGATAGAGGTCGCAAAGGCCACTAGCAGCAGGCCGGCCTTGAACGGTGACCAGCCCAAGCGCTGGGCCAAGCCGGACGCGCCCTTCACCACCGAATCGCCGCCAAGCAGCAGCAGGAACAAGCCTAAAACGAAATACCCAATGCTCACGATCATGGCTTGCCCCTTCCTGCCGAGTTATTTCTTCTTCGGAATATACAGGTCAGTGATGCTGCCTTCGAAAACTTCGGCAGCCATGCCCACCGACTCGCTCAGGGTCGGGTGCGGGTGGATCGTGTGGCCGATGTCGCCGGCTTCACAGCCCATTTCGATCGCCAACGCGACTTCCGAGATGAGATCACCCGCGTGCACGCCAACGATGCCGCCACCGACCACGCGATGGCTAGCCTCATCAAAAATCAGCTTGGTGAAGCCTTCCGTGCGACCGATCCCGATCGCGCGACCCGATGCCGCCCACGGGAACTTCGCCACGCCAACTTTCAGCCCCTTGGCCTTGGCCTCGGTTTCGGTAACGCCAACCCAAGCCACCTCCGGGTCCGTGTAGGCCACCGACGGAATGGCGCGCGCCACCCACTCACGCTTTTCACCGGCCGCGACTTCCGCGGCTAGCTTGCCCTCGTGCGTGGCCTTGTGGGCCAGCATCGGCTGGCCAACGAGATCGCCAATGGCGAAGATGTGCGGCACATTGGTTCGCATCTGCGTGTCGACGGCGATGAAGCCACGATCGCTGACGGTCACGCCCGCTTTTTCTGCGCCGAGCTTGCCACCGTTCGGCGTGCGGCCCACCGAAACCAGGACCCGGTCGTATTTCGTGTTGGCTGGCGCTTTTTCACCTTCAAACGTCGCCAACAGCGCGGCTTTGGTTGCTTCAACCTTGACGACCTTGGTCGCAAGGTGGATCGCGACACCGCGTTTTTTCAGCATTTCCGACAAGGGACGCACCAAATCTGGATCTGCGCCCGGCATCAGCTGCGGCAGGAATTCAACCACGGTCACGGCACTGCCAAGCGCCGAGTAAACGCAGGCCATTTCCAGGCCGATAATGCCGCCGCCAACTACCAACAGCTGCTTGGGAATGTCGGCAAGCATCAGCGCATCGGTGGAGTCCATGACGCGTGCGTCGTCCCACGGGAACGCCGCCAACTTCACTGGCTGCGATCCGGCGGCAATAATGCATTGGCCAAAACGCAGCAGCTTCTTACCATCGGGCGTCTGCACCGCGATTTCATTGGGCGAAACGAAGCTGGCCGTGCCGGTGACTGAGCGCACTTTGCGCGCCTTGACCATGCCCACTAGGCCGTTGCGCAGCTGGCCGACGACCTTGTCCTTGTGCGCGCGCAGCTGGTCGAGATTGATTTTCGCTTCGCCGAACGTCACGCCGAAGCTCGACGCATGCTTGGCTTCCTCGATCACCTCGGCCGCATGCAACAGCGCCTTGGACGGAATACAGCCGACGTTGAGACACACACCGCCGATTTCTGCATAGCGCTCGATGAGCACGACATCCATGCCTAGGTCAGCGGCGCGAAACGCCGCCGTGTAGCCGCCGGGGCCCGCGCCTAGCACGACCAACGCACATTCGATATCGGCTTTTGTGCCGCTGCTAGTTGCCGCAACCGGCGACGGCACGCCTTGGCTCTCTCTCCCCTCGGGAGAGGGTTGGAGTGAGGGCGACGCTGCGGGAGCCGTCGTCGCCGCCTCGTCTGCCCTCGAAACCTCAACCTTGGGGACAGGAGCCGGTACGACGGCGTCATTTTCGAGCACAGCGATTACCTGCCCTTCCGACACCGAATCGCCGACTTTGACCCGAAGCTCCTTCAACTCACCGGCGGCGGTCGACGGCACTTCCATCGTGGCCTTGTCCGACTCGAGCGTCAGCAGCCCCTGGTCCTTGGCGATCGTATCGCCTGGCTTAGCCAGCAACTCGATCACGGGGACGTCTTTGCTGCCGCCGAGGTCGGGAACCTTAATTTCAATCGTGCTCATCGTGCGGCCCTCAGACCAAAAGCCGGCGCAGGTCACCGAGCACCTGCGACAGGTACGCGGTGAAACGCGCCGCGGCCGCGCCATCAATCACGCGATGGTCATAGCTCAGCGATAGCGGCAGCATCAGGCGCGGGGCAAACTCGCTGCCGTTCCACACCGGGCGCATTTGCGATTTCGACACGCCCAAGATTGCCACTTCCGGGGCATTGATGATCGGCGTGAAGCCGGTGCCGCCAATGCCGCCGAGGGAGGAAATCGAGAAGCAGCCGCCCTGCATTTCCGCCGGACCCAGTTTTTTCTCGCGCGCCCGCGTGCTGATCGACGCCAATTCTGCCGACAGCTGCAGCAAACCCTTGCTATCGCAGTCGCGCAGCACCGGCACGACCAAGCCGTCCGGGGTGTCGACGGCGATACCGATGTGGAAATAGTGCTTCAGGATCAAGTTGTCGCCGTCGAGCGAGGCATTGAACTGCGGATACTTTTTCAAGCCAGCTACCACCGCCTTGATCAAAAATACCAGCGGCGTCACCTTGACGTCTTTTTGTTCCTCGCCCAGCTTCTTGCGAAATGCCTCCATGTCGGTGATGTCGGCTTCATCGTGCTGGGTGATATGCGGGATGCTGACCCAGTTACGATGCAGGTTCGCGCCGGAAATTTTCTTGATGCGCGACAGCGGCTGCGACTCGATCGAGCCAAACTTGGCAAAATCAACCTGCGGCCACGGCAGCAGGTTCAAGCCCGCACCGCCTCCGGCGGAAACGGCGCCACCTCCGGCCAAGGACTGCTTGACGAAATTCTGCACGTCTTCCTTGACGATGCGACCGCCGCGCTCGCTGCCGGTGATCTGTGCGAGATCAACACCCAGCTCGCGAGCGAATACGCGCACTGCCGGGCTGGCGTAGGGCACTTTCTCGGGCATCAGCGAGTCGGCATCGAAGGCGACCGGTGGGCTGCGGGTCGGACCGGACGCAGCCGGTGCAGTGGCCGGTGGCGGCGCTGGTGCCGCCGTCGTAGCGACGGACGCGGCAACAGTAGGCGCAGCGGCCAGTGCCGCAACGGGCGGCGCAGCAGGAGCAGGTACAGCTGCAGGTGGCGGCGGAGGCGTGGCGGACGCCGCGCTGGTTTCAATCATCGCGACCACGGCGCCTTCAGTCACCTCGTCGCCAAGCTTGATCCGGATCTCGCGCACGATGCCGTCGAACGGGGCCGGTACTTCCATCGTTGCCTTATCCGATTCAAGCGTGACCAAGCCTTGGTCCTTCTTGATCGTGTCACCGACCTTGACCAGCATCTCGATCACCGGCACAGCCTTGAGGCCACCAATGTCCGGTACGCGCGCTTCCTTGAGCTCCGCCATGGCTTCCCGCCCTCTTTCCAGTCGAGCCCTATTGTGGCCCCGAGTCGGTGTCGCGGCCAACACCAGCGCCTGACCATGACTTGCGGACTAGGTTCAAACGGACGTCAGGCCATAGACTCGGGCTTGACCCCACGCCACTGTGCAAGCCCCTGCCCTGGAGATTCCGTGCTCACTATTCGCTCCCTCAGCAAGACTTACTCCAACGGCGTGCGCGCGCTGGCCGACGTCAACCTCGACATTCCCCGCGGCATGTTTGGCCTGCTCGGCCCCAATGGCGCCGGTAAATCCTCCTTGATGCGTACGCTGGCGACCTTGCAAGAAGCCGATTCGGGCAGTGTCGAGTTCGAGGCCGCCGACGGCAGCAAGATAGATGTCCTGCGGGACAAGGACACGGTCCGCCGACAACTGGGCTACCTGCCGCAGGACTTCGGCGTGTATCCGAAGGTTAGCGCTGAGGATCTGCTGGAACATTTCGCCGTGCTCAAGGGGCTGACCCAGCGCAAGCAGCGCCGGGAAGTCGTCGATGGCCTGCTGCAGCAGGTGAACTTGTGGGACGCGCGCAAGCGTAAGCTCGGCACGTTCTCGGGCGGCATGCGCCAGCGTTTCGGCATCGCCCAGGCCTTGCTTGGCAATCCGCGTCTAGTCATCGTCGATGAGCCAACCGCCGGTCTCGATCCGGAGGAGCGCAATCGCTTCCTCAACTTGCTGTCGGAAATTGGCGAACAGGTCGCGGTGATCCTGTCCACGCACATCGTCGAAGACGTCACTGACCTGTGCCCGACGATGGCGATCATGAACAAGGGGCAAGTGCTGCTGACCGGCAAGCCCGCTGACGCCATCGAGGCGCTGAGCAACCAAGTCTGGCGCAAGCAGGTGGCCAAGACGGCGCTTGCCGACTACGAGACACGCTTTACCGTACTTTCTACGCGCCTAGTTGGCGGCAAGCCGGTGATTCACGTTTTCAGCGCCGACGCGCCGGAAGACGGCTTCGAACGCATCGCCCCTGATCTGGAAGACGTGTATTTCCAGCGCCTACGTCAGCAAGCCCACGCCGCTTGAACCGGGACTAGACATGACTTTTGAATTCTTCCGCTTCGAGCTGCGCGAACAGCTCCGCTCTCCCCTGCTTTGGTTATTGGCGCTGCTGTTTGGACTGATTTCTTTCAGCGCCGGCAGCACCGATGCGGTAACACTGGGCAATGCCATCGGCAATGTTGATCGCAACGCGCCGACGGTCGTGGCCCAGTTCATGTTCATCTCCTCGGTCCTCGGGCTGCTGGTCATCGGCATCTTCATTGCCAACGCCTTGCTGCGCGATTTTGAGATTGGCACTGCGGACTTGTTCTTTTCCAGCCCGATGCGCAAGCACCAGTTCCTTATTGGCCGCTTCACTGCCGCGCTTGCCGCCAGCCTGATTGTCTACCTCGTGTTTGCCGCCGGCCTGTTCCTGGCGTCGTTCATGCCGTGGGTCGATTCCGAGCGCCTAGGACCGCACGCGCTCTGGCCGTATGCGTGGAGCTTTGCCGTCGTCGTGCTGCCTAACCTGTTCATCACTGGCGCGTTCCTCGCGCTGCTGGCGGTCACCACGCGCAGCCTGCTGGCCGTCTACATCGGAGTGATTGCCTATTTCGTCCTCAATGGCGTCGCTGGCTCGCTGATGCGCGACATGGACAATGTCTGGATCGCGACGCTGACCGACCCGATGGGCATGCGCGCCTTCGGTCGAATGATTCGGTACTGGTCGGCGGAAGAGCGCAACACCCAGCTGCCGCAAGTCATGGGCTATCTGCTGGCAAATCGCGTGCTGTGGGTAAGCATTGCGCTGGCCGCCGCGGGCGCTGCGTACCGGCTGTTCAAGCCAGAGCGCACCGGCACGGGCAAGCGTCTTTTCGGCAAGGCAAAACCGCAGCCAGCTTCCGCCGCTCCTCGGCTGGCATTGGCGAAGACGCAGTTATCGGTCGCAACGCCACGCTTCAACGCGGGATCGGTGTTCGCCCAATTCCTGCGCCAGGTGCGTTTCGATACGCTCGGAGTCTTCCGCGGCATACCGTTCCTAGTAATGCTGGTGATCGGATTGGCTAATTTCATTGCCAGCACGTCGATCATGCAGTCGCTGTATGGCACCAAGGTCTATCCCGTCACGTCCCTGATGTTGCAAACCCTGCAGGGCTCTTTCAGCTTCTTCTTGATCCTCATCGTGATGTTCTACGCCGGCGAACTGGTGTTCAAGGAGCGCAGCGCAAAACTTGGCGAAGTTACCGATGCCATGCCGGTCCCGAATTGGCTTCCGTTGGCGGCGAAATTCACCGCCTTGATCGCCGTAATCATTACCTTCCAAGCCATTGGCGCCGGCGTTTCAATGTTGCTGCAGCTGGGCAAGGGCTACACCGTGCTGGAGCCCGCCCTGTACGCCAAGGCCCTAGCTATCAGCTCGGTGACCTTCGTGTTGATGGGTGGACTGGCGCTGGTACTGCAGGTGCTGACCAACAATAAGTTTGCTGGCTTTGGCCTGTTAATTGCCATCCTCGTGCTGCAGGCCGTGCTGGGCATTTGGAACTTTGACCACAACCTCTACAACTACGCCAGCGCACCCGGCACGCCGTATTCGGACATGAATGGTTATGGCCATTTCCTGCCAGCGCACTTCTGGTTTGAAGGCTACTGGTCACTGTGCCTTGCCGCACTCCTGCTGATCTCGGCCGCGTTCTGGGTCCGTGGCGTGGCACCGTCCGGGCGTGATCGCCTGACGTTGGCGCGACAGCGCTTGCGCGGGCCCGCGGGCTGGCTGCTCGGGCTGACCTTAGTCGCCTTTGTCAGCGTCGGCGGTTTCATCTTCTGGAACACCAACGTCCTCAACCACTACATCCCCGGCAATGTCGCGCAGGATGAGCAACAGCGCTACGAGACCCTGTATCGCAAATACAAGGACCTGCCGCAGCCGCGCATTGCCGCAGTGGCGACCGATGTTGATTTGCACCCCGAAACACAATCGGTGCGGATCCGTGGAACTTACACCTTGCGCAATACCCACAACACCGCCATCGCTGACTTACACGTCTCGCTTCCGCCCCAGGCACAGATCCATTCCTTCGATTTCGGCGGCTCCAAATTAGTCACCGATGACGAGGCCTTAGGTTATCGGATCTATAAACTTGATACCCCGATGCAGCCTGGCGAGACCCGCGTGGCGAAGTTTGATTTCGGCTTTGAGCAGCATGGCTTTGGCAACAGCACCGCGCCAACGCAATTGGTCGAAAACGGCAGCTTCTTCAATTCCGGCCTGATGCCCAGCTTCGGCTACGACCAGAACGCGCAAATGCAGGACCGCAATGAACGGCGCAAGCGCAAGATGGGTGAGGCGCCGCGCATGGCCAAGCTCGAGGACCAAGCGGCGCGCGCTAGCACCTATATCGCCCGCGATGCCGATTGGATCGATTTCAAGACCACGTTCTGCACGGCGCCGGACCAGATCGGCATTGCCCCGGGCTACCTGCAAAAGGAATACCTGCGCGACGGCCGACGCTGTTTCGATTACGCGATGGATCGGCCGATGGTGCCCTTCTATGCCTTCTTATCGGCACGCTGGGCCGTCAAGAAGGACAGCGTCGCCGGCATTCCGATCGAGGTCTACTACGATCCCAAGCACCCGTACAACGTTGATCGCATGATCGAGGCAGTGAAGAAGTCGATGACCTATTACCAGGCCAACTTCACCCCCTACCAGCACAAGCAGGTCCGAATCCTTGAGTTCCCCGGGATCAGCGGTTCGTTCGCACAGAGTTTCGCCAATACCATCCCCTACTCCGAGTCCATTGGTTTCATCGCCGACCTGCGCGACAAGGACGCTATCGACTACGTGTTCTACGTCACTGCGCACGAGCTGGCGCACCAGTGGTGGGCGCATCAGGTGATCGGCGCTAACGTCCAAGGCGCGACGGTCATGTCCGAATCGCTGTCG
>JBBSAA010000067.1:0-12905 GCA_038252715.1 Lysobacterales bacterium | reverse complement strand
AGGCCGACGTGGACAGCGCGGCAAGCGCCAGGAATAGGCCGGTCCGCACCGGCATCGGATGGAAGACGGACAGGCTCATTGTTTTTTCTCACTGTTGGTCGTGGGTTTGGTGGCATTAGAAGGATTGGCCGCAACCGGCGTGGTCGGCTTGGCCAGGGTGATCAGGTGCCAGCCCGTGACGCGCTCGCCACCAGCGTCACCGCGCACTTTGTCGGAGGCCCAGCGGTAAACCGGCTTGCCCTTGTAGGCCCACTGCATGGTGCCGTCGGTGCGCTTGGCGATCGTGAACTGGCCCTTGGGCTTGGCGTCTTGGTCAGCAAGGATCGGCGGCCAAAGCAGGCGGCACTGGTTGTTGCAGGTGCTAACACCGGGCTCGACGTCGTTGTCGAAGGTGTAGAGGCCCCGTCCCTTCAAGTCGACCAAGATGCCGTCACGCTGACGGATGGGCGGCGAACCGGCCGCGGGCTCCGCGGCTTGGACGACCGGCACGGCAAGCAGGCACAACAAGGTGGCAGCGATCAGACGTTTCATGGGTTTCCCTGGGTCACGCGGACGCGAAATCGCGTCGTTGAAGCGGAGTACGCAGCTCAGGGAAAAGCGGATGCAGCGTCAATCAGCTGCGCAGTTGCGCCAGCACCGAGGCGTCTGGTACCGACTCGCCTCGGATCAGGAACAGGGCGCCGTTTGGCGAAGAAATCTCGCCATGACGCTCACCAGCGCGGGCGAACACGAAATCGCCGGCACGGTATTCCACACCCGCCAAGATGATCGAGCCCTCCAAGACCAGGCACTCCTCATCGCGCGAATGCGGGTGCGGGGGCACGCAGGCGCCTGGCTGCAGGCGCCACAACGTGGTTTGCGAGCCACGTGCCGCGTCCTTGAGCAGGGTCTTGATGGTGATGCCGGGTAAAAGCGGCGCCCAGTCGCCTTCATCGCTACGCAGGGCATGGCCGACCAAGGGCTCGGCATCAATACTGGCAAGGATCCGGCTGTGGATGCGCGCGGACACCGCGGCATTGGGCAGGGCTTCGGGAAGGTCATTGGCCAGCGACATCAGCAGCAGCGCCTGCTCGCGATCGAGCTTAGACATCGTCCGGGCCCTCCAAACCATCCTGCGCCAGCGCAGCGCGCAGCGCCGACAGGCCGCGACGCGCGTGCGATTTGACCGTACCCAAGGGCAGGTTGGTTTTGGCAGCGATATCGAGGTGGGTCATGTCGTCGTAGAAAGCCAAAGTGAGTACAAGGCGTTGCGGTTCGGTCAGGACGGAAAACGCATCGCGCAGCGCCCGTGCCGAGGTCCAGGCGGCGGCCGATTGCTCCGCGTCCAACCCTTCACAATCTCTATACGCATCCTCGCCGTCTTCTGGATGCAGCGAAACATCGCGCGAATGCCGGCGGCCGCGACGTAGACGGTCCACCGCCCTGCTCCACGCCATGTTGAGCATCCAGGCCATGACCGAGCCGCGTTCGGGAACGTAGTCGGGAGCTTTGTCCCAGACCTGCAGATAAAGGTCGCCAACGGTCTCTTCGGCATCGCTGGCGTTGCGCAAGACGCGCATCACCATGCCGTGCATGCGCCCAAGCGTCAGCGTATAGAGCTCAGACAAGGCGGTGGAATCGCGATCAACGATTCGCCTGAGCAGGCCTTTGAGCAGGGTATCGTCAATCGTGGCCGGCAGGCTGGCGGTGTCAGGCATCAAGCGGCGGTCAGTGGCTGGTGGGGTCTCATTTCACCTGTCTACACGCTTTCACGGCGTGAAGTGAAGCCCAGCAGCTCCAGCAGGCCAGTCCGACCGAAAAAAAAAGGCGACCGCGTGGCGGTCGCCCAATCCCTGTTCCAGGGTAGTGCCAGCCGGGTTCCCGGGGAGAGACGAACACGGCCATGCCTAAGGTATAACGGCGCCCAAGAAAAAACCGGACAGACACGAGAACTGGACCGCCGAGGGCGGGCCATTTGGTTTGTCCGGCAAGGACGCGGCCTTAGAGTGTTTGCTTTACAATATGCCGCGCCAGACGCCTTACTCGGGCTGGCATATCAGCAACAATCCCTTAAATTACAAACCCTTGCCTGCGCTTTCTATCGTGAATTATCGGCTTCGGCCGACGCCACAGCCGCGCACGTCAGTCTGGAGCCGCCATGATTTTCGAAACCCTCGCCCAAACCGGTCACGAAGAAGTCGTCTTTTGTCACAACAAGGACGCCGGACTGAAGGCGATCATCGCCATCCACAACTCCGTGCTCGGCCCGGCCTTGGGCGGACTGCGCATGTGGCCCTATGCCACTGAACAGGACGCGCTCAATGACGTGCTGCGCCTGAGCCGCGGCATGACCTACAAAGCGGCGGTGTCGGGACTGAACCTCGGCGGCGGCAAGGCCGTGATCATCGCCGACCCCGGCAAGGACAAGTCGGAAGCGCTGTTCCGCGCCTTCGGTCGCTTCGTCAATTCGCTCAACGGCCGCTACATCACCGCCGAAGACGTGGGCATTGACGTCAACGACATGGAATACGTGTTCCGCGAAACCGAATTCGTCACCGGTGTGCACCAGGTGCACGGTGGCTCGGGCGACCCCTCGCCGTTCACCGCCTATGGCACGCTGCAGGGCCTGATGGCGGCGCTGCAGGCGCAGTACGGCAACGAAGACGTCGGCAAGTATTCCTACGCCGTGCAGGGCGTGGGCCACGTCGGCATGGAGTTCGTGAAGCTGCTGCGCGAGAAAGGCGCCAAAGTCTTCGTCACTGACATCAATAAAGAGCTGGTGCAGCGCGCGGTCGATGACCATGGCGCCGAGGCGGTTGCCGCCGACCAGATTTACGACGTCGACGCCGACGTGTATTCGCCCTGCGCCTTGGGCGGCACGGTGAACGTCAACACGCTGCCGCGCCTGAAGTGCAAGGTGATCTGCGGCGCGGCCAACAACCAGCTGGCAACCGATGAAATTGGCGATGAAGTCATGCGCAAGGGCATCCTGTATGCGCCCGACTACGCGGTAAACGCAGGCGGCCTGATGAACGTGTCGCTGGAGATCGACGGCTACAACCGCGAGCGCGCGATGCGCATGTTGCGCACGATCTACTTCAACCTCGGCCGCATCTTCGAGATCAGCAAGCGCGACGGCATCCCGACCTACAAGGCCGCCGATCGCATGGCCGAAGAGCGCATTGCCACCATCGGCAAGCTGCGCCTTCCGCACCTGGGCCAGATCGCACCGCGCTTCCAAGGCCGTCGCGGCAGCTAAACATCTGCAAATCTACAATTGAAAAGGCCGTCATCCCAGCGAAAGCTGGGATCCACGGTGACGTTGAAGATGGATCCCAGTGTTCGCTGGGATGACGAAATGAAGTTATTACTCTTGCCACGGACGACCCATGCGCCCTTTTCCCCTCGGTGACGAAATCGACTCCCTTCGCGACGCGGTACGCCGTTTCGCCGACGCCGAAATTGCCCCGCGTGCGGCGCAGATCGACCACGACAACCTGTTCCCGACCGATCTGTGGGCCAAGTTCGGTGACCTCGGCCTGCTCGGCATCACCGTGCCGGGGCAGTTCGGCGGCAGCGACATGGGCTATCTCGCGCACTTGGTCGCGATGGAAGAAATTTCCCGCGCGTCCGGATCCGTGGGCCTGTCCTACGTTGCGCATTCGAACCTGTGCGTGTCGAACCTGTACATGAATGGTAATGAGGCACAGCGCCAGAAGTACCTGCCCAAGCTGTGCACCGGCGAGCACGTCGGCGCACTGGCGATGAGCGAACCGGGCGCTGGCTCGGACGTGGTCGGCTCCATGGCTTGCCGCGCTGAAAAGCGCGGCGATGCCTGGGTCGCCAATGGCAACAAGATGTGGATCACCAACGGACCGGAAGCGGACGTGCTGATCGTGTACATGCGCACCGCCGGCAAGGAAGCAGGCAGCAAGTGCATGACTGCGTTTATCGTCGAAAAAGGCATGAAGGGGTTTTCGACGGCGCAAAAACTCGACAAGCTCGGCATGCGCGGCTCCAACACCTGCGAATTGGTTTTCGTCGACTGCGAAATTCCAGCAGAAAACGTCCTCGGCGAGGTCAACCAAGGCACCAAGGTGCTAATGCGCGGCTTAAACACCGAACGCTTGGTGATTGCCGGTGGCCCACTGGGACTGATGCAGGCAGCACTCGATATCGCCCTGCCCTATGTACGCGAGCGCAAGCAGTTCGACGCCGCGATCGGCACCTTCGGCCTGATGCAGGGCAAGCTGGCCGACATGTACATCGCCCTGCAGTCCAGCCGCGCTTACGCCTATCAAGTCGGCCGCGACTTCGATGCCGGCCACCAGTCCCGTGCTGATGCGGCAGGTTGCCTGTTGCAGGCGTCCGAAGCGGCGATGCAGGTCACCATCGAGGCCATCCAAGCCTTGGGTGGCAACGGCTATATCAACGAATACGACACTGGCCGCCTGTTCCGCGATGCCAAGCTGTACGCCATCGGCGCCGGCACCAATGAAATCCGCCGGATGCTGATCGGGCGCGAGTTGTTCGAAGGCAAGCACTAAGCGCCTGCGTCGTGGGAGCGGGCATGACCGCGAAATAGGGTGCCTGGGCGAAAGGCATCGCGGTCATGCCCGCTCCCACGAGTCCGCCCCCGCGAGCCGGCTCCAACGAGCCCGCTCCTATTAGTTCTTTGCCGCGGCACGCGCGACGCGCTTTTGCCTGCCATTGCCGCCATGCGTGGCCGATGCCACCCGAGCGCTGCCCTTGCCTGCCGTGGGATAATCCCCAATTAGATGTCACCACTTCGCGAGCCGCGCTGCGGCCTTGATCAATTGGAGTTCACCATGTCCGTCGTCATCTTGGGTGCCAAGCGCACTGCTCTCGGTTCCTTGCTCGGCCAGTTCACGGGCGTTCCGACCCCGACCTTGGGTGCCACCGCTATTCGCGCCGCCATGGCCGAATCGGGCGTGTCGAACGAGGCCGTGACCGAAGTCATCATGGGCTGCGTGCTGCCTGCCGGCCTCGGCCAGGCCCCGGCCCGCCAGGCCTCGATTGCCGCGGGTTTACCGATGTCCGCCGGCGCCACGACTATTAACAAGGTCTGCGGTTCGGGCATGAAGGCGGTGATGTTGGGCCATGACCTGATCGTTGCCGGGTCGGCGGGCGTTGTTGTTGCCGGCGGCATGGAAAGCATGACCAATGCCCCGCACTTGCTTAATGGTTCGCGCACCGGCATTCGTTTTGGCAGCGCCGAGATGCTCGATCACATGGCCTGGGACGGCTTGACCAATCCCTACGACAAGCAGCCGATGGGAAATTTCGGCGAGCTATGCGCCGGCAAATATTCGTTCACTCGCGAAGAGCAGGATGCGTTCGCCAGCGAAAGCGTGCGGCGCGCCTTGGCCGCACAGGCCAGCGGCGCATTTACCGCTGAAATCGCGCCGGTCACCGTGTCTGGCCGCAAGGGCGACGTCATCGTCGACACCGATGAGCAGCCCGGCCGCTGCGATATCGCCAAGATCCCAACCCTGCGCGCAGCATTCAAGAAAGACGGCACGATCACCGCTGCCAGCTCGTCGAGCATCAACGACGGCGCCGCCGCCTTGGTGCTCGCCTCCGAAGAGCAGGCCAAGACCCTCGGCTTGGCACCGCTGGCCCGCATCGTCGGCCACAGCACGCATTCGCAGGAGCCGGAGTGGTTCACGACGGCACCGGTCGCCGCCATTTCCAAGTTGCTGGCGAAAACCGGCTGGGACGTGGGCTCCGTGGATTTGTTCGAGGTCAACGAGGCGTTTGCCGTCGTCGCCATGGCGCCCATCCGTGAGCTGGGCATCCCCCACGAAAAACTAAATGTTAACGGCGGCGCTTGCGCACTTGGCCACCCTATTGGTGCCAGCGGTGCTCGTTTGATCGTCACCCTTATCCACGCCCTCAAGGCGCGCGGCGGCAAGCGCGGAATCGCTGCTTTGTGCATTGGCGGCGGAGAAGCCACGGCAATTGCGATCGAACTGGCCTGAAATCCCTGTCGGCCAAGCATGGCCGGTACGGCGGCGAATGGTCGTTCTTGCCGCCGGACATGACGATGTCCTTGACTATCGTGATGGACTTGTCATTATGTCGCCCACGTGCGCTCTCGCGCACGTTTTGTTACGAAACAAACGCAATTTAACGTCTAGACGAGGAAACACCCATGTCCCTGAACAAAACCCTGCTTGCCCTGGCCCTTGGCCTGGCCCTGACCGCCTGCTCGAAGCCGGCCGACCAGGCTGCTGACGCTGCCGCCACCGCGACCGACGCTGCTGCCACCGCGACCGACGCTGCTGCTGACGCGACCGCCGCTGCGACCGACGCTTCGGCGATGGCCACCGACGCTGCTGCCGCCGCGACCGCTGACGGTTCCGCGATGGCGACCGACGCCGCTGCTGACGCCACTGCCGCTGCTGCTGACGCTGCTAACACCGCCGCCGGTGCTGCCACCGACGCCGCTGCTGCCGCGACCGACGCTGCTGACGCGATGAAAGACGCTTCGGCTGACATGAAGGCCGAAGGCGAGAAGAAGTAATACTTCTTCCCGTTTCGACTTCCGTCGAAAAATGAAGAGCCGCCGGTGCAAACCGGCGGCTTTTTTATTGCCCGCAATTTACCGACCGACACTGCCCAGCAAACATTCAACCCGGCGACCTGCCCCATCCCGGCAAACTCCTGTAGACAGTGAGTGCGGCCATAGCCTTGGCTCAGAATAGCGGTGTGGCGACCCGGTCAAGACGCCGAACACTCGCCCGCGTAGCCGTCGACACGCCTGCCGTCCGCGCGTACTTCGCGACGAGGCGACTAGGCGCATCCGAAGCGGGCGCTTAAACTGCAGCTTCAGCCTACGAGCGAGCGCCCATGCCCGTCCTCCCGTCACAGATCGACCCGCGCAGCCCTGAGTTCCAGGCCAATAGCGACACGCTGACGGCCCTGGTCGCCGAACTCGATGCCAGCTTGGAGCGAATCTCGCTCGGCGGCGGTGAAAAAGCCCGAAACAAACATACCGAGCGCGGCAAACTGCTGCCCCGCGAACGTATCAGCGCGCTGCTCGATCCCGGTTCGCCGTTCTTGGAGCTGTCGGCGCTGGCCGGTGAAGGCATGTACGAGGGCCAGGCGCCCTGCGCTGGGGTCATCACTGGAATTGGCCGAGTGCACGGCCAAGAAGTGGTCGTGGTCGCCAACGACGCCACGGTCAAGGGCGGCACGTATTTCCCGATGACGGTGAAAAAGCACCTGCGCGCGCAGGAAATTGCGCTGGAAAATCGCCTGCCCTGCCTCTACTTGGTCGATTCCGGCGGCGCTTTCCTGCCGCTGCAGGACGAAGTATTCCCGGACCGAGAACACTTCGGCCGCATCTTTTATAACCAAGCGCAAATGTCGGCGCGCAACATTCCGCAAATCGCCGTGGTGATGGGCAGCTGCACCGCCGGCGGCGCCTACGTGCCGGCGATGTGCGATGAAAGCATCATCGTGCGCAACCAAGGCACGATTTTCCTCGGCGGCCCGCCGCTGGTGAAAGCGGCGACCGGCGAGGTGGTCGACGCTGAATCGCTGGGCGGGGCCGAAGTGCACACCGGCATCTCCGGCGTGGCCGACCATCTGGCGGAGAACGACGGCCACGCGCTGGCCATTGCCCGCGACATCGTCGCCCACCTCAACCGTAAAAAGATCCTACCGGTCGCTACGCAGCCACCGCAGGACCCCATTTATCCGGCGACTGACCTGTACGGGATCATTCCCAAGGACACGCGACGTCCGTTCGATATCCGCGAAATCATCGCGCGCGTCGTCGATGG
The DNA here is from genome assembly GCA_038252715.1 of Lysobacterales bacterium. Lineage (GTDB taxonomy): Bacteria > Pseudomonadota > Gammaproteobacteria > Xanthomonadales > Xanthomonadaceae > Arenimonas. The sequence goes on along the minus strand of JBBSAA010000067.1, from coordinate 5,115 downwards.
CTCGGAGTTCCAAGAGTTCAAGGCGCGTTACGGCAAAACCTTGGTTACCGGGTTTGCCCACATCCACGGTTACCCGGTTGGCATCGTGGCCAATAACGGCATCTTGTTCGCTGAGTCAGCGCTCAAGGGGGCGCATTTCATCGAACTGTGCAACCAGCGCGACATTCCACTGGTCTTTTTGCAAAACATCACCGGCTTCATGGTCGGCAAGAAATACGAGAATGCCGGCATCGCAAAAGATGGCGCGAAGATGGTCACCGCCGTCGCGTGTTCACATGTGCCAAAGTTTACCGTCGTGATTGGCGGCAGCTTCGGCGCCGGCAACTACGCGATGTGCGGTCGCGCCTACGGCGGCCGATTCCTGTGGATGTGGCCGAACGCGCGCATCAGCGTGATGGGCGGCGAGCAGGCGTCCTCGGTGCTGGCGACAGTCAAACGCGACGGCCTCGAAGGCGCCGGGAAAACCTGGAGCGCTGACGAGGAAGAAGCCTTCAAGGCGCCGATCCGTGACCAATACGAACGCCAAGGCCACCCCTACTACGCCAGCGCGCGCCTGTGGGACGACGGCATCATCGATCCAGCGGACACCCGGCGAGTGCTCGGCTTGGCCCTGTCGGCGGCCTTGAATGCGCCGATCGAGAAAGCGAATTTCGGCGTGTTCCGAATGTAAGACGCCGGTTAGGCGTGCCCCAAGCCAATCAATGCTTGAGGTGGATGCGCAGCTTATCCGCCGAGTCCTGGGCAGATTCGCCTGGATTCGTGGCACAGCCGCCGCAGGTTGAACACCCGCTGCCGCAGCCGCCGCCCGACACCACTTCGGACGGTCGCAGCCAGCGCCCGATCGCCTTGGACCACGCCAGGCGAGCTTGCTTCTCGAACCAGTAAGACAGCGAGGCCTGCAGTCGCCACGCTGACTTCGGCGCATAGCGCTTGACCGCCCGCCAGGCGCAAAGCCCGACCACGAGTCCAACGATTAGCAGTTGCAGGGATTCGCTCATGACAGCGCCTTCGCCACTTGGTAGGTGATGAACGAGGCCAGGTAAGCCAACGCAAAGAGATAGCTGGCCGCGATGGCGACGTTGCGCCAAGAATTAGTTTCGCGCTTGATGACTGCCAGCGTTGACAGGCACTGCGGCGCGAACACGTACCAAGCGAGCAGGGACAATGCGGTCGCCAGCGACCACTGCGCCCCGATAATGGTGCCCAACTGGTGTGCCGCGAGCTCGTTGCCGCCGGAGATCGCATAGACCGTCGCCAGAGACGAGACCGCCACTTCACGCGCGGCCAGGCCCGGCACCAGCGCGATGCAGATCTGCCAGTTGAAACCAATGGGTGCAAACAGCGGCTGCATGAAATGACCGATACGGCCGGCAAAGCTGTAGTCAATCGCCGGCATCACCGCATCGGCAGGTGCGCCCGGGAAATTGAGTAAGAACCACAGCAGGACGGTCAGGGTAAGAATAATGCCGCCCACGCGCCGCAAGAAGATCATCGCGCGCTCGACCAGGCCAATCGCGACGTCGCGCACGTTGGGCACGCGGTAGGACGGCAACTCCATCAGCAGGGCGTGCTCGCTTTTATCGCGGCGAAATTTTTTCATGACCCAAGCCACCACCATGACGCTGACGATGCCCAACACGTACAACGAGAACAAAACGATGCCCTGCAAGTTAAATACGCCGGCCACGGACTGCTTGGGAATAAACGCGCCGATCAACAAGGTGTAGACCGGCAAGCGCGCCGAACACGTGGTCAGTGGGGCGACGAGGATGGTGGTCAGGCGATCGCGCGGGTCTTGGATGCTGCGTGTGGCCATGATGCCGGGGATGGCGCAGGCGTAGCTCGACAGCAGCGGGATGAAGGAGCGGCCGGTCAGCCCGGCGGCGAACATCATGCGATCCAATAAGAAGGCCGCCCGCGGCAGGTAGCCCGATTCTTCAAGCACCAGTATAAAAAGGAACAGGATCAGGATTTGCGGCAGGAACACCACTACCCCGCCGAGGCCGGCAATGATGCCGTCCACCAACAGGCTGCGCAGCAGTCCCTCCGGCAACATCGCACTTAGTTGCGCGCCGAGCGCGCCCGCGGCCCACTCAATGCCGTCCATTACCGGCGCCGCCCAGGAGAACACCGCCTGGAAAATCAGGAACATCACGACCGCCAGCAGGACCAGTCCAACGACCGGGTGCAGGAACCAGCGATCCAACGCATCGTCGATCGCCGCGGTTCGGCGCGGCATCACCACCGTGTCGGCGAGGATCGCCCGCACTTCGGCGTGCAAGTCGGTATCCATATAGTCCGACAGCGGCGCCGCGGGCGGCACCGCGCCATCCAATTGCGCAATCAAGGCTTTTTCGCCGCCGCGTTTGACGGCAATGGTTTCCACCACCGGAATGCCGAGTCGATGCGACAGAGCGGGAACATCAATTTCAATACCGCGGGTCTTCGCCGCGTCCATCATGTTCAGCGCCAAGACCATCGGTCGACCTAGACGGCGCACTTCCAGCACGAAACGAAGGTGCAGGCGCAGGTTAGTCGCGTCGACGACGCAAACAATCAGGTCTGGCGCCGCTTCCCCGGGGAACTGCCCAAAACAAACATCGCGAGTAATTTTTTCATCGGGGCTGGCGGCGTCCAAACTGTAGGCGCCGGGCAAATCCAACACTTGGATGATCTTGCCGGACGGCGCAGTAATACGCCCTTCCTTACGCTCGACCGTCACACCGGCGTAGTTGGCCACCTTCTGATGGCTGCCGGTCAGCTGGTTGAACAGCGCCGTCTTGCCGCAGTTCGGGTTGCCAACGAGGGCAATGCGCACGCTAGGCATGGTCAGGCCTCGATCCGAATCCGCACTCGCGCCGCTTCCGCACGACGCAGCGCGAAGCGCGTGTAGCCGATCTGCACCAGCAAGGGCTCGGCGCCCACGGGCCCCAGCGCGACAACGCGCACTGGCTCGCCGCTGACGAAACCAAGGTCGCGCAGTCGTTTGGCGATGCTGTCGCCCACCTGCAGGCTTTCGACGTCCTCGACCACGGCAGCGGTGCCTCTGGGCAATTGAGATAGACGCACGTCGCACTCGTTAATGGGAATGGGTCTCATTATACGCTTTTGCGGGTGTGGTGGCGGTTCTCCGACGTGAGAGCCGCCCTACCAGTTGCCGTCGTGCATGGCGTGGCTGCGAATGCCGAAATGCGGCTGGTTTGAACCGGCGAGGTAGGCGCGGCCGCAAACCTGCGCCGCGAAGCCAGCTAGCCAATCCAGCTATCATTGCCTCTTTCCGTCACGCGGGGCCTGCATGTCCGAGTCCGTCCAGATTGACCGCCGCGGCGGCGTCGCCCGGGTCACCATGCACCGGCCTGAAGTCCACAACGCCTTCGACGACCGCCTGATCGCCGAGCTGACCGCCGCGCTGCAGTCACTCGACCGCGATCCCGCCGTGCGTGCCGTCGTGCTCACTGGCGCCGGCTCGACGTTTTCGGCAGGCGCCGACCTGAACTGGATGCGCGCCATGGCCGGCGCCAGTGAAGCGGAGAATTTGGCCGACTCGCTGCGCTTGGCGACCCTGATGCGGACGTTGAACTTCCTGTCCAAGCCAACCGTAGCGCGCGTCAACGGCTCGGCCTACGGTGGCGGCGTGGGTTTGATTGCCTGTTGCGACGTGGCGATTGGCGTCGATGGTTCCAAGTTTTCGCTCAGCGAGGTCAAACTCGGCTTGGTGCCCGCGGTGATCTCGCCCTATGTCACCGCCGCCATTGGCGCGAGGCAGTCGCGGCGACTATTTTTGACCGCGGAAGTGTTCGACGCCACCGAAGCCGAGCGCATCGGTCTGCTGCACCAACGCTTCGGCGGCGCCCAGCTCGACGAAGGCATTGACCGCAGCCTGCATTGGCTAAGTAAAGGCGGACCCATCGCGCAGCACGAAGCCAAGCAGCTTGCCCTGCGCATGGCCGGCGCCACGCCCGAATCGGCCGAGCGAATCGACCGCGACAACGCCACCTTGATCGCGCGCCTGCGGGTATCGTCCGAAGGCCAAGCCGGGCTTAACGCGTTTCTCGACAAACAGCCGCCGCCGTGGGTGCATCCGGAATGATCGGCAACGGTTCACTGGATCGGTTGGCTTTCTTATCGGAAGGGCGATACGCCGCTGTGTCTGGACGAAACTTTTCAGCGACGACCTCTAACCTTTGCGAGACCATTGATGTTTGACAAGATCCTGATCGCCAACCGCGGCGAGATTGCCTGCCGGGTTATCCGCACTTGCCGTCGCCTCGGCATTCGAACGGTCGCGGTGTACTCAGAAGCCGATGCGAACGCGCAGCATGTGCGCTTGGCGGACGAAGCCTGGCCGATCGGCGGTTCACGACCGCAAGACAGCTATCTGCGCGGGGACGTGATTATTGAGGTCGCAAAAGCGACCGGCGCCCAGGCGATTCACCCCGGCTACGGCTTCCTCTCTGAAAACGCCGAATTCGCTGAGGCGGTTGAAAACGCAGGCATTCGCTTCATCGGCCCGAGCGCGGCGTCGATGCGCAAGATGGGCAGCAAGGCCGGCGCCAAGGACTTGATGGCCTCGTTCGGCGTGCCCGTGGTTCCCGGCTATACCGGCGCAGATCAGGACCCGGGCGTCTTGCATCGCGAAGGCGATCGCATTGGCTATCCCTTGATGATCAAGGCCGCGCATGGCGGCGGCGGCAAGGGGATGCGCATCGTGCGCACATCGGCGGAATTCGCCGCGGCGCTGGAATCGTGCCAGCGCGAGGCGAAGAACGCATTCGGCAAAGACCGCGTCCTGCTCGAGCGCTACATTGACACCCCGCGCCACATCGAATTCCAAGTGTTCGCCGATTCGGACGGTAAGACCATCCACCTCGGCGAGCGTGAGTGCTCGGCCCAGCGGCGCTACCAAAAAGTCATCGAAGAATCCCCCTCGCCATTCCTGACGCCAGAACTACGCGCGGCCATGGGCGCTGCCGCAGTGCAGGCAGCGCAGGCCATCGACTACGTGAATGCCGGCACCGTGGAATTTATTGTTGACGGCCGCGGGGCCGCAGCGGGCCCTGATGGCGGTTTCTATTTCATGGAAATTAATACCCGCTTGCAGGTGGAACATCCGGT
>JBBSAA010000066.1:0-13385 GCA_038252715.1 Lysobacterales bacterium | reverse complement strand
GCTACCAAAAAGACCGAACTGGGTACGTTCGGCATCGCCCTGGGCAATCAGGACACGTCCGTGAAGCCCGGCAACGACTTCAATCGCTATGCCAACGGTCACTGGCTAGATACCTATCAGCTGCGCGACTACGACAGCCGCTATGGCTCGTTCAACGAGCTGTCGGACCGGTCTGAAATTCAGGCCAAGGCGATCATCGAAGCGCTGCAAGCCGACAAGACCATCGTCGCCGGCAGCGACGCGCAAAAAATCCGTGACTATTACGCTAGCTACATGAACCTTAATGCGCGCAATGCCGCCGGCATCGCGCCGCTCCAGCCAGTGCTTGATGAATTCGCAGCGGTAGATACGCCGGCCAAGCTGGCGGCCCAGTTCGGCGCCAATGGCGTCAATGGCACGAAATCGCCGGTGGGCGTGGGTTTAGGTGCTGATCGCAAAGATCCCAACAAGTACCAAGTCTCGATCGGCGTGGGTGGACTCGGACTTCCGGACAAAGACTATTACGTCAATCCTGACCCGCGCTTCGTCAAGATTCGTGCCGCGTATGTCGAACACATCGCGACCATGCTGGGTTTTGCCGGCGTCAAAGATGCCAAGCCTCGCGCGGAAGCAATCATGGCCTTGGAAACAGCGCTGGCCAAGCCACAGTGGGACCGTGCCGAACGTCGTGATCGCGACAAGACTTACAACCTCACCTCGTGGCAGGACGTCAGCTCGAAGTACGGGAAATATGACTGGGCGGCGCACCTCAAGGCGCAGGGCATGCCGGTGCCCACCGAAGTTAATGACACCACGCCCAGCGCCGTGATGCCGATCCTCGACTTGATCGCACAGACACCGCTGGCGACCTGGCGCGACTACCTGACCTTCCACGCAGTCAGCACCAACGCGCCCTACTTGAGCAAGGAAGTCGATGACGCGAACTTTGCGTTCAACGGCACCGTGCTCAGTGGCACCAAGACGCAGCGTGACAATTGGAAGCGCGCGATCGGGGCCGTGGGTGGCACCGGCGGCCTGGGCGACGCGGTGGGTAAAATTTACGTTGCGCAGCACTTCAAGCCCGAAGCCAAGGTCGCGATGGACAGCTTGGTCGAGAACCTGCGCAAGGCGCTGCGCATGAATATCGAAAAGATTGACTGGATGGGCGATGCCACCAAGGCTGAGGCGTATCACAAGCTGGAAACTTTCCGGCCTAAAATCGGCTACACGGTGAAGTGGCGGGACTACAGCGCCGTCAAGATCGTGCCCGACAACCTGATGGCAAACGTCATCGCGATGCGCGAGTACTACAATGTCGACCAGAATCGCCGCGTAGGTACCGTGCCCGACCGCGATGAGTGGGGCATGACACCGCAAACAGTGAATGCGTATTACAACTCCTCGTTCAACGAGGTGGTGTTTCCGGCCGGTATCCTGCAGCCGCCGTTCTTTGACGTGAACGCCGACGCGGCGGTGAACTACGGCGGAATCGGTGCCGTAATCGGCCACGAAATGGGCCACGGATTCGACGATCAGGGCTCGAAGTCCGACTTCGCCGGCATCCAGCGCCTGTGGTGGACGGCGGAAGATCGCGCCCTATTCGACAAGCGCGTGGCAATGCTCGGCGCGCAGTTCGATGCGTTCTGCCCGTTCCCCAACCAGTGCGTTAACGGCAAGTTGACGATGGGCGAAAACATTGGCGACCTCGGCGGTCTATCGATGGCCTATACCGCGTATCACCTGAGCTTGGATGGCAAGCCGGCACCGGTGATTGACGGTCTGACCGGCGACCAGCGCTTCTTCTTGGCGTGGGCGCAGGTGTGGAAGGCGAAGTATCGAGACGAAGCGACCATCAATCAGATCAAGTCCGACCCGCACTCGCCGCCGGCGTATCGCATCAACGGACCGATCCGCAACCTCGATGCCTGGTACACCGCATTTGACGTCAAGCCCGGCGATGCGCTGTACCTGCCACCGGAGCAGCGGGTTCGCATTTGGTAATTGCGGCAAAGCCCGCTCCGAGTTGCCCTCCCCTGACTCTAGGGGAGGGCTAGGTTAGGCTAAGTCTTGCGAGAGGAATTCATGGGCGACATGCGCGGAGGGCGAACTGCCCTGGCAATGGTAGTTAATCTACTGCTGGCGTTCACTGCATTGATGTCGAGTCAGTCCGCGACAGCGCAATCGTCCTATCAGTGCAAAGATGCGTCGGGCCGTACTTGGCTCCAGAACCAGCGTTGTGTCACGCCGGCTAACGACACCTCTGTCTTATACAAGTGTGTGACGGCGCGCGGCGCCGTCAGCATCCAGAACGCGCCCTGTCCTTCCGCGTCCAAGACCGTCTGGAAGCGCGGGACTGCGCCCGAGTTTGAAAGTGCAGGCACGAGGCGGAGGCAGGCGGCCATTTTGCAACAGCAGTCGGCCGATGCACGCGCACTGTCGAGGCAAGCTGGCACGGATCGCGCAAACGAGCCAAATTTCGCCATGCGAAACCCGACTGAGCGCGAGCAACGCTTGGCGAACTGCGTGGCGGCGAAACGCAATCGCGAGACGGTGCTCGCCCAAGTCGGCTTGAAACGGACTTATGCGCTACTGCAAGGCCTCGATGAAACTGTGTATCGCGCGTGCAAAGGGCTATGAACGACTGGTTTGACCAGTGCCTAGGGCAGACAACCTTGTGTGGCGCTGATTGAGCGCTGATGGCGCGCGTCGATGCGGAGTCCGGGTATCCTGCAGCAAGTTAACTCGCCGCCGGTTCCAGGACGCACAAAGAGCGGGGCGTTGAGGCACAATTCGCGGCCTGGGTCGCGCCAGCAATCGGCCCAGTGAAGACCACACTCACGCGAGCGCGACGCCGCATCCTGACAATGCTGGGACCTTTCCCCTTTGGCGCCGTCCACCATGCGTAAGTCTTTACTGCTGCTCGCCCTCGCCATTCCAGCTGCCCCGGCTTTTGCTCAAGCCGACACGGCGCCTCCGCGCTGGACGCTGGGCGTGCTGGCGATTGATCGCGATGCGCCGTATCGGGACCTCGACGAAAGCCCGATTGTTGTGCCTTTGGTTCGCTACGAAGGCGAGAAATTCTTTTTCCGTGGCACGCGCGGCGCTGTTCGCCTTGCGAAAAGCGATACCTATGAATTCACCGTCTTCGGGCAGGCGCGTTTGGATGGTTACGACCCCAAGGATTCCGCGTTTCTGACCGGCATGGCGAAGCGAAAAGCCTCGCTCGACCTCGGCGTGGCGTCCACGTGGACCTCGCAGAAGGTCGGCCAATTTGAGCTCTCCGTGGCGGCTGATGCGCTCAATCGCAGCAGCGGCATTGAAGCGGCCTTGGGCTGGAACGGCCTGTTTAAGGCTGGCGGCTGGACCTTTATCCCGGGCGCTTCGGTCAGCTGGAAGAATGCCGATCTGGTCGACTACTACTACGGTGTGCGTGCGAACGAAGTGTTGCCAGGCCGCGCTGCGTATTCGGGCCGGTCGGCGGTCACGCCCGAGGTGTCGATGCTCGCCACACACAAGCTCGGCGAGCGCTGGAGCGTATTCGCGCGCGCCAGCCATGCTTGGTTGCCCTCGGCCATTACCGACAGCTCGATTGTCGAAGGCGACAGCACCACCGGCCTGTTTCTCGGCGTGGGCTACTCACCGAAATAAGCGGTTCCGTCCTGCGCTCGGCGCTTCCAGCGCGCGCTGGCTGGCGCAGGCGCCGGGCAATACAAACTCACAATGAGCCGTAATGCCCGGTTTTTGCCCGGTTTGATTCTCATCCGGGCAAAAAACCCGACCTAGCTGAACGGCAGAAACTTTAATTGCCGCCTATAACCCCGCTGTAACTGACAGCCCCACCAGCCAGCGCTACTTTTGCCCTGCGCGCTGGACCGCCGTCTAGACCGGAAATCCAGCGGGTGATAGCTAGCCTCCGGCCCGACCGCCGGGGGCTAGTTTTTTTTTGCCCGGCCGCCGGGACTTCGCGTGCGGTGCGCGCCGACCGCAATCAACGATAATGCCCCCCACCTGCGGCAATCGCGTCGTGGGACCTGCATTGATCGAGGCGGCCCATTCTCCCCATGTCGACTAGCCGGCGATTGTCGCAACTGCTGTTGGCCAGCCATATGGGCCCGGTGCTGCTGTTCGCCCTACTTTTGTTGGTCACCGGCGTGGGCGCCATCCGCTCGGCCAGCCTGGCCCAGGCACGCTCCGAAGCCGAGCGTGCCAGTAGCGAAAGCCGTCGCCGCCTGCAGGAATGGCAGCGCGAACTGACCCTCGCCTCTGACCTGCTGGCCGAACAGCCAACGTTGCGCTTCTACCTGCAGCGCGGCCAGTACAGCAAGGCGCGCGCGCTGGTCACCAATTTCCACGGCACCAGCGACATCGAGTTCATCCGCGTGCAGTTGGGTGAGCGCCTGATCGCCGAAGTGGGCAAGCAGCCGCCGGCGTTTGCAACGGGCTTGGTGTTTGATCGCCAGCAACAACCTTGGCGCATCGTTAGCCGCACGATTCCCGGCCTGCCCAGTGCCACCATCGTGGTTGCCGAACAGTTGGGCGACCGCCTGTTAGTGCGGCCCACCAGTGAACTGGTCAACGTGTCGCTGCGGCCCCTGATGCGCTCAGCGATCGGCGCCAATTCAAGCAAGGACGCAAGTTTCAATGCCTATGTCGACGCCTTGCGCGAGGTTTCGGTCAACGGCGAGCCCGATACCTACGATGACGTTGGCGGCAGCGCCACCGCGCGAATCGTCGGGCTGCGCGATGACGATGGCCGACTCAGCGCGCTGCTGGTCGCGCGCGTTCCCCAAGCGTGGGTGACGCGGCGAATAATGGAGTGGTTTGCGTCGTTTGCATTGGCGAGCGCGTTGACCGGTGTCGTCGCGTTCGCGCTGGCGGTGCTGCTGGCCTCACGCATCGCGCGTCCGTTTGCGCAGGTAGCGCGCGACGCTGAACGCCTGGGTCGCGGCGACCTTGATACACCGGTTGCACCACCCGTCACTTTTCTGGCCGAGCCCGTGGCGCTGGCGAGCAGCCTCGAGGCGATGCGGGGCCAGGTGAGTCGCCTGACCATGACCGAGCGCAGCCAGCGCGAGGAGCTGGACGCCGTGCTCGACGGTGTCGATGAAGGTATCGTCGGCGTCGACGCCGACGGACGCGTGCACTATGCGAACCGACAATTCATTGAACTATTGGGTCGAGATCGCGAAGACGTGATTGGCCAAGAAGTCGAAGCACTGCTGACACCGATCGAAACGCGGGAGTCGTCTTTGCTGCCGTCGACGGTGGGATTGCCCACTTTGGAGCGCTGCACGCCCACTGGGCAAGCACGCCCGCTCACCGTCCGCCGACTTGCCGCCAGCAATGACCGGCAGATCATGGTGGTGCGCGAAGAAAATGCCATTGAAGCCGCTCGCGGCATGCGCGATCGCATCTTGGCCAACCTGTCGCACGAGTTCCGAACGCCCCTCTCGGCGCAAATTGCCTCCATTGAGCTGTTGCGCGACCATTTGCGCACGAGCGCTGATGCAGTGGCAGTGCAGCTTACCGACGCGCAATACCGCGGCACCATGCGGCTATCGCAGTTGGTCGACAATTTGCTCGACAGCGTGCGCATCGAAAGCGGTGAGATGCGACTACGCAAACAGCCGGTTGATCTTGAAGCCGTGGTCGCCGATGCCATTGAACTCATGCGTCCGCTGATCGACCAGCGCGGCCAGCGCGTGGTCGGCCGACTCTCCGCTGGGCCGGTATTGACTGGCGATTCACCGCGGCTGTCGTCGGTGATCGTCAACCTGCTTGCGAACGCCAACAAGTTCGCGCCCGACCAATCCACCGTATGGGTGGACATGGAATGGTCCGCCGCCGACGTCACCGTTTGGGTAGAAGATGAGGGTCCTGGTCTGCCAGTGCGGGGCGAGTTGCGAGACTTGTTCGCGCCGTTCCGCCGCTCACCGCACGAAGAGCCTAGCGAACGCGGCACCGGTCTTGGGCTTGCCATCGTGCATGCGATCGTCGTTGCGCACGGCGGTGAGGTAAAAGTGGCGGCACCGGTGCAGGGTCGGGGTGCGCGAATTGGCATCCTGCTGCCCATTGGCAGCGACAACGTGGAAGAAAGCGCATGAGTATCTTGGTGGTCGATGACGATGTTGAACTGGTGGGCCTGCTGCGTTTTGCGCTACAGGGCGCCGGATTCGAGGTTGTCACGGCCTTCGACGGCGAGCAGGCGCTGGCACGATTTCATGAGCACCGGCCCGAACTGGTCATCCTCGACGTCAACCTGCCACTCCTCGATGGTTTCCAAGTGCTCGATCGCCTGCGCAAGATCAGCCAAGTGCCGGTGATGATGCTGACTGTGCGCGATACCGAGGAAGACGAGGTGCACGGACTGAACCTCGGTGCCGATGACTATCTCAAAAAACCCTTTAGTCCACGGGCTCTGTTGGCGCGCGTGCGCTCGCTATTGCGCCGCGGCAATGAACCGGTCGAAGACCCTGTGTTGGCCTTGGGGCCGCTGGCGTTAGACGTAGAACGCAGCGAAGGGCGGGTCCATGCTGGCGAACCGTTTCGCTTGTCGCCCTTGGAACTGCGCCTGCTGCGCCTGCTGCTGAGCTACCGCGGCCGTCCAGTCGACGCCGATCGATTGATTGAATTTGTCTGGGCCGACCGCGACGCCGCCGACCGCGAATCACTCAAGCAAGTAGTGCATCGCCTGCGTCGCAAACTCACCGACGCCGGCGGCGCGGGCGCGTGGATCGAGTACGTACCGAACGTGGGGTATGCGTTCGCGGCAGGGTGATTGCAACAGCGGCGACGGCACGTTTGTTCGCACGCATTGCGACCACGGCTCACGCAGTACCACGTCGAGCCCGAGTCGACGGCGTGACGATGCCATGAATTTTCCGGAACTTTGGCCCTCGATTGCCGCCGCGCTCGACGCCATCGTGCACGCCGTTCATCTTGTGATGCCCATGATGGCCCACGCCAAATAAGGATCACCATGAAGACGAATGCACAGATGGCACGATGGTCAACCGCAGTCGCGATAGGTTTGCTCGCTTCCACCGCAGCCGGGGCGGCGACGCCGACCGAGACTTCAGCCACGGGGTCGGCGGCAATGACCACGGCGGCGGTAAACGACTCCGCTTTGGTTGACGAAGTAATCGCTGGCGCCTCACCCGCCGCCATCCTGCGCGCGCAAGTGCTTCTGGAGCGCGCGCATTTTTCGCCGGGCGAAATTGATGCGCGCTACGGCAGCAACCTGCGTCGGGCGGTCAGTGGCTTCCAAGCCGCCAATGGCCTAAGCGAAAGCGGCACCGTGGACGCGGCGACTTGGGCGCTGCTCAACGTGGGCAGCGCGCCAGCCTTGGTGAGCTATACGCTCACTGCCGAGGACGTGGCGGGGCCGTTCGCAAAAATTCCGAGCGATACCGCCGCCAAAGCTAAACTCAAATCGCTGGGCTTTACCTCGGCAAGCGAAGGCTTGGGCGAGAAGTTTCATGCCAGTCCGGCCTTGCTTCGCCAGCTCAACCCAGGTCAAACGTTCGTCAGCGCGGGCCAAGAGATTGTGGTCCCTAACGTTAGCGACGTTGCCCCGGTGACTGGCGCGACGAAACTGGTGGTCGACAAGTCCGACGGTGGTTTGACCTTGGTCGATGCCGCCGACAAGGTGCTTGCACGCTATCCGGCCTCCGTCGGAAGCGTACACGACCCGCTTCCAATCGGTGACTGGACGATCCAAGGTATCGCCATGAATCCGACCTTTCACTACAACCCGGCCCTGTTCTGGGACGCCGCGGCAAAAAGCGAAAAGGCAACTCTCGCCCCCGGCGCGAACAATCCGGTTGGCTTGGTATGGATGGATCTGTCGAAGGAGCATTACGGCATCCATGGCACGCCGGAGCCGTCAAAAATTGGCAAAACCGAGTCCCACGGCTGCATTCGCCTGACCAATTGGAGCGCGTTGACGGTCGCCGCCGCGATCAAGGCCGGTACGCCGGTGGTCTTGCAGGAATGACGCGGATGGCTCGCTATCGGTTGGCTTCGACTCGCTCGCGTACGTCAGAGCGTGCGCAGTGAAATCGTGGCTGATCTTCCTAGTGGGCCTGGTCTTCGGCGTCGCTGCCTTGGTAGCGGTACAGCAGATTCCACGCACCGAGCACTCTGAAACGCCGGTAGCGGTCGCAGACGTCGGTGATAGTGCCGGAAACTCAGCAGCGCCGGCGCCGGCGGGAGCAACCGCGCCGACTCAGGTGTCGACTACGGCGCCGTCGCCTGCGCCGTCCGTCACGATGCCAGTGACCATGTCAGTGAGCGATGTCGCTACGCCTAGCGTGGTAGCGACCGACGCCACGTCGCCGGCGCCGGTTGCCGACGCCGCGGCGTCGACCGAAGCTCTGGCAAACCTGCTACTGCCCGTGCAGGGCATCGCCGTGGCGCAACTTGCCGATACCTTCACTGACGCACGCGGGCAGGGCCGCGTGCACGACGCCATCGATATCATGGCGGCACGCGGCACGCCGGTGCTGGCAACGCACGATGGACCGGTTGAGAAGCTGTTCACCAGCGTGCGTGGCGGAATCACCCTTTATCAATTCGATCCCGGGCGCACCCACGTGTATTACTACGCACATTTGGATCGCTATGCCGACGGGATTGCCGAGGGCAAGGTGCTGCATCGCGGTGAGGTGCTGGGTTATGTCGGCAGCACCGGCAACGCCAGCGCCGACGCGCCGCACCTGCATTTCGCGATCTTCGTGCTCGGGCCGGAGAAGCACTGGTGGCAGGGCGAGGCAATCAATCCGTATCCGTTGCTGCGGGCCACACGCTAGGCGATTGTGGAGCGCAATCATTGAACCGCGCCTAGGCGCAAAAGCAAGGAAGGGTTTAAGCTCGCTTTCCTTCTGCCGCGCCTGAACCACCCGATGCCGCCAGTCACGCTGAACTATTCCACCGAGTTGCTGCATCGCGCCGTGCGCGCCTACTGGTGGCGTGCCACCGGATGGACGATGCGGCTCGGCATCCTGGTGTTGGGCGGTTTGTTCGTAACGGCGCTTGTCCGCGGCGATCGTTCCTGGCTGAGCGGCGTGCTGGGCTTGGCGTTCGTAGTCGCGACTTGGCTGACTGTCTATATCTATTTCGTCCATCGCAGCAATTCGCTCGCCAAACTGCGCAACATGGGCGCACCCTCGGCGCTGTTCACCGCCTCAGAAGCCACGTTCTCTTTTGTTTCCGGCGCCGGCAGCAGCACCTTGCCGTGGTCGTCGGTTGTCGAGGTCTGGCGTTTCGACGGTTTCTGGCTGCTGTTGTTCTCCAAAGCCCATTTCGTGACCCTGCCATTGGCCGACCTGTCGCCAGAGTTGCAAGCATTCGTGCTTGAACGTGTTCGCGCGGCCGGGGCGGCGGTGTCCTGAGTTCACTTTGCGAAACGCCTAGCTATCGGACGGGCGGTCGCTGCGGAAATCTCGGACCGATAGCGGATATTTGGCTAAAAGCTGAACCGAATGGCGGCGCTTTCAGCCTTCTGCCGCCCATCGCGGCTAAAATATCGCCTCATTGAATCGTTCCATTGAGGCACTGCCACGCATGACGACTGAGAATCCCAAGACGACGCGCGGCGTCGGTTCCTGGCGCGCCAAGGGCCTAGTGGCTGCGGCTGCCGCCGTCACCTTGCTCGGATCAATCAGCAGCGCATCCGCGCTAGAGATGCCGTGGAAATCGCAGGAGAAGGAGCCCACCGGCGCCTGCTTCCTGCTTTATGAGGCCGGCGTTGGCGAAATTGCTCGCGCGCCCTCAGACGTGTGCAAAACGCGCATCACCCCGGCCTCAACGTTCAAGATTCCGCACGCGCTTATCGCGCTCGATACCGGTGCGGCGAGTGGTCCGGACGATACTCTCGCTTGGGACGGCAAGGGCGACTGGCCCGAGTCCTCGCGCCGAGCGCACACATTGGCCAGCGCTATTCGCAATTCGGTGGTCTGGTACTTCCAAAAGATGGCCGAGCGAATCGGTGAGAAACAAGAGAAGTCCTACCTGGGCAAATTTGCCTACGGTAACCAAGATATTGATAGCGGCCTGACTTCGTTTTGGCTGGGCGGTTCACTGCAAATCACGCCCGAGGAACAGCTGGCCTTCCTGCGCAAGCTGTACGAAGGCAAGTTGCCGGTTAAATTTGACTCCATGAGCGCGGTGCAGGCGATGCTGATCCAGCCGCCCGGCGCGGTGGTCAACGCCTTGGGCGAGCAGCCGTTTGCTGCGCCGTGGCCGGACGATGCATCGGTCAGTGCTAAGACTGGCAGCGCCACCGATGCCGACGGTCGTGCCGTTCGTTGGCTGGTGGGGCGTATTCGTCGCGGCAGCCATTCCTATATTTTCGTCAGCTGCGTGATCGGCGGCAAGGATCTGGACGGCAATGCCGCGGTGGAATTGGCCGCGAAGTCACTGCGGGAAAACGCGATCCTCTGAGCTCGTAGCGTACTGGGTTGAGGTTCGACCGGGTTATAAGCGCGGCGAGGAAACGCGTCCGCGCCTGAACTGAAAAGTTGCGCGGTGTTGTTTGACTTGGTCGCCAGCAAGCTGGCTCCTACGGCTTGAAACGTAGGAGCCAGCTTGCTGGCGAACAGGTGCGAATAGAGCTTTGTCCGAGTGTTCGAAGCAATTAGTGAGTTGCAGGCTCGCGCAGCGCGCCGCACAGACCGCTCCCCGCCTCATAAACCCGTAGCGGTGACGGTCGCGGATACGGTGAAGGTGACGCTGGCGCCCGGCGGCAGCGTCGGTATCACTAGGCCTGTGCCCTGTAGTGCAGCTACGGTAAGTACGGCCGGGCAGACGCCGCCGCCGGTTGCAACGCAGGTGACGCCAGTGACCGACAGGCCCGTGACGGCCGGATCGCCGAGCACCGCGCCATTCGCATTTCCAGGTCCGGCATTGCTAACCACGAGTTGGTAATTGGTGGTCAAGCCGGATACGAGAGTGTTCACGGCATTGGATTTTGTGACACTGAGATCGGCACCGGCGAGGTTGCTGAACGTGCACGTTAGGTCTGCCCCGGCTATGGCCGCAGTGGCGGGAATCGTCAACGTGCTGCCCGACAGCGTCCCGACCGAGCCGGTGTTGCCGGTGATTGCGGCATTGGCGTCCGTGCAGCTGGCCGACGCCAGCGTCCAGCCTGCGACCGGTGTTTCGTTGAGGGTGGCGGCCGCTCCCAGCAGCACGATGTTATTGGTTGCCGAAGTGACCGGCGTGCCGGCGGTAGTTGTCACCAAGGCCGTTGCCGGGGCGACCAGGTTGGTATTGGTAAAGGCGAAAGCACCGACGCCATTCGTACTGATCTTGCGATGGGTCACGCTGCCGCTGGTCGGCACGCAAAAGCTGAAATCGTGGTAGCCAATCAACTGTTGTGGTGGGTTACCGCTGACATTCGGGCCATTGCCGTAGGTCACCGAGAACGACAGTGTGGGGTTGATGAAATCGAAGCTGGCGTCGCACAGGTTCTGGGTATTGCTGCATACGCCGGCGCCGGCGACCGCCGTGGCGACGTTGCCGCTGACCGAAACACGCGCTGGGGTCGTCGCGGTAATAGTCGGCAACGCGACGGCGCCCAAGGCATCCGTGCCCGTCACGGTCATCTGATCCTGATAGTTATTGGCGCCGATGCCGGAGGTGTCGATGTCGCTGACGATGACGCGCAGCTTGGTGACCGCACGATTGAAGCCGACACTGAACGTGTTGGTCACCGGTGTAGTGACATGGTCAACCAAGATCACCAAGGCTGAGGTGTTGCCCGTGGTGCTGATCAGTGGCGTACCGCTGATATAGGTATCGGCGGTGAATTGCGAGGTCAGTGTGACCTGGCCCAGGCCGGTGCCGGCGGTGAACGCGAGCGGTCCGGTCGAGCCAGCTACCCAGCTCGCATAGTTAAAGGTCACCTGTTGCTCGTTGGCTGAGCAGGCCGATGACTGCGCCAAGGCGCTAATTGGCAGGCATAGGCAGAGCAGGGCAAGCGCGGTTCGCAATAGTTTGACCGGCCACTGCTTCGTGGTCATGTTCGGATCCTGCTTGGGACGCTACTTTCGTAACTACTTTCTATCACTAAATTCGCCCTTGTAGATGCCGCGACTCGCCCTGTTGCCCTCACATCGATCTGCACTGCTTAGACGGCGAGTCGAAGCCGAGAATAACCTTAGGGCGCCAACGATCGCGATACAAGTTCTAGTGCGGCGCGATCTGTCAACGCAAACACCGCCTCAAACTCCCGCATCCCGCCCGTGTAAGGGTCAGGAACTTCGCCATCACCAGCAATGCCGGCCCACTCCAAGAACAGGGCGAGTTCGGCGCGTGCGCCCGCGGGGGCCATTGCGTGCAGCGCGGCAAGGTTAGCTCGATCAGCGCATAGGATCAGATCGAAACGTTCGAAGTCCTCGGCCTGAATCAGGCGCGCGCGTTGCGCTGAGATATTAACGCCGTGACGGCGCGCGACCGCGATCGCACGCGGATCGGCGGGATTGCCCACATGCCAGTCGCCCGTGCCGGCGGAGTCGAATTGGATTGCTTCGGCGCCCTTGGGCCAGCGAAACCGCGCCAAGCCTTCCATTAATGGCGAACGGCAAATATTGCCCAAGCAAACGAACAAGATGGCGCGAGTTGGCATGCGACAGCATCGCCCACGCGAGCGCAGTTTGGGTTAAGCGCGCTTAACTCACCACTGGCGCTTGGTCGCAGTTGTGAAGATAAGGGCGGCTTGGCTGCCGTACGACGGGAACAGAAGGCGTACTGGTACGGGACAATGAGCACGGCGTCCGAATTGGCGAATCTAAAGGCCGCCTCCCCACGGTTGCCACAGCCGGTCAACCCTATTGGCTCCGTCGCACGTTGAGGAAGTTGGCTTGGCTTAGGACAGCGGCGGCGATGGCGGCCGACGTGTTTTAACTCCAATGTTGAGGCACTCTCACTCTCATGGCGAATCAGGGGAAGTCCATGCTCCACAAAATACTCCGGCTTACTGCTGTCTCAAGCCTGCTGATCTTGGCGTCACTAGCTCAGGCGGCGACTACCTCAGCCCCCACGCCGCCATTAATGGCCCCAATCAAGGGCGAGCAGCCGATCCGGCTCACGAGCCTGCATATTCGTTCTGAGATTCGCGGTGGGCTGGCGCAGACGACCGTGCAGATGGTTTTTTTTAACCCCAATCCACGGCCGCTCGAGGGCAAGCTGCAGTTCCCGTTGCTGGATGGACAAGACGTCATTGGTTTCGCACTCGATATTAATGGCGTGCTGCGCTCGGCGGTGCCGGTCGATAAGGCCAAGGGTCGGGAGGTGTTCGAGGACGTGGAGCGACGTGGCGTCGATCCGGCGCTCCTGGAGAAGACGCAGGGCAATAATTTCCAATTGCGCGTCTATCCGATCGCTGCGAAGGGAACCCGTACCGT
>JBBSAA010000065.1:0-13550 GCA_038252715.1 Lysobacterales bacterium | reverse complement strand
CCTGCAACAGGTAGTCGAGGTCCCACTGCAGCTCTTCGGCATCGCGGCCGACGCCGGCGGTGCGGATGATGACGCCCATGTCCTCGGGAATGTTCAGCGCGTCCATGGCCTCTTTCAAGGCCTGGCGGTCGTCGCCCTCGATGCGGCGCGAGACGCCACCGGCGGTGGGCGAATTCGGCATCAGCACCATGTAGCGACCGGCCAGCGAGATGAACGTGGTCAGGGCCGCGCCTTTGTTGCCGCGCTCTTCTTTATCGACCTGGATAACGACTTCCTGGCCTTCGCGCAGGATTTCCTTCAGGCCGGCCTTGTTCGGGTCGACGCCGGGGACGAAGTAGTCCTTGGAGATTTCCTTCAGCGGCAGGAAGCCGTGGCGCTCACCGCCGTATTCGACGAAGGCCGCTTCCAGCGACGGCTCCAAGCGAACGATGCGACCCTTGTAGATGTTCGACTTTTTTTGTTCTTTCGAGGGTTGCTCGATGTCGATGTCGTAAAGGTTCTGGCCATCGACGATGGCAACACGCAGTTCTTCCGCCTGCGTGGCATTGATCAACATACGCTTCATTGTCAGTGTCCTCACGCGCTCAACCGCGAGGAACGCCGGGGGTCCGCGCCCATGTAGCTCGACCCGAAGCGCAGGCGCATTCGGGTCGCGGCAGGAACATCCAGCGCTTCAAAAACCGTCGGGCGAACCCACGGGAGCGCTTTACTTTTGTTCGTTAGGGGACCGGACAACGCCATGGCGCCGCCCGGATATTCCCAGGCGTCACCCCAGGGCGATATCCGTATGCCTTCCAGACCGGCTAACATGGTCACCCCCGAGGGGTGTGGTAGCGGTCTGTCGGGATTCGCAAGACAGCGGCTTTCGGCCGACTCCCCAGCGAAATCAAAACGTTATTTCGCGTAGTTAGTGTATCAGATGGGGCGTTCATGACCACAGTCTCAGGCGGGGTGAAACAGGTCCGGGTCCCCGAGGACCGGGACGGGCAGCGGCTCGACAATTTCCTGCTCGGCCAGCTCAAGGGCGCGCCGCGCAGCATCATCTATAAGATCGTCCGCAGCGGCCAAGTCCGGATCAATGGCAAGCGGGCCAAGCCCGACAGCCGGCTGGCGGCCGGTGATGAGGTCCGTATTCCGCCGGTCCGGCTCGAGGAGCCAGGCGAAGTGCGGCCACCGCCGCGTGCCATGTTGGACCGGTTGGCGGCGAGCATCGTCTATGAGGACAAGCTGTTGCTGGCACTGAACAAGCCCAGCGGCATCGCCGTTCACGGCGGCAGCGGCCTGAGTTTTGGCGTCATCGAGGCCATGCGCGCGCTACGCCCGGACGAGCCGATGGAGCTGGTGCATCGCCTGGACCGGGACACCTCGGGCGTGCTGATCATTGCCAAGAAGCGCTCGGCCCTGCTGGAGCTGCAGGCCCTGCTGCGCGAGGGCGACGACGAGGAAGCGCCGAACAAGAAATACCTGACCCTGCTGGTCGGCAAAATGCCCCAGGGCACGATGACCGTGGACGCGCCGCTGCAAAAGTCGGTCCTGCAGGGCGGCGAACGCATGGTCCGGGTTGACGCCAGCGGCAAGGCCTCGGTCAGCCACTTCAAACTGCTTGAACGCCGCGCCGGCCACAGCTTTTGTGAGGTGCGCATTGAAACTGGCCGTACCCACCAGATTCGCGTCCACGCCACCCACCTCGGTCATCCCGTGGCCGGCGATGAGAAATATGGCGAGCGCGAGGCCAACAAGAAGCTGGCCGAGACGGTCGGGCTGAAGCGGCTATTCCTGCACGCGGCCTCGATGGAGTTCGCGCTGGAAAACGGCAAGAAGCCGTACTTGATCAATGCGCCGCTGGCGGATGATTTGAAGGCGGTGTTGGATCGGTTGGCTTAGTGCATTGACGCGCGCGAGATTGTGGCGATAGGCGTGGTGGTAGCGATGCAGGCGCGACGATGCCTGTGATCTCTCATTTGCCTGGTGCGCCGACATGCGGTCAGGCGGGCGCCGAATCTACCTGATCGACCAGGGCCAGAAGACGACGCGGCCCTCGGTCAATCGGTCGTGCAACACGCGCCACAAACGCCGTCACAGCAAGATATGGATCCTTCGCAACAACGCAAGGTGTTGCCCGATCCATTCGTGCATGCAGCGCTGCAGCAGCGTTGACGAATGCTGGGGGTCTCGCCTGCGATCAGCATGGGTTGAGACGAAGCAGTTGCACACGCCTGCGGTCCTGAAATGAGCAGCGCGGGCACGAGTTTAGTCACGATGATGAATCGCAACTCCAGTTTGCCCAACGGCGAGTCGACCTGCATTGAGTTCTGAGCCTGGAGCGGCGCTATGATTCCTGGCTCGCTGAGGAGCACCCACGCGCCGCCCACTTTTTCATGCACGACCGCCGAAATCCGTGTCTGTTTCACTTTCTTTTTGCTCAGGCCGGCATCCGAGACGGTCAGGTCCAACCTGATGCCTTTGTCCGGGTCCTTGTCGTTCGTCACCTCGACGCGCGCCATCTTGCCTGCGGGAAGAACGACGTTGGGCTTGGAGACCAAGGCGCCACCGCGATAGATCTCAATGCTCGCGGAATAGACTTCGACGGGTTGCGCGTTGTCCAAGACCGATTGGGCGCAAGCAGGAGCGATTGTCGTCAGTGACAACACGGACATGGCCAAGCCAGCAATTGAAACGACTAGTGCGCGCACGTGTAGTCTCCAGCGGGGAGAATTCTAAAGCTATCAGTCTTTGCTGGCCGCGACAAGCGATTTCGATTGTGCGGCGCGGCATATGTTGCTCGACTTCACTTGGTGCTGCAATGCGGCACGAAGCATTGTTGAAGTCCGAGCAGAAATAACGGTGGAATCCTCGGTGGGAGTGAGGATCAGCGAAAGCATGGCAAAGGCAATGCAAAGACTTGATGGAATCTATTTCGCGGCGCCGATCTGCACAAAAAACCTGGATTAGTCGTCGGCGACGCCATCATCAAGGACAACGATAATGTCACTAGGACTCTTCGCGACTTCCATTTGTCGCAGCAAGTGGCGATACCACGCTCTCTGCAAAGGCTCCACAGGCCCAATGAGTGCCTCGACCGCCTTCAGCGAACCCCCAGCCGCGATCACCTGCTTGTAGCCTGACGCGTATCGACCGCCGTCGGCGTTCAGCAGGAAATGGCTGAAGCTCCAGTATTCGACGTAGAACAAATTGACGTTCTTGCCGATATCGGCGCGTTTGCTGGCAATCAGCGTGCGCAGTGGCATGATTCGGCCAGCATCGATGTCGGCTTGTAGATCGCCGCTGAGCTCGAGACTCGACAGCCACCAGATCGGGTACGCATTCGTATCGATCGTGCCGGGTGTCAACACGCCGTCACGCAGCGAGCTGGCGCCGAAATACGTGGCGAGGCCTTCGTCGATCCACGGTGGCCGTTGGATGTGCGCGACTTCCTCGTTGAGCTGGTGAACGGCCTCGTGCAGCATCCAGTGATATGGATTGTTCTCGCCGGAGGCATAGTACGCATGGCAGGTCGGTCGCAGGTAGTACGCCTCGGCCCACGGGCGGCTCCGGTTGTGTTGCTTGAATTGTTTCTGGTCGCGGTAAAGCGACAGCTGCAGTCGAGCCGGGGCCACTGTATTCGCGAATGCATTCTCGAAGACCGAGGCATACGACGCATGCAGTGCTTCGACGGCGTTGCCGACATCGCGTGTCTGGGCCTCGGTAGCCCACGACGAAATCGAGTAGTGCGCGGTGTCGATGATCCGGTCGGGCCGCATGGCCGCTTGTTCGGCCCTGCGTGGCATCGCCGTCGTTGTCGGGACCCTGAAATAAAAATAAAACGTCATTGCGACGGCAAACGCGGCGATCGCCAGCAGCGATGCCCGGCGGACGTGGCCGATCATCGCCGTTCCAGCAAGGTCTTCGTGCCGATACCGCCGGCGGGGCGAAAGCCGGACGACATCCGGCCGACTAAACCAACTGCTCCGTCTTCGCCGCACAAATAAAATCATTCAGGCTCAGGCCACCCACGTCATGCGTGGAGAAGCGCACCACGGCTTTGTTGTAGTGCACGCCAAGGTCGGGATGGTGGTTTTCGCCGTTGGCGATATAGGCCAAGGCATTCACAAACGCGATCGTGCGGTAGTAGTCCGGAAATTCGAAGGTCTTACTGATCGCCTGGCCGTCCTCGATCCGGTCCCAGCCGGGCAGGGCGGTGAGGTAGCCGACAATCTTGTCTTCGGGTAACGCATTGTTCTGGCCGCGCAACGGGCTGCAGTGGCGGGAGGCAAGTTCGGAGAGCAGGGACATGGGGGCGGTTCCTTTGGGTTGGCGGTCAGGCGCTTGGGCGTAGAATAGCGCCCATGATCAACATCACCGAATCTGCCCAAACCTACTTCCGTCACCTGCTTACGACCCAAGGCGGCGATGCCGTGGGCATTCGGGTCTCGGCCGTACATCCGGGCACCCCGCGGGCCGACGCTCGGCTGGAGTTTTGCGAAAACGGCGATTTGCTTGGCGACGAGTGGTCGCTCGATTGCGAGGGCTTCACCCTGTACGTCGATGCGCCCAGCGTGCCCTTCCTTGACGGGGCTGATATTGACTACGTCACTACGGGCGCGACCAGTCAGCTGACGATCAAAGCGCCGCGTATTAAAGGCGAGGCCCCGAAGGGTGATGCGTCCTTGGTAGAGCGGGTGCGTTGGCTGATCGAGTCGGAAATCAATCCGCAGTTGGCTTCGCACAAAGGTGAGGTGGCGCTGGAAGAGATCACCGCTGAAGGCGTGGTGCGCTTGCGCTTTGGCGGCGGCTGTCACGGCTGCGGCATGGCCGATGTCACGCTCAAACAGGGCATCGAGAAAACGCTGATGGCCCGCATTCCAGAAATTACCGCCGTGCGCGACGCCACCGACCATTCAACCGGTGAAGCGCCCTATATGGCGCGCTGATCCTTGCTAGCAATGTTGTGTGGCATTCGTTATTGATTCGTTAGCGCGGCAATCGCGCTGAACTTTCCGGCGTCGAGTCGGACTAAGCTGCGCCTGTCCACGAGCGGAGCCTGATGCACGAGCTGCCGGAAATTTTGCCGCAACCCTGGCAGCCGCGTTCCTTGCCGAGGCCGCGAGCGCCGCGTCAGCGGCACCCGTGGGTCATGGCCGCCATCCTCGCCGGGCATGTCGGGGCCTTGCTGCTGGTGGCGCGTGGAATGACGCCGCAGGCGGTCGAATCGGCTAAAGAGCAAATTACTGAGGTTCGCTTCGTGACCACACCGGTGGCCGCGCCCGTTCCAGTCCCGGACCCGCCCCAGCAGCCTGAAAAAAAGCCGTTGTCGAGGCTGGGTGACGCGAAGCCAAAGAAGCCGACGCCGACGCGCGTTAGACCAACGCAACGTCCGACAGCAGCAGCGCGCAGTGATTCTTTAATCGCGGTCGAGCCAGCGACACGCAGCCGTGAGCCGCTGCAGCTTTACGATCGCAACGGTCGAATCCAATTGCCTGAGGGTTTGATTGAGCAGCTAGATGCCCAGTCTGGCGATAAACGGGTTTTTGACTATCAAGTGCCGGGATTGGCGACCTCGGGAACGTTTTTTGATCGCCCGCCAGCGCTTGTCTACGAAC
Organism: Lysobacterales bacterium; assembly: GCA_038252715.1. GTDB lineage: Bacteria > Pseudomonadota > Gammaproteobacteria > Xanthomonadales > Xanthomonadaceae > Arenimonas. The sequence continues at coordinate 7,950 of JBBSAA010000065.1, read as the reverse complement.
ACAATCGGTTTGAAAAATTCTATCGACCTGATCAGGACTTGTTGACCGAACTTTTGACGAAAATCGTCGAAGGCACCACCAAGGAAGTGCGCATCAAGATCCCGGGCAACCCGCGCGCCAAGTTGGTGTGCTCAGTATCCCTGCTGGCGCTCGGTGGCGGCTGCGGTGTGCAGCAAAACCAAGGCAACTACGTGATTGAGGACGATCCGAACACGCTGAGCACCGAAGAACAAGCGCAATGCCGGGCGTGGTGGGACAAGATTGTGGATGCGAAGTCGCAGGCGGTATGGCTCAAGACCCGCGATCTCTATGAGCAGGAGTGCCGCAAGCCCTTGGAGCGAAAGCCGCCGATTCCGCCAGGGCAGGAGCTGATGCCGGGGCGGATCACGTATTGATTCTGGCCCGGGTAGTCCGCGGTCGACCGCACTGGACCAAGAATAAAAAAGGCCCCATCGGGGCCTTTTTCTAGAATCGCAGGAAAACCTCAGCGCTCGTGACCGGACAAGTCGTGAACCGTCCCTTTCTGCGAACCGAAGTAGGCCGCGAGGTCAGCGATGTCCTGATCTTTCAATTCCTTGGCTTGGCCGCCCATGATCACGTTGGCGCGCTTGCCGCTCCGGTAGTCGTGCAGCGCCTTGGACAAGTAGTCCGGGTACTGGCCGGCAAGCATCGGGTAGGTGCCATCGAGCGACTTGTTGCCGTCGGCGCCGTGGCAGGCGGCGCAGGTGGTGGAAATCGTTTTGCCGCGGGCGGCATTGCCGGTCGGCGCTGCGAGCGCTGGAGCGGCAAGGGCGAGGGCAAAGGCGGCGAGGGCGATGCGGGTCAGGGTCATGGGCTGCATTCCGTTACTTCTTGGCCTTGAGGCTCGACAGGTAGGCGGCAATATCGGCGATGTCCTGCTGCGAGAAGCTGCTTGCCTGCGCTTTCATGGTGGGGTGGTTGCGTTCGCCCTTGCCGTATTCGGTCAGAGCCGCCACGAGATACTCCTCGTTTTGACCAGCGATTTTCGGCACCCGGTAGTTCGGGTAAGCGTTCTTATAGTCGGCGATGCCGTGGCAGCCGGTGCAGGTGTAAACCAGCTGCTTGCCCTTGATCGCGTCACCCTTGGCAAAAACGGGGGTGGCAACGACGGCGAAGGCGAGGCAAGCAAGGGTCAGGAGGGCTCGGTTCATCGAAAACTTCCGCAAGTGAGGGTCGGCTGACGCGTCCAAAGCGAAATTATAGCTGTCGCAAGCCATTGCAGACAGGGGGTCCGAAACGGGCCGGCGAGGCAAACTAGTTTGGCCCCATCGCGCCGGACCTCACCCGGCCGACGCAGCCATCGGTGCAAAGCGGGATGGGCGTCGCGGAATCATCATCTCGTTCCGGTCAGCATCTCGCGCCAAGACTTTCGGCACATCCGGCGGCACTAGCCCATGAGTTAGTGTTGTATTCAACTATAACACCCTCAGGATTTCGCCCCGATGAGCTCTCCGACTCCAAAAAACCGCCTGTCCGCCAATTTGCGACTGGGGCTATTGGCGGTTGCCTTGGCGGCCGTCGCGCTGAGCGGCTGCAAGACCGCTAAAGATAAGGAAGGAGCTGACGGCGCGGAGCAGGTCAAGCTCGACAAAGACGGCAAGCCCGAGGCCAAGGCCGATGCGGTGCCGGTGGAAGTGGCCCTTGTCGCCAGAAAGCCCATTTCGGCCAGCTACTCGGGCACGGCCAACCTGGACGCCCCCGGCGAGGCCCAAGTGGTCGCCAAAACCTCGGGCGTGATGGTGCAGCTGCTGGCCGAGGAAGGTGACCAGGTCAAGGCCGGTCAGGTGCTGGCTAGAATTGATGGCGACAAAGTGCGGCTCGAAGCGCAACGGCAGTTGGCGACGGTGCACAAGCTTGAGAACAATTATCGTCGGTCCCAGGAACTAGCCGCGAAGAAGCTGGTTAGCGCCGAATCCAGCGACCAGATCCGCTACGACCTTGAATCGGCCCGCGCCAGTTACGAGTTGGCAAAGCTTGAATTGTCGTACACCAATATCACCGCGCCGATCAGCGGCGTTGTCGCCCAGCGCATGGTGAAACCGGGCAATCTCATCGGGCTGAACTCGCCGGTGTTTCGCATCGTCAACAACGCGCACTTGGAAGCAGTATTGAATGTGCCCGAGCGCGAAATGTCGCGGCTCAAGCAGGATATGCCGCTGCGGATGGTGGTAGACGCGGTCCCCGGCAAAGTGTTCATCGGCAAAGTCGATCGCGTTAGTCCGGTGATGGATTCGGGCAGCGGTACATTCCGCGTGGTCTGCAAATTTGAGAACGAACCGCAGCTGCGCCCGGGCATGTTTGGCCGCATCGAGGTGGTCTACGACCAGCGCGAGAATGCGTTGACCGTGCCGCGCCTGGCCTTGCTTGAAGACGAAGGCGAGCCGGCCGTGTATGTCGTTCGCGGCACCATTGCGCACCGCGTGCCAGTGCAGCTCGGTTATACCAACGGGGAAATTGCAGAAATTCGCGCGGGAGTGAAGGAAGGCGACCAGGTCGTCACTGCTGGCAAGGTCGCGATCCGCGACGGCAGCTTGGTGCAAGTGATCGGTGCGCCGGCGGCGAAGGCAGCGGTGGCGAGCGCTGGCAAATGAACCTCGCCGAGTTCTCTACCCGGCGGCGCGTGACGGTATTCATGGTCGCGCTGACCTTCGTTATTTTCGGCCTGATCGCGCTGCGCGACCTCAAGGTCAACCTACTCCCGGACCTAAGCTATCCCACCCTGACCGTGCGCACCGAATACACCGGTGCAGCGCCGTCTGAAATTGAAACCTTGATTAGCGAACCCATCGAAGAAGCGGTGGGCGTGGTCAAGAACCTGCGCAAACTCAAGTCGATCTCTCGCACCGGCCAGAGCGACGTGGTGCTTGAGTTTGCTTGGGGCACGAACATGGACCAGGCCAGCCTGGAGGTGCGCGACAAAATTGATGTACTGCGCTTGCCGCTGGAATCGAAAGCGCCAGTCCTGCTGCGCTTCAACCCCTCCACCGAGCCGGTGATGCGCCTGACCTTGATGGTGCCTGACAAGACCCAGGGCAACGAGCAAGCCGAGCTGATGCGTCTGCGACGCTACGCTGAAAACGAGCTCAAGAAGCGCCTGGAACCGGTGGACGGCGTCGCTGCCGTCAAGGTCGCCGGCGGCCTTGAGGACGAGGTGCAGGTCAACATCGATCCCGACCGACTGGCTCAGTTGAACCTGCCGGCGAGCACGGTGATCGAGCGGCTGAAGCAGGAAAACGTCAACATTTCTGGCGGTCGCATTGAAGAGGGCAGCGAGCGTTACCTTGTTCGCACCGTCAACCAGTTCAGCAACCTCGACCAGATGCGCGAGCTGTTGGTCGCCAATGTTCAAGGCGTACCGGTTCGACTCAAGGACGTGGCGACCGTCGAGCAGGGCTACAAGGAGCGCGAGGCGATTATCCGACTCAAGGGCCGCGAAGCCGTGGAGTTGGCGATCTATAAAGAAGGCGATGCGAACACCGTGGCGGTGGCGGATGCTGTGCGCAAGGCGCTGGCGTCGATGCAAGCGGTCAATACGGCCGGCGGTCCGAAAGCCAAGGCGTCGTCGGCACTGCCTGGGCAATACACGATTGACGGGATCGGCGTACAGACGATCGAAGATCAGTCCAAGTTTATCCAGAGCGCGCTGTCGGAAGTGAAGCACGAGGCCTTGATCGGCGGCTTGCTGTCGATCCTGATCATCTTCTTTTTCCTGCGTGATGGCTGGAGTACCTTCGTCATCGGCCTATCGCTGCCGATTTCAATCATCGCCACCTTCTTCTTCATGGATCAGCTCGGCCTGAGTTTGAACGTGATGTCCTTGGCCGGTCTGGCGTTGGCGACGGGCATGGTGGTCGATGACTCAATCGTCGTGCTCGAAAGCATCGCCAAGGCGCGGGAACGCGGTTTGGGTGTGGTGCAAGCGGCCATCGCCGGCACCCGCGAAGTCAGCATGGCCGTCGTGGCCTCGACCTTGACGACCGTGGCGGTATTTTTTCCGCTGGTCTTCGTCGAAGGCGTGGCCGGGCAACTGTTTAAGGACCAAGCACTGACGGTTTCGATTGCCTTGCTTATCTCCTTGGTCGTTTCTCTAACCCTGATCCCGATGCTGTCCTCGATCAAGGGTAAAGCGCCGATGGCGTTCAAGGTCGAAGCCGAGCATCCGGAATGGCGGCCCGAGGGACGCGTGGCCAAGGCGGCTGCAGGCACCCGTCGCGGCATCGCCACCGGCATCAGCGGTAGCGTGTTTGGCGTCTTTTTCGCCGGCTTCACCGTGTTCCGCCTCATCGCCAACACCTTCGGTGTCGCGTTGGCGCGGGTCGGCACGGTCGTCTTGATCCCCTACGAGCATGCGGCGAGCTACTACCACCGCATGTTGCCGAAAGCGCTCGATAAGCCGGTCGCAATTCTAGGCAGTGCCACGGTTGCCTTCATGCTGGCACTGGCTTTGGCGTCGACCTTGGGCACGGACCTGATTCCGCAGTTGGCGCAGGACCGCTTCGAAATGACCGCCAAGCTGCCGCCCGGTACACAGCTGCGCGAGACCGACGCGCTGGTGCGCGCGGTGCAGAAGCTGCACGACGGTGACAAGGACATTGAAGCGCTGTACGGCGTCAGCGGCACGGGCACCCGGCTGGATGCCAACCCGACCGAATCGGGCGAAAACGTCGCCAAGCTGAGCGTCATCCTTGGCGATCAGTACAGCAGTGAGACCGAGGCGGCCGTCACCGAGCGCTTGCGCAAGACGATGTCGCAATTCCCCGACATTGGCGTCAAATTCGGAAGGCCACAGCTGTTCAGCTTTTCTACGCCGCTGGAGATCGAGCTGCGCGGCCAAGATTTGGATAGCCTGCAGCGCGCCGGGCGCAAACTCACCGAGTTGATGCAGGGCTCGCCTCATTTTGCCGACGTAAAATCCTCGGTGGAGCAGGGCTATCCGGAGGTGCAAATTCGCTTTGACCAACAGCGTGCAGCTGCACTGGGCCTCACCTCACGCCAGATCGCCGACCAGGTCGTGCGCCAGGTGCGCGGTGAAGTCGCGACGCGCTACAGCTTTCGTGATCGCAAGATCGACGTGCTGGTGCGCGGTCGCGCTCAAGATCGGGGCTCGGTCGACGATATCCGCCGCATCATCGTGAACCCACAAAGTGACCGCCCGGTAACCCTCGATTCGGTCGCAGACGTAGTGCAAACCACCGGCCCGAGCGAAATCCACCGCGCCGACCAGATCCGTGTGGCCACGGTGTCGTCGAATTTACGCGGCATCGACCTCGGCACCGCTGTGCAGGAAGTGCGGCAACTGGTCCGCGACCATCCGCTAGGCGCCGAGATCAAACTGGGCTTCGGCGGGCAAAGTGAAGAGCTCGATAGTTCAATCAAGTCGCTGCTGTTCGCGTTCGGGCTGGCGATGTTCCTGGTCTATCTGGTGATGGCCTCGCAGTTTGAATCCCTGCTGCATCCGTTCGTCATCATGTTCTCGATCCCGCTGGCCATTGTCGGCGCGGTTGCGGCCCTCTGGCTATCCAATTCGCCGGTATCGGTGGTGGTATTTATTGGCCTGATCTTACTGGTTGGCATCGTGGTCAAAAACGCCATCGTGCTGATCGACAAGGTGAACCAACTGCGCGAGGAAGGCGTGGCAAAGCGCGATGCAATTTGCCAAGGCGCCGAATCGCGCCTGCGCCCGATCATCATGACCACGCTGACGACCTTGTTCGGCTTCGCGCCGCTGGCCTTTTTTGGCGGCGATGGCGCGGAAGTGCGGGCGCCGATGGCGATCACCGTGATTGGCGGTTTGACCGTGTCGACCCTGCTGACGCTGGTCGTCATTCCGATTGTTTACAACCTGCTCGATCGCCGGGCTGATTCGTACTATGTTGAGCGCGGCCGCAAGGTTGCGCTCGAGGAGTCCGCGGCCGCGGCCGCCGCTAGCTTGGAAGCGCACGGATGACACTCGCTGAATTGAGCTTGCGCCGGCCGGTTACGGCGGTGATGTTCTTTGTATCGATGATGGTGATCGGGCTGATTGCGGCGTTTCGGCTGCCGCTAGAGCAGTTCCCTGAGATTAACGTGCCGTTCTTGATGGTGAACTTGCCCTACGCCAGTTCTACGCCGCAGGAAGTCGAACGCAGCATCACTCGCCCGGTTGAGGAGGCGTTGGCAACCTTGCCAGGCATCCAGTCGCTCAATTCGCAGAGCCGACCGGAGGGCGCGTCGGTCTTCATCCAGTTCAAGGATTGGGATCGGGATATCAATATCAGCTCCAGCGAGGCTCGCGACCGCATTGATGCGATTCGTTCGGACTTGCCGGACGACTTGCAGCGCTACTTCGTCCAGAATTTTTCGTTGACCGATCAGCCGATGATCCGGGTGCGCTTCTCCTCGGATCGCGATCTGCGCAAGGATTACGAGCTTCTGCAGCGTGAAGTGCAACGGCGTATTGAACGCGTACCGGGAGTTGCGCGCGTAGAGATATCGGGCGCATCGCCCAACGAAGTCGAGGTATCCGTGCACCCGGATCGCCTTGGGGCAGCCAACCTGAGCTTGAACCAGCTGGCGGCGAAGCTGCAGGCGGTGAATTTCTCGGTCTCGGCCGGCGAGATCAACGAAGGCCAACGGCGCCTGCGCGTGCAGCCGATCGGTGAAGTGAAAGACTTGTCCGAATTGCGCAACCTCGTGCTCAATGAGCAGGGTTTGAAGCTGTCGGACATCGCCGACGTGCGTTTGCAGCCGCAGCGCCAGGACTTCGGGCGCCGGCTGGATGGTCGCCCGGCGGTGGGTCTGGATATTTACCGCGAACAGTCGGCGAACCTCGTCGATGCCGCGCGCTCGGTGATGACCGAACTCGAGGAGGTGAAAAAATCACCGGAGTTGACTGGCATCAAGGTGCTGGTGTTCGACAATCAGGCCGATTCCGTGACTGATTCGATCAAGGAACTCGTCGAAGCGGGCATGCTGGGGTCCCTACTATCCTTGTTCGTGCTGTATTACTTCCTGCGCCATTGGCCGAGCACGCTGATGGTGACGTTGGCGATTCCGATTTGCATCGTGATGACCCTCGGCGCAATGCATTTTCTGGGTATCAGCCTCAATATCCTGTCGATGATGGGCTTGCTGTTGGCCATTGGCATGCTGGTCGACAATGCCGTGGTGGTGGTGGAGAGCATCTATCAGTTCCGGGAGAAATTCCCCAATGATCCGATGCGCTGCGCGATCGAGGGCACGCGCGCGGTCCAGCTGGCGATCACTGCCGGCACACTCACCAGCATCATCGTGTTCCTGCCCAATCTGTTCGGTGCCACCAACAAGATCAGCATCTTCCTGGGTGAAGTGGCGATCACTATCACCATTGCCCTGTTGTGCTCTTGGTTAGTGGCGGTCAGCTTGATCCCGATGATCAGCGCGCGCTTGAAGACACCGCCGGCGGTTACCGCCGAACATGGGTTCATTCCCGCGCTCAGCCGCTGGTATGCGGGCCGCCTGCGCTGGTCGCTGGAGCACCGGTTCAAGGCGTTAGCGCTGATTATCGCCATCGTCGTGGTGAGTGTGCTTCCGTTCAAGTTCGTCAAGATGGACATGTTTGGCGAGGATGCCGGTCTGGAAATGGGCCTGTACATCGACTGGAAGGGCTCCTACAGCCTGGAACAGATGTCCGACGAAATCCTCAAGGTGGAGTCGCATCTGGAGAAGAATCGCCAGCGCTACCACCTCAAGCAGATCTATGTTTTTTTTGCCGAGCAAGGCTGGGGCGGTATTCGACTAACACTCGATGATGACGTCAAAGATCCGGCTGCCATCCAAGAGCTGATGCGCAAGGAAATGCCAAAGCTTGCTCGGGCAGAGGTCGGCTTCCAAGGCGGCGGCGACAGCAGCCGAGGGTCTGGTAGCAATGAGGTTACCTTCTATGTCAACGGCGACTCTAGTGAGGGCCTG
>JBBSAA010000064.1:0-13601 GCA_038252715.1 Lysobacterales bacterium | reverse complement strand
GTCATAGTCGCCATTTTTTGGCGCGGCCACGAGGTCCACGTTGTATTCGTGCTTGGCTTGTTCGGCGCTGACCCACGGGTCATAGACGTCGACGCGCGCGTTGTAGCTGCGCAGTTCGTTGAGGATGTCGACCACCTTGGTATTGCGCAGGTCAGGGCAATTTTCCTTGAACGCCAAGCCGAGGATCAAGATTCGCGAACCCGCCGTTTGGATATCGCGCTGGGTCATCAGCTTGACCACGCGGCGTGCCACATGGCTACCCATGCCGTCGTTGATGCGGCGGCCGGCCAAGATCATGTCCGGGTGGTAACCGATCTGCTGGGCCTTGTGGGTGAGGTAGTACGGGTCCACGCCAATGCAGTGGCCGCCGACCAAGCCGGGGCGGAACGGCAGGAAATTCCACTTGGTGCCGGCGGCTTCCAGCACTTCATGGGTGTCGATGCCTAGGCGGTGGAAGATCAACGAGAGTTCGTTGATCAGCGCGATATTCACGTCGCGCTGGGTGTTTTCAATCACCTTGGCCGCCTCGGCGACCCGGATGCTGGAGGTCTTGTGGGTGCCGGCGGTGATGATGCTGCGATACAGGGCATCGACAAAGTCAGCGGTCTCGGCAGTGGAGCCCGAGGTGACCTTCATGATTGTTTCCAACCGGTGCTGTTTATCACCGGGGTTGATGCGCTCGGGACTGTAACCGGCATAGAAATCGCGGTTGAATACCAGTCCGGACTCCTTCTCCAAGATCGGCACGCACACTTCTTCCGTGGCGCCGGGGTAAACGGTCGATTCGTAAATCGCCACGCCGCCGGCGGCGAGGGCGCGGCCAATGGTCCGACTGGCTGACTCGAGGGGATGCAGGTCCGGGCGCTTGTAGTCGTCAATCGGCGTCGGCACGGTCACGATGAACACGTTGCAGCCCTTAAGCGACTCAACATCGGCGCTGAAGGTGAGCTGCGTGGTGGCCTTGAGCTCGTCCTCCGAGACTTCGAGGGTATGGTCGTGGCCCCGGCCAAGTTCGGCGACCCGGCGCGCATCGATATCGAAGCCCAAGGTGGGGTAGCGACGGCCGAAGGCGGCCGCAAGCGGCAAGCCGACGTAACCGAGGCCGATCACGGCGATGCGGATCTGGTCCTGGGCGGGCAACGGGGCATTCATTGGTTTGGAGCTCTCCACAAGCGGTAATCGTCTTAGGGGCGCATGAACTCGCCCCGGGCTGCCTGACAAACGCAAAACCCCCCAATTTCCGGCAAGCCTACTGGCAGCCGGCGTCGGCGCCGGTATTGCTGGCACGGACAGGGTGGGGGGATGCGATAGCATAAACTTTTTTGCTGGCAGTGTTATTACCGTCACAGAAAAGAAATGTCGAAAACAGTAGCTGCGCGCTTGCGGTCGATAGTCCGGCCGTCCCTTGTCCCCTATCGGTCCCTGTCTGCGTGTGAGACTGCGCGGGCGTTCAGACCGGCGCCGGCCTTGGGCTGATGCCGGCCGCAGCGAGCCTAGAGCGAATTTCAGGAGTGGTTGATGCGAATTCTGGTGTGCGGTGGAGCGGGATATATCGGCGGCCATACCTGCGTGGAGCTGGCCGCACGTGGCCATGCGCTGGTGATTGCCGACAATCACGTTAATAGCTCGCCAGCCGCCGTCCGGCGTTTGGAGCAAGTGGCAGGCCAGTCGTTTGATGTCAGAAACATCGATCTGCGCGATCAAACGGCCCTTGCGAACCTGTTTTCGCAACAATCCTTCGATGCCGTAGTGCATTTTGCGGCGCTGAAGGCGGTCGGCGAATCCTGCGAGAAGCCGCTGGCGTACTTCGACAACAATATTAGCGGCACGATCGCCCTGCTGCAGGCGATGCGCGCGGCTGGGGTTGGGCGCCTCGTATTCAGTTCGTCGGCGACGGTCTATGGCGATCCGGAATCGGTACCGGTGCGGGAAGATGCGCCGCTCAGCGTGACTAACCCGTACGGGCGCACCAAGCTGGTTGCCGAGCAGCTGATCGATGACCTATGCCAGTTCGATCCAGGTTTCCGCGCGGTGAACCTGCGCTATTTCAATCCAGTCGGCGCGCATCCCTCGGGTTTGATCGGTGAGGACCCGCTGGGCCCGCCGAATAACCTGATGCCCTACATCTGCCAAGTTGCGGTTGGCCGACGCGAGCGCCTGAGCGTATTTGGCGGTGACTACCCCACGGTCGACGGCACCGGCGTGCGCGATTACATCCATGTTGTCGACCTGGCGCGCGCCCACGTCGATGCGCTCGAATACCTGATGCGCGGCGAACCGGCGCTGACGGTCAACCTCGGCACCGGACACGGCGTCAGCGTGCTCGAGCTCGTCCGCGCCTTTGAATCAGCCTCTGGGCGCCCGGTGCCTTACGACATCGTGGCCCGGCGGCCTGGCGACGTGGCCGAGGTTTACGCCGATCCGAGCCTGGCCCGCCAAGCGCTAGGTTGGTGCGCCGAGCTTGATATCGATGCGATGTGTCGCGACGCATGGCGCTGGCAATCGATGAATCCGGACGGCTATCGCGCCAGTTGATAACGCAGCAGGCGAGTCGCAGCCCGACCGTTTCGTCCAATCACAGAGACTTCGGTAACGTTGCGCTGGCCGCCACGGTGGGGGCGCTGCGCGTCGGCGGGTCGTCATTTAATACGTCGATCTTGACGCCGGTGGTGCTCGTCAACATTGGCAAGTCGGTCACCAGCATGGTGACGCCGGGCGTCAAAAGCGGCGCAACCGATTCCTCAAAGACGCGCGGTATCACGACATTGCTGACCGCGTCGGCGTTCGCCGGCTTGCCGTCCTCGTCGGCGTGGCCAGCAATACCCACCAGCATCCAGCTTGGACCGGTTTTTGCCGGCGCCGCGCCGCCGGCGACGGCCACGGGCTCTTGCTTGACCATCAGCACGTGCGTACCCAGCAGCTTGCTGGAGTCGCGCTTGGCGATGCGGGAACGACCAATTTCGATGCCGTTGCGGTAAACGAAGACCTGGCGATCGGCGCCGCTGAGCAGGACGCTGACCGGCCCCTCAGGCGACAGCTCGGGCTGCCAGTGGAAGGCCTCGTCGCCCGCCAAGGTTTGCTGCGTCGCCAACTCGCCGGTGCGCGCATCCACCGGCGAGAAGCCGCTGGGGTGAACGGTGTCGGGCGGCGACTGGCCTTCGGCGGAGATCACAACGGTCATACCCATGGGCGAAACGTCGAACAAGTGCCGGGCGAATTCCGAGGGCAAATGCACGCAGCCATGCGAAGAGGGATAGCCCGGCAGGCCGCCCGCGTGCAGGGCAACACCGCCCCAAGTCAGGCGCTGCGTGTACGGCATCTCGGCGTTGTTGTAGATCGAAGAACGATGGTCCTTGTCCTTTTGCAGGATCGTGAACACACCCACCGGGGTGTCGTAGCCGGAACGACCCGAGCTGGTCGTTGCGACGCCAATGATGATGCCGTTGCGGTAAACATAGGCGCGCTGCTCGGTGAGACTGGCGACGACGACGATGGGCCCGCTGGTCGACGTGCGTGCATCCCATATCCATTCGCCCGGCTTGAGCGTCGAGGGCAGGGTATCGATGGAGTTGGAATGCCTGGCGCCCCAAAAAGACGTCGCGGCAAACGCAGGGAGCGCGAGTAAGGTGGCGACGAGGAAAACAGGCAGGCGGCGCAGCATTGGGAGCCTCAATGGTCGAAATGACGCCGGGAGTGGGCGTTAGCGAATCGAACGCGGTGCGGGCGCGCAGGCGGACGCGCGACCGACAGGCGCGGCCGATGACCGGATCAGCGGTTGCCGCTGCTACAATTGCGACAATTACGCCACCGGCAAGACCCGACCTACACCATGGAACTCAACCTGATCCGCCAGCGTATCGCCGACCTCAAGGGTCGGCTTGATTCGCTGAGGGGGTATCTTTGACCTCGATGTAAAGCTCGAGCGCCTCGAAGAAGTCAGCCGCGAGCTGGAAAACCCCGCCATCTGGAATGACCCGGAGCGCGCCCAAACCCTGGGCAAAGAGCGCTCCTACCTCGAAAAAACCACGTCCCAGATCATTGGCAACACCGATGGCCTCATTGACGCTGCCGAACTGCTGGACATGGCCGAAATGGACGACGACGAGGGCACCGTCAACGCGGTGGTCGCCGACGTCGACAAGATTTCGGTCTTGGTCGAGAAGCTGGAGTTCCAGCGCATGTTCTCCGGCGAACTCGATGCGTCCAACTGTTTCGTCGATATCCAAGCCGGCGCTGGCGGCACCGAGGCCCAAGACTGGGCCGAGATGATGCTGCGCATGTACCTGCGCTTTTGCGAAAACCGTGGTTGGAAGACCGAGCTGATGGAAGTCAGCGCCGGGGACGTCGCCGGCATCAAGTCCGCCACCTTCCGTGTGGAGGGCGAATACGCCTACGGCTGGCTGAAAACCGAGATTGGCGTGCACCGCTTGGTGCGCAAGTCGCCGTTCGATTCCGACAACCGCCGGCACACCTCGTTTACCTCGGTCTTCGTGTCGCCGGAAGTAGACGACAACATCGAGATCGACATCAATCCTGCCGATCTGCGTACTGACGTCTACCGGTCCTCGGGCGCCGGCGGCCAGCACGTCAACAAGACTGAATCGGCGGTGCGTATCACGCATATCCCGACCAATACCGTCGTGGCCTGTCAGACCGGTCGCAGCCAGCACCAGAACCGCGACACCGCGATGAAGATGCTGAAGGCGAAATTGTTCGAGCTGGAAGTGCAGAAGCGCAATGCTGAGAAGAATGCGCTCGAAGCGACCAAGTCCGACATCGGCTGGGGCAGTCAGATCCGTAACTACGTGCTCGACCAGAGCCGTATCAAGGACCTGCGCACCGGCATCGAACGTACCGATACGCAGAAAGTGCTCGACGGTGACTTGGATGAATTCGTCGAGGCCAGTTTGAAATCCGGCCTTGAGGCCGGATCCAAGCGCACCGACGCGATTTGATTGGATGTCCTTCCCGCGCAGGCGGGAAGCCAGTAACTTTGTCCGACAGCAAGGTTGCTGGGTCGCCACGTTAGCGCGGCAAGATGCGAAAAGTTTGTCGATTGCCGCCTTCGATTTCTAGGTACCGAAATGAATCAGCCGAAAGACGATACCGCTCCCCAAGACGAGAACCAGCTTATCGCCGAGCGCCGCAGCAAGCTGCGCGCGATTCGCGAGGCGGGTATCGCATTCCCCAACGATTTCCAGCGCGCTGACTACGCCGCGGACTTGCAAGATGAGTTTGCAGACAAAGAAAAATGGACGTCCGAAGCGCTAGCGGCCGCGCCGCGGCAAGTGCAGATTGCCGGGCGAATGTTGGCCAAGCGGGTCATGGGCAAGGCGAGTTTCGTGCAGCTTCAAGATATGTCTGGTCGCATCCAGCTGTACTTGACCGCGACCGACCTCGGCGCAAGCTATGACGCGTTCAAAGGTTGGGACATTGGCGACATCGTCGGTGTCGCTGGCGTGCTCACGCGCACCAAGACCGGTGAACTGTCGGTTAAGGCGGCATCCCTGCGTCTGTTGACTAAGTCCCTGCGGCCGCTGCCGGATAAATTCCACGGTTTGTCGGACGTCGAGCAGCGTTATCGCATGCGTTACGTCGACCTGATCGTGAATCCCGAGGCGCGCGACGTCTTCATCAAGCGCTCGAAGATCGTGTCGGCGATGCGCGGCTGGCTAGACGCTAGGCGTTTCCTGGAAGTCGAGACGCCGATGATGCATTACATTCCCGGTGGCGCGACGGCCAAGCCGTTCACCACGCACCACAATGCCTTGGGTTTGGACCTGTATTTGCGCGTCGCGCCCGAGCTCTACCTCAAGCGCCTGACCGTGGGTGGGTTGGAGCGCATTTACGAGATCAACCGCAACTTCCGCAACGAGGGCGTGTCCACGCGGCACAACCCCGAGTTCACGATGCTTGAGCTGTATGAGGCCTACGCCACCTACAACGAGATCATGGACCTCACCGAAAACGTGATCCGGGACATCGCCACGCAGGTGCTGGATACCACCACGGTCACTTGGGATGGCAATATCATCGATCTAGGCCCGGCGTTCCGACGCTGGTCGATGACCGATGCGGTGCTGGAGCACAACCCCGAGATCAAGCGCGAAGACCTGCGCGACCTCGAGCGGATGCGGGCGCACTGCAACCGACTCAAGATCCACGTCAAGAACGGCTACGGCTGGGGCAAGCTGTTGCTGGAAGTGTTTGAGAAGACGGTCGAGCACACCCTGATCCAGCCCACCTTCATCACTGACCATCCGGTTGAGGTCAGCCCGCTCGCGCGCGCGAACGATCTGGATGCCGAGTTGACCGATCGCTTTGAGCTGTTCGTCGGCGGCAAGGAAATTGCCAACGGCTTTTCCGAGCTCAACGATGCTGAGGACCAAGCGGCCCGCTTCCAGGCCCAGGTCGCGCAAAAAGACGGCGGCGACGATGAGGCCATGCATTTCGACGCCGACTACATCCGGGCGCTGGAAGTGGGCCTGCCGCCCACCGGTGGCTTGGGCGTCGGCATTGATCGCCTGGTGATGCTGCTGACCGGTTCAGATTCGATCCGCGACGTCTTGCTGTTTCCGTACATGCGGCCAGAGGCGAACTGAGTCGGCAACGTCCAGTTCACCCACCCCCGGCAGCGCCGCTTACCAATAGGTTCAGTCACTTGTGGCACTCTTTTCAGGTTCGGCCTGACCAGCGTATGCTCTGCACTATCTATAGTAGGTAGACACGACTATGCGTGTTTTGATCGTCGACGACCAAGCCTCACAGCGCACCATGCTCAGGCACTTGGTCGAGGACATCAGTCCCGAAATCAAGGTCACCGATTTTCCCGATCCGGTGCAGGCGCTTTTGTTCTCGCAAAAAGAGCCGCCGGACCTCGTCATCCTCGACTATCGGATGCCGAAGATGGATGGGCTGGAGTTTGCTCGTCGCTTTCGCCGTCCGCTGTCGCAGCGCGACGTGCCGATCATTCTGGTCACGGTCGTGGGTGACGAGCCGATCCGGCAAGCCGCGCTGGAAGCGGGCGTGATTGATTTCTTGGTCAAGCCGGTGCGGCCAAGGGAGCTGCGCCTGCGCTGCAAGAACCTGTTGGAACTTCGCCAGCGCCAGCAGTCGTTGAAATCACGCGCGCACCTGTTGGAGCACCAGCTGCTGTCGGGTATCCATGAGATGGAGTATCGCGAACGGGATTTGCTTACCCGGCTTGCCCGCGCTACCTGCCAGCGTGAGGGCGCTGATCCGCATCACATCGAGCGCGTATCGCGCTACAGCGGTCTGATCGCGGAAGGTTCGGGCCTAGATGACGACAACATTCGCCTGATAGAACATGCCTCGCCGCTCCACGATATTGGCAATATCTCGATCCCCGATGCGATCCTGCGCAAGCCAGGTCGCCTGACTGCCGACGAGCGCAAGGTCATGGAGCAGCACACCGTGCTCGGGCACGAGATGCTTCGCGACAGTCACAGCGAATTCATCCAAGTCGGCGCTGAAATCGCGCTCGGCCATCACGAGCGGTGGGACGGCACGGGCTATCCGCAGGGCCTGGTTGGCGAGGCGATCCCAGTGTCGGCGCGTATTGTCGCCGTCGCCGACGTGCTTGATGCCCTGACCACGGAGCGGATATATCGCCCAGCGTGGACGCTGGACGAGTCCTTCGCAATGCTGCGCGAAATGGCCGGCACGCACCTCGACCCCGAGCTTATCAAGGTCTTGCTTACCCGCACCTCGGAAGTGCAGGCGATCCGGAAAGCCTTCCTCTCTGAACCTGCGCCGGTTAGTTGATCGCCGAGGGCTGACGTGAAATCCCGCCTAGCACTAGCCAACGTACGCCAACAGCTTAGCCAGCGCCCGGACAGCGAGCATGAACAGGCGATCATCCGTCTGGTCATCGCGGCACTCGTCCTCGTCTACATGGGCATGCTGCATGCGTTTGGCGGCGAACTAAACCGTCAAGTCGTCGCGATCTTGATGATGGGCGAGTTGGTCGGCTTGATCATCCTCGGTTGGATCATTGCCAAGCCCAGTGTGTCGCACGTGCGGCGCTGGATGGGCATGATCAACGACTACGTCGCGATCGGCCTACTGCTGGGAATGATGGGCGAGGTAACGTCGCCGCTGTACGTGCTGATGCTGTGGGTGACCATTGGCAACGGCCTGCGTTTCGGGACGGCCTATTTGCTTTCTGCGACCGGTATTTCCGTTGCTGCGTTTGCGTGGGCGGTGTGGCAGAACCCGTTCTGGCAGTCGCATACTTACTTGAGCATTGGCCTAGCGGTTGGCTTGGTTGCAATTCCGATTTACCTGATACCGCTGCTGCGCAGCCTGCATAGCGCACGCGCCGAAGCTGAGCGCGCCAACGCCGCCAAGTCACGATTCCTGGCCAACATGAGCCATGAGTTTCGCACGCCGCTTAACGGCATCATCGGTATGGCCGAGATGCTGAACACGACCAAGCTGGACCCGGATCAGCGAGAGAGCGCCGAGGTGATCCACAACTCGGCCCAGATGCTGATGTTTTTGGTCGAGGACGTGCTGGATATCTCGGCGATCGAAGCTGGCAAGCTGCAGCGACGCGAAGAAGACTTCAACTTGGCCGATCTCGTGCGGCGCCTGCGGATGATGATGCAGACGCAGGCGGGCGCAAAACGACTGTCACTGGTGGTCAATGTCGCTTCTGACGTGCCGCCGTGGCTGCATGGCGATGCGGCACATTTGTCGCAGATCTTGCTGAACCTGCTGCAGAATGCGGTGAAATTCACCGAGGAAGGCGAAGTCCGCCTGCAAGTAATGCGCACGGGCGCCGGCAGCGGTCAAATTCCGCTGCGTTTCTCAGTGCGGGACACCGGCATCGGCATCGCCGATGAAAACAAGCAGCGAATCTTCGCCGCGTTCGAGCAGGTAGACAATGGCGCCGGCCGACGTTTCGGCGGCACCGGTCTAGGCACGACCATCGCCAAGACCTTGGCCGAATTGCTCGGCGGCCAAATCGGACTCGAAGACAACCCCGGCGGCGGTAGCCATTTCTGGGTTGACGTTTCATTCGGCTTGGCCAAGGCGCCGCCGCTGTCGTCGGCGTCGAACGAGCCGGGCAATGTCGTGGCCTTCGATGATCCGTTCGTGCGCCACCGGGCGCGGGTTAAGCCGCTACGAATCTTGGTCGCCGATGATCAAGTCGCGAACCAGTTGGTGCTCAAGAAAATCCTTGAACGTGCCGGCCACCGCGTCTCCCTCGCCAGCAACGGCGAACAGACGCTGGACGCCTTGGCCAGCGGTGATATCGACCTCGCCGTCATCGATAACCACATGCCCGATGTCACCGGTTTGGACGTCCTCAGGCAATCACGCGTAATGCAGGCGGGATCTCGCTCGACGCCGATCTTGGTGCTTAGCGCCGACGCGACCATCGAATCGGTACGCGAGGCTGAGAAAGCTGGCGCACGCGCTTACTTGACCAAGCCGATCGTGATCGCAAAGCTGCTTGAAGCTATCGCCGAGGCGGTTCTGTCGGATCGGCCGACGGCGAAATTGGCCTCGGTACCGGTGCCGGCTGGAAATTCACCGGTGCTAGAGGAGCTCGCGGCGATGCAGCTGGGCCCGGATTTCCTCAAGGAATTCGTCGAGCAGTGCCTGCGTGACGTCGTGCGCAGTTCGACTGCGCTGGAGCAGGAGGGCAGTACCGGACAGTGGGAGGCAGCGCGCGAAACAGCGCATGCACTCAAGGGAGTTGCTGAAAACATCGGCTCGGCGGCGCTGTCTGCGCAATGCGAGAAAATCATGGGCAGCACCGACGCTGCCTTGCTGCGCGAGTGGCCTAAGATCCAGCGTTCGCTGGATGCATTGCTACAAACCGCGGCGAGCCACGCGCGTGCCGAAGCCGAGCGGCTCGGGGCCGCTGCCTTGGCGCCCGGTCTTGGCAGCAAGCCAAGCCCCGGTAATGAGTCATCCTGATTACCACAGGTGGCCGCTGCTCAGTCGCTTAGGACTTAGGCTGCTGCCGAGCTGCTGGCCAAACGTTCCTGGGCGCGAATCAGCCGTTCCATCGTCTTCAGCCCACGCTCGCTCAAGCGCATCGCGGCATCGACCCATTCTGTCGTGACTTCGAGCAATTCCTCGAGGCTGACCGGTCGGCAGGCGTCACGCACGGTGTTCATTGAACGCAGGGCGTTGCCGATACGCTGGTTGCGACGGATCAAGTCCCTGGCGGCCTGCAGGCCTTCGCCCTTTGGCACGACGTAGTCGACGACGCCCATTTTCAGCAGCTCTTCAACCGGGTAGACATTGCCGTCGGTCATCAAACGCTCGGCCATGCGTGGTGCAATGCGACGGGTCAAGAAGGTGTAGGCGCCCATGCCTGGGAACAGGTCAAACAGCACTTCCGGGAAACCCATGCCGACGCCTTCCTCGGCGATGATTGTTTGGCAGGACAGGGCAGACTCGAAACCGCCGCCCAGTGCTTCGCCTTGGACAACAGCAATGCTGTGCACGCGATCATCGTAAAGACGAGAGAAGTTGTAGGCGCCCTCGACGCAACGGCGGGCATATTCCAACAGTTTGCCGCGGTCGCCGCCTCGGATCGATTGCGAAAACAAGGCGAGGTCACCGCCGAGGTTGAACACCGGCGCGTCGGACGCCAGCACCAAATGATGGATGCCCGGTGACGGATCGGGGTTAGACGCTAAGCGCTGACGGATCGAGTTTTGGCTACGGATGACTTCGCCGACCAAGGTTTCCGAGAAACAGGGGCGATAGCCGGCGGGTCGACGCGAGTGCATAAACAGCCAGTCGGTGCTGGTGCTCTGATCGAACTCGTGGCGGACAAGGGACGGACGGACGTCGAGAGTGATGTGTTCGAGAAGGGACATGACAGGCTCCAGCACAGATAGGGGGGAGCCCTGGCCGAGTCAATCCCCTGCAGCCAGGGTCGCTGGAGTTTACACCCGGGGTAGAATAATGCTAGCGAACCCGGTCACGGTTCTAGATTTTGATCAGCGCAGTCTTGGCAGGGACCTCCGCCGCCAATTCAGATCTTGCCAGCCGCGAGGCCGTGTTGGCGGCGGGTGACCCGCCCGCCCCGGAAGGGTGGCTAACGCCGCCTCAGGCCTTGGGTGCGTCGCGTAATTCGCGGCGCATGATCTTGCCCACGTTGGATTTAGGCAGGTCGGCCCGGAACTCGACCACCTTGGGCAGCTTGTAGCCGGTCAGGTTTTCGCGACAGAAGGCCTTGACCATCTCCGCGGTCAGCGCAGGGTCCTTCTTGACGATCACCACCTTGACCGCCTCCCCGGACTTCTCGTCCGGCACGCCGATGGCGGCCACTTCCAGCACCTGCGGCATCATGGCGATGACGTCCTCGATCTCGTTGGGGTACACATTGAAGCCCGAGACCAGGATCATGTCTTTCTTGCGATCAACGATATAGAAGTAGCCGCGCTCGTCCATCTTGGCCATGTCGCCGGTGTGCAGCCAGCCTTCGGCGTCGATGACCTTGGCGGTCTCTTCGGGCAGCTGCCAATAGCCCAGCATGACCTGCGGGCCTTTGACACAAAGCTCGCCGACTTCGCCCATAGCCAACCGGTTGCCTTCCTCGTCCTTGACGCAGCAGTCGGTCGAGGGCACGGGCAGGCCGATTGAGCCGTTGTATTCGCCCAGCGTGACAGGATTCATGCAGGCGGCCGGCGAGGTTTCCGTCAGCCCATAGGCCTCGGCGAGGGTCACGCCAGTGGTTTTCTTCCAACGTTCAGCCACTGCCCGCTGCACGGCCATGCCGCCGCCGAGCGTGAACTTGAGCGTTGAGAAATCAAGCTTGTCGAAGCCGGGCGTATTGAGCAGGCCATTGAACAGCGTATTGACGCCGGTAATCCCCGTGAACTTGCTCTTGCCGAGCTCCTTGACGAAGCCGGGCATGTCCCGCGGATTGGTGATCAGGTAGTTCAAGCCGCCCACTTTCATGAAGACCAGGCAATTCGAGGTCAGCGCAAAGATATGGTAAAGCGGCAGCGCCGTGATGATGACCTCGGAGCCTTCGATGACAAGGTTGTTAATCCATGCCGAGGCCTGCTGCATGTTTGCCACGAGGTTGCGGTGCGTGAGCATTGCGCCCTTGGCGACGCCTGTTGTGCCGCCGGTGTACTGCAGGAAGGCAATGTCCTCGGGGCGGATATCAATGTCAGGCAGGGGTTTGTCACCGCCGAGCGCCAGGGCGCGATTGAATTTCACTGCACTGGGCAAGCGGTATTCGGGGACCACTTTTTTCACATACTTGAGCGTGAAATTGATGATCGGGCCCTTCGGGAAGCCGAGTAGATCGCCGACGCAGGTCGTAACGACGTGGCGAACCTGGGTGTCGGCGATTATCTCGGCCAAGGTATGGGCGAACATTTCCATTACCACGATCGCAACGGCGCCAGAGTCGCGCAGCTGGTGCTTGAGTTCGCGACCGGTATACATCGGATTGGTATTGACGACGGTGAGGCCCGCGCGCAGCACGCCGAAGATGGCGACCGGATACTGCAGGACATTGGGCATCATCAGGGCGACGCGGTCGCCTTTCTTGAGCTTGAGTTCGTTGAGCAAGTAATTTGCGAACTGCGCGCTGAGACGGTCAATCTCGGCGAAGGTAAGCTGCTTGCCAAAATTGGAGAAGGCAGGCTTGGCGCTAAAGCGGTCGCAGGACGTCTTGAGCACCGAGACGATGGACGGGAACTCGTCTACATTGATCTCCGCCGGCACATGGGCCGGGTAGCTCGCAAGCCAGGGACGCTCATTGATCATGCCAATCTTCCTTTCGCAAACTTCAGGACTGCGGTCCTCCGTACTGCGACGGACGGACACCAGCGATGCTTCGATTGGAGCATACGCTCTAGGCAGTGGCAAGCCGCGGCGGCGCAGTATTTGCATGACTGCGATCCTCCTCGCCGTGCTCATCGTCTTGACCGGTGCCGGCTGCCAGAAGAGCCCGCCGGAGGAGGCGATTCGAGGCGCCATCAGCCAAATGCAGGCGGCTGCGGAAGCTCGCGACATGGGCTCGGTCCTGAACCCCGTCGCGGCGGATTTCGTTGGCCCGCAGGGCATGGATCGAAAGGCGTTCCGACAAACCTTAGCCCTTGTGTCGCTGCGCAATGAGAACATCGCCGTTGACCTCGGCCCGATGGACATTACCTTGCTCGGCGACCGGGCGACCGCCTCATTCACGGCCGCCACACGGGGCGGCAGCGGTGGCCTGCTGCCCGATCACGCCCAGGTTTATCGGGTGGAAACCGGCTGGCGGCTGGACGGTGGCGACTGGAAGATGATTTCGGCGAAGTGGGAACCGGCGCTTTGAGTGTTGGGGCTTTCGGGGATGCGGGTTAGTTTGGCTCGATTGCTTGCTTTGAACATTGGCGGTGTGCGCCCAGAGCAGGCAAGCAAGGCATTGGTTGCTCTTGGCAACGCACTAATCGTCAACATCTCGTCAACCCTCAGCATCTCGTCATTCCCCAACGTGTCGTCACCCTCCAACATCTCGTCATTCCCTAACGTTTCGTCACCCTCCAACATCTCGTCATCCCAGCGAACGCTGGGATCAATGGTTGAGTTAGCCGACCGAGCCGATAGCCCAT
>JBBSAA010000063.1:0-13606 GCA_038252715.1 Lysobacterales bacterium | reverse complement strand
CGTGGCCGATGACCAGTTCCAGCGCGAGCTAGGAACCCTGCTGGGCCCGCCAATCATCGACGGCAGCGCGATCATCAACCTCGAGAACGGCAGCGAGATCTTTCCGTCGATGCTGCATGCGGTGCGGCAAGCGCGCAAGACGATTACCTTCGAAACCTATATTTACTGGTCAGGCGCGGTGGGCGATGAATTCGCCGATGCGCTGGCCGAACGCGCACGCGCCGGCGTCAAGGTGCACATGTTGGTTGACTGGGTGGGCAGCCAGCGCATGGACGCGAAGATGCTTGAACGCATGCGCTCGGCCGGCGTCGAGATTGAACGCTATCACCCACTGCATTGGTACAACCTGGGCCGGATGAACAACCGCACCCATCGCAAGCTGCTGATTATCGACGGCCGCGTCGGCTATACCGGCGGCGTTGGTATTGCCGACCAGTGGTCGGGCAACGCCCAAGACGAGGAGCACTGGCGCGATTCGCACTACCGCGTCGAAGGGCCGGTGGTTGGCCAGATACAGGCGGCGTTCATGGACAACTGGATCAAGACCACCGGCGAAGTGTTACGCGGCGAGCTATATTTCCCGCCGCTGCCGCCGGTCGGCAAGACGCGGGCGCAGGTTTTCACCAGTTCTGCCAGCGGCGGCGGCGACAGCATGCAGCTGATGTACTTGCTGGCAATCGCTGCGGCCGAACATCGGATTGATCTGTCTGCCGCCTACTTCGTGCCTGACGACCTGACCCGCCACGCACTGCGCGATGCGCTTCGCCGCGGCGTGCGCGTGCGCATCATAGTGCCGGGCAAGAAAATTGATGCCACCGTCGTGCGCCGTGCATCGCGTGCCAACTGGGGCGAACTGCTGGAAGCAGGCGCCGAGATTTTTGAATATCAGCCAACGATGTTCCACTGCAAGATGTTGATCGTCGACCAGCGCTTGGTTTCGGTCGGCTCCACCAATTTCGACAACCGCAGCTTCCGCCTTAACGACGAGGCCAACCTCAACGTCTATGACAGCGCGTTCGCGCAATCGGTGACCGTGGTGTTTGAAAAGGACCTTCGTTCGGCGCGGCAGATCACGCTGGACGAGTGGTTGACCCGGCCGGCGTACCAAAAGGTGCTCGAACGGATCTCGGCGCTGTTGTCCTCGCAGCTGTAGCTCGCCGTCCAGCGACGCCCAATCCAAGCAAGCGCCGACGACGCCCGTTCGTTACCATCGGCGGCATGAACCTTGATTTTGCCAGGCGCCTCGCGCGCGTCCTCGGGAAGTTTGCGCTGTGGCTGGCGATCGCCGTGGCCGTGGTCGTCTTGGTACGCGCGTTCGATGCCCGTAGCCAGCCACCGCTAGGCCCGTGGCATCGCTTGCACCTAGCTGGCGAGATCCAGGCTAAGAATATGCGCCCGGACATGAGTTGGTCGGCCTACGCGCATGCTGAGCAGGCGCTGTTCGTGGAGATGAACAAGGCCCTCGCGGCGGCGGATATGGCCGGCGGCTATCGCTACGAACGCAGCAGCCAGCTAGGCGCACGGGCGGGAGATATCGACTGGAACCGCTCCTACGAATCGGTGCCGACTGGCCCGATCCGTGGCGGTGTACTGCTGCTGCACGGACTCTCGGATTCGCCCTACAGCCTTCGCCACGTCGCCGCCATCTACGAAAAACGCGGCTATGTCGTCGTATTGCCACGCCTACCCGGCCACGGCACCGTGCCCTCGAGCTTGCTGGACGTGCGTTGGCAGGACTGGCTGGCGGTGGTCGAACTGTCCGCGCGGGAAGTGCGCGCGCGCATCGGCCCGGACAAGCCCTTCCATGTGGTCGGGTATTCGAACGGCGGAGCGCTCGCGCTGAAGTACGCGATGGATGTGGCGGCCACCGACTCGACGACGATGCCGCGTCCGGATCAGTTGGTGTTGATTTCGCCAATGATCGGCTTGGGTCGCATCGCGGCGGTGTCGCGGCTGCTGCCAGCTTTTGGCAGCTTGCCGTATTTCGAGCACTCGCTATGGCTGGACGTGCAGCCGGAGTTCAATCCGTTCAAGTACAACTCGTTTCCGGTCAACGCCGCCGTGCAATCCTACGTATTAACCACCTTGGTAAAAGCCGAAGTGCTCGAGCTTAAGGCGCGAGGCCGGCTTAACCGGCTACCGCCTATCCTTGGCTTCCAATCGGTGCTCGACAACACCGTCAGCACCACCGACGTGGTGCATTCGCTGTACGACGAGTTACCGGCGAACGGCAGTGAATTAGTCCTGTTCGACATTAATCGCGCCAGCATGCTGGCGCCCATGCTGACCCAATCGGCAACCGATCTCACCAGCACCTTGCGCTCGAAAAAACCGCTCGATTATCGCCTGACGCTGATCAGCAACCTGCGCCCGAATACGCTCGACGTTGGCGAGCACAGCGTTGCCGCCGGTTCCTTGCAGGCCACCGAGCGCCCGCTCGGGCTGGCGTTTCCGCAAAGCGTGTATTCGCTATCGCACGTTGCGCTGCCGTTTCCCATCGACGATTCGCTGTATGGCCTGGCGCCGCAGCCCACGCCCGACTACGGCATCCGCATCGGCACGATTGCGCTGCACGGAGAGCGCGGTGCCTTGGTGATCGGCGCTGACCAGCTGCTGCGATTGAATTGCAATCCGTTTTATCCGTATCTGGCGCAGCGGATTGCCGAAGGGATCTGATCGGCCACGTCGTGATTGATAAACGGCAGCGCGTCTGTAGCTGCAGAAGTCGGCACCTGCCGTCAATGTTGTCGCGGCGAGACGACCTTAATGGCGGGGCGCGAACCGACTTTTCCATCCCCGCCGTTGACGGCGAGGACGACGAGGGCGGTGACAGTGCAATCACCTCCCACGCAAGTTTCTAGCCTCGATGACCTGCCTGTTGCGCTCCAAGAAATGGCAAGAACTTGCTTCGCAGTTACGGCTCCAGCACCCCGTAACCGCGTGCGGCGAGCTTGGTCAAGTAGCCGTCAGGTTTCAGGATTTCCGACATTGGCAATACCGCGAACGTGGTGTCATTGGCTGCCATCGCGGTATCCACCGCCGCCAACCACGCCTCACCGACGCGCGTCGGCAAGTCGGTCATGCCGCCTTTTTCCACCACCGTCGCCCTCATGATGGCGGTCTCGCAGGCGGCGCGCTGATCGGTGAAGGGCAAGGCGCGCATCGCCTCTAAGTCACCGGTAGCCCACGCGTTCGCGCGCAGCTTCATCGCGTCGAGGTCGGTTTCTAGCCGTTCAATGGTGCGAGTGAAACAATCCAGGTCGTCAAGCGGCGACTTTTTGAATTCCTTGATCATCGATTTTGGCGATTGCACCGTCATTTCGACCTTGGGCTTGGTGACCTTGACCGCATGCTGCTGCGTGGCGGCAACGACGATCGGCCAAACAATGTTGCTGCTCTTCAAGCCTGACTTTTCAATCGCCTTTTCGTACAGCTCCTGCGCGGCAAAGATGGGCCGGATTTTTTCCACGCCATTGTCGCGGCCGATATATTTTTCCTTGAGCACCTTCCAGCGCGCGTACAGCTCGGGTGTCAGCACTTGATCAAGCGTGCGACCATCGGGGTTGTTGCGGACACCGACCAAGGACGGCAGCAGCGCCAGCTTGCCGAAGAAGCCGAGATCCGCCTTCACCGACGCCGAGGCTGGGGCGATCACCTCCTGCGACTGCGCGATGATTTGGTTCACTTGGTCAGACTTCCAGCTCATGTTCGTCGGCACCGGCGACTGCGTGCCCAGCAGCCACAGCACGTGGCCGTTCTTGGTCACCATCCACAGCCCGGGTCCGGGCGTTTCACCCGTGACCATGACCGGCATGACGTCGGTCACGCCGGGGGTGGGCGAGGTCGGCAAGGTGGGCGGGGCCGCCACCGCGGTCGCCTGTGCAAACGCTGTCGGCGACAGAGACAGGGCCAACAAGACCGTTGCAAGTTGTGTGCGCATGGCATGGGTATCCGTTGTAGGGGCCTAGGGTAAACCAGATGTGCGAGAGGAAAGTTCCCCGCGCTGCGTTACAGACCGCGAAATCACCCTGCTAGGTCGCTGGTGATGTCCACCAGTTTGTGTGGCACGGAGCGGTGACTCGTGAACCCTTTGCTTGGCTTGTGCGGCTTTGCGTTGTGTGCGCGAACGATTCTGGGACAGCCGTTGGACTGCACGACCGTGCGTTCATGGTCGCTCTATCCCAGAGGTCAACGGCGGCGCACTTTCCCACATCACGATTACCGAGCTGGCTATCGGTGCTTGAACGACGCAGGCAGAGCGATCGGACTGCGCGCCGTTCCAAGCAGCCAAATCATGGGACGGGTGACGTGCGTGGAATTTTCTCGCGCTCCGATCCGGCAGTTGTAGGTACCATGGCATCAGGGGACGGCTGCCGATAAGGAATCGTATGCGCTTTGAAGACGGCTCGGTGTTCGCAGGCTACACGGTCGTGACTCGCCTAGGACGGGGCGGCATGGCCACCGTATACTTGGTGCGCGAACTCGGTCTCGAGCGCTTGGTCGCGCTCAAGGTCCTGCCCGAGCAACTCGTCGATGACAGTCTGTTCGCCTCGCGCTTCGAACAGGAGGCGCGCGTCGTCGCGAGCCTCGACCACCCCAATATCATTCCCCTCTATCGCTACGGCATCACCGATGATGTCCCTTGGATGGCCTTGCGCTATGTCGATGGCGGTGATTTCGAGGCACGCCTTGCCGCACGCCCGCTCCCGACTGCCGAAGGGCTTTCGATACTTCGCGGCGTCGCCGCGGCGCTTGACTACGCCCACAGCAAGGGTGTGCTTCATCGCGACCTCAAGCCGCAGAATATCTTGCTCGCCACGCAGGGTGCCGCGTACCTGGCCGATTTCGGTGTCGCCAAGTTGCTGGCCGGCTCGGATCGCCTGAAGACCGCCACCGGAGCCATCTTCGGCACCCCGGCCTACATGGCGCCTGAGCAAGCCTTGGACAATCCCTTGGGTCCGTACACCGATGTGTACGCGCTGGCGGTGATTGCCTTCCGGTGGCTCACCGGCAGCCTGCCGTTCGATGCCGATACGCCGCACGCGATCTTGATCAAGCACGTGCAACAAGCACTGCCGCTCACGGAGATGCGGCAATTATCGACCGAGGTGGGCAGCGTGATCGAACGCGGGTTGGCCAAGGACCCGCACGACCGTTTCCAGACGGCGGGGGCATTTATTTCGGCGCTTGAGCAAGCCTTGCAATCGGCCACGGTGGCCACGCTTGCGCCCATGCAACGCTCGGCAAAGTTGCAGCCGCAAGCCGAGCGCGATGTGAAAGCGTCGCAGGACACCCGTGTGTCTTCGGTGGCAACGAATGTCAGTGCGGGGAAATCAAGAACGGCATGGACATCCTTGGCCTTGTTGGCCGCGGTGTCTGTCGCCGCCGTCGGCGGCTACGCCTACTGGCGAAGCGTCAATTCATCCGCAGGCCCCATCACGGCGGACGCCGAACTGCGGCCGACGGCGCTGGCAACCGGAACCTTGCTCGTTGAAACCACGGCCGACTGCCGGCTGAGCGTTGATGGGGCAGCCGTGGGCACCCTGCGTTCCGCCGCTACACAAACGCTGCCGCTTGCTGTGGGCGAACATCGCGTGCAATGCGTCAGTATCGACGACCAGACGATCACGGTCGGCCAGACCAAAGGCATCGTGGCTGGGCAGCAGTCCGTGGTGATGTTCGATCTCCCGGCCAAGACGGTGGAAGTGGCGAAGGCCGATGACATGCAGCAGGCGAATATCGCCGGCAATCCGGCCACCAATGGCAATTACCTAGGGCCCAATGAGCTTGGTCAAACTGATTCTACGACCACGGGCGTCACCGCCTGGAGGCCAAGCTTCGATTGCGCCAAAGCGAGCACGGGTTCGGAGCGCTTGATCTGTTCAAGTGCAGAGCTCTCTGCGGCCGACGTTGAACTTGACAAGGCCTATCGAGCGGCGCGCCGCGCCGCCAGGAACAAGGCGTTGATGACAGCGCAGCAAGCGATTTGGCGGAAATCAATCCGCGATGCCTGTTCAGACGTGGAATGCATGCTCAGAGCGCACGAGCAACGAATCTCTGAGCTGCGCTAGCTATCTGGGCTGCTCGGCGGCTGGACTGATACGCGCCCCTTAACACGGTGCCTGAGTTCGATGCTGACACCAGCGATGGGCGCCGCTGCGAGACGAAAAATCGGCGGCAAGTTCACGAAGTACCGAATTGCCCTTGCCGAGTCCGAACAGCGCCCACGCCGTTTGCCGGTGTGTGCGCAGGCGTCGCTGCTCCGTCCTTACCTCGAAGATAAACAGGATTTACCCGCTTGATGAGGCGGCTCCCGACCGCAAAGGCCGCGCGGGCCGGTGGCCCAATGCTGCAACGCCTGCTCGCCCGGGCGCAGGGCATGGGGTCGAGCCCCGTCACAGCGTGGTCGCAGGGGAGATGGCGCGCCCGACAGGAGTCGAACCTGTGACCCCCACCTTCGGAGGGTGGTGCTCTATCCAGCTGAGCTACGGGCGCATCTTGGTGGCAATCCGCCGGGCAGGCCGCAGCGGGCGCCTAGTGTAGCGCAGGCGCCACGGCCTTGGCCGCGCTCAAGCGCCGCGCTTGTACAGGGCAGCGTCCAGGATTGACCACAGGTGCACCAACCAGCCAAGCAGGAAGAACCACAGCACGGCGGCCAGGCAGAACATGATGATCGCCTTGAGCAGGCGCCCCTGCACCAACTGGCCGAGACCGGGAATGAAGAAGCTGCAAATCGCCGCGATGACGTTGCCGCTGGAACCTTGACCCGCGCTCATGCTGTGCCCTCGTGATGTGTCAACACTAAGATGCTGACCGATTAGCGCGACTTCAAGTGCAGGAAGTCCCGCCTGCTTTGCTAGGCTAGTGCCGATGACTAACCCTGCCCGGCCCGCCGCCTTCGACGTCCGTGAACGCCTGGGCCAGTACTGGCGGCTCATTCGTGGCGATCGCCCGGTCGGCACCTTGCTGCTGCTGTGGCCGACTTGGTGGGCGCTGTGGCTGGCCGCCGGCGGCTGGCCGGGCTGGAAGCTGCTGCTGGTGTTTAGCGTAGGTGTCTGGCTGACCCGCTCGGCCGGCTGCGTGATCAACGACATCGCCGACCGCCGGCTGGACCCGCAAGTCGAACGCACCAAGGGACGGCCCATCGCCAGCGGCGCGGTGTCGCCGCGCGAGGCTTTGGTGGTGTTCGTACTGATGATGGTTGTCGCCTTCAGCCTGGTCTGCCTGACCAACCGGCTGACGGTTTGGCTGAGCGTGGTGGGCGCCTTTCTCGCGGCCACCTATCCCTATCTCAAGCGCCACACCTACCTGCCTCAGGTCTATTTGGGGCTGGCTTTTGGCTGGGGCATCCCGATGGCCTACGCCGCCGTGCAGGGCACGGTGCCAGCGATTGCCTGGCTGCTGTTCCTCGGCAACCTGCTGTGGACCACCGGCTACGATACTTGGTACGCGATGGTCGACCGGGACGACGACCTCCGCGCCGGCGCCAAATCAACGGCGATCTTATTTGGCGACGCCGACCTGATTGCGCTGGGCGTGCTCTACGCCGGCTTCGGGATCACGATGGCGCTGCTGGGACGCAGCGCAGGTTTGGGCGTGAACTATTTCGCTGGATTAGTGGTGGCAGCGGGTTTCGTGGTCTGGCAGTTCGTGCACGCCCGCGACCGCAGCCGCCAGCATTGCTTTGACGCGTTTCTATCCAACCAGTGGGTCGGCTTGATTGTGTTTGCCGGCATCGCCCTGCAGCTGTTGATGCATCCGCCCGTGGCGGGCTGAGAGAGGAGCGCTGTGAGCGCTTTGTAGGAGCGGGGATGATCGCGATGCCGATCGTCCGGGCACCCGATATCGCGGTCATGCCCGCTCCCACGAGCCCGCTCCCACGTGCCCGCTCCCACGAGGCCGCTCCCACGTGCCGGCTCCCACGTGCCGCCGTACACGAGCCTGCGCTCGCCTGCTGACCCTGACCTGCGCGCTGACCCTGCCGCTAGTTTCGACCCGGCACCCGCGCGACCGCCCAGACCTCGACCCGGGCGACGCCGGCGCGCCGCAGCACCAGCGCGCATTCGCGCACCGTCGCGCCGGTAGTCATAACATCGTCAACCAGGGCCACGTGGGCTGGCACCGGCCCGCCTCGGCAAGCAAAGGCATGACGCACGTTGCGCCGGCGCGCGTCGGCATCAAGCGTGGTTTGCGCCTGGGTTTCAATCCGGCGCTCGATCAGGTCACGCACCGGCAGACGCAGCGCCCGCCCCAGGCCCAAGGCCAGCTCACGCGCCTGATCGTAGCCGCGTTCGCGCAAGCGTCCGAGATGCAGGGGCACTGGCACCAGCGCCTGAGGCAAGTCGTCGGTCGCCATCGCGCCGGCCATCAATCGCGCCAAGAGCGCGCCGGCGGCGAGGTCGCCGTGAAATTTAAAACGCGGCAGCAGGCGGTCGAGCGGAAAGGCATAGCGGAAGACCGCCCGCGTGCGTTCGAACGGCGGCGGCCGACGCAGGCACTGGCCACACGCCGCTGCCGCGATAGGCATGGGCAGCCCGCAGCGCGCACAGGCGGGATCATTCCACGGCAAGGCGCGCGCGCAGGCCAGGCACAAATCGCAGCGGGCCATGCCGTGCTCGCCGCACACCAAGCAGCGCGGCGCCAGCACCGTGAAGCCGCAAGCCGTGATCCAGTGCGCAAGGTCAGCCACGGTGTTGTGTTGACAGGATGGGGACGGCTCACCAGACTGCCGTGTCGCCATTCGGCGCGCTGTCGGAAAATCACCATGCCTGCTGTCCTCCGTCATGATTGGTCGCGCGACGAGGTGCTGGCGCTGCTCGCGCTGCCCTTTCCCGACCTCATGCACCGCGCCGGAACGGCGCACCGGGAAAATTTCAATCCGCGTGAAGTCCAGGTCTCGACCTTGCTGTCGATCAAGACCGGCGGCTGCCCGGAAGACTGCGCGTACTGCCCGCAGAGCGCGCGCTACAACACCGGCTTAAAGGCGCACAAGCTGCTCACGGTCGACGAAGTCATCGCCAAGGCGCAGCAGGCCAAGGACGCCGGCGCCTCGCGTTTTTGCATGGGCGCCGCCTGGCGTTCGCCCAAGGACAAGGACGTGGCCCAGGTCGCGGAAATGATCAGCGCCGTGAAGGCCATGGGTTTGGAAGCCTGCGCGACGCTGGGCATGCTCAATGGCGACCAAGCCGCGACGCTTAAGTCTGCGGGCTTGGACTACTACAACCACAACCTCGACACCGCGCCGGATTTTTACGGCGATGTCATTAAGACGCGTGAGTACCAAGATCGTCTGGACACGCTCGCGCACGTGCGTGAGGTGGGCTTGAAAACCTGCTGTGGCGGCATCGTCGGCATGGGCGAATCGCGCGAGCAGCGCGCCGGCCTGCTGCAGACCTTGGCCAACCTGCCCGAACACCCTGGCTCGGTGCCGATCAACCGCTTGGTGCAGGTGGAAGGCACGCCGCTGCATGGCACCGCCTTGCTCGATCCGTTCGAGTTCGTGCGCACGATTGCCGTCGCCCGCCTGATCATGCCGCGCTCGGTTGTGCGCCTGTCGGCTGGCCGCGCCGAGATGAGCGAAGAACTGCAGGCGATGTGCTTCCTCGCCGGCGCCAATTCCATCTTCTATGGCGAGAAGTTGCTGACCACCGGCAATCCCGACGTCGAAGCCGATCAAGACCTGTTCGTCCGCTTGGGCTTGGTGCCGATGCCGGTTGCGCACACCCCGCACGATCATGGCGCACGCACGGTGCATGCCGACGTGCTGCAAACCGACGCCGCCTGAACTCATGACGCGACCGCGCCTAACTGACCGAATCGCCGCCGCGCGCACCGCGCGCATTGTCGCCGACTCGGTGCGCACGCGCCGCACCATTGAGCACCGGGAAGGCATGCGCGTGACCATCGGCGGTCGCGAGCTGCTCAATTTCAGCAGCAACGATTACCTCGGGCTATCGCAGCATGTCGAAGTCGTCGCGGCGATGCAGGAAGGCACCGCCTGGCACGGCGTCGGCAGCAGCGCCTCAGCCTTGGTAAGCGGCCACAACGCCGAACACGCCGCGCTGGAAGATGAATGCGCCGAATGGATGGGTTATCCGCGCGGACTGCTGTTTGGTAGCGGCTACCTAGCCAACCTGGCGGTGATGCAGTCCCTGCTGGAACCCGGTGATGTCTGCGTGCAGGACAAGCTCAACCACGCCTGCCTGCTAGACGGCGCGCGCTTGTCATTTTGCGAGCTCAAGCGCTATCCGCACCGCGATGTGGAAGCGGCAATGCGGCAATTGGTCAGCCACAAGGATGGCGCGGCGATGCTGGCGACCGACGGCGTGTTCAGCATGGACGGCGACATGGCGCCGCTGCGCGACCTCGCCTTGGTAGCGCGCGCGCATGATGCAACGTTCTTCGTGGACGACGCGCACGGTATTGGAGTGATCGGACCCGATGGCCGCGGCAGCACGGCGGTGGCCAACCTCAATGCGCGCGAAGTGCCGCTGCTGGTGCTGCCGTTTGGAAAAGCGTTCGGTGGCCAAGGCGCGATGCTGCTCGGCAGCGAGACGATGATCGGCCATATTTCCGAAACCGCGCGACCCTATTTGTTCACGACCGCGCCGGCACCGGGCATGGCGGCGGCAATGCGTGCCTCGCTGCGCTTGATCCGCAGTGAAGCTTGGCGGCGGGCGAAACTGGCCTCGCTGATCGCGCGCTTCCGCCGCGGCGCCTTGGGCGCTGGCCTGCCGCTCGCGGAATCCTATACGCCAATCCAACCGGTGATCTTGGGCGACAATACCCGCACGCTCGCGGTAGCGCGCCGACTTGAGGCGCAGGGTTTCCTCGTCGGTGCGATCCGCCCGCCCACCGTTCCGATGGGCCAGTCACGACTGCGCATCACGCTGACGGCGATGCACACCGAGCATGAAATTGACGCGCTACTGACCGCGCTGACGATGATCTGCCAAAGCGTAGCCGCCGCTGACGCGTGATGGCAGCGGGTACGCTGGACGACATGAATAGCGCGCGCGAAGAGGTTTGGCTCGCGCTGTCGATGCTGTATCTCGACACCGATATCGACGGGTTGCTGCCGGCGTGCGCGCAGACCCTGGCCGCGTCACCTTATTCGCGCGAGGCGCTAGCGCAACTCCTGTTCGACGAGGTGCACCCGGCCTTGGTGTACAACCTGATGTCCGCTGCCGGAGTCTGGGACGGTTTCGACCGCGACTGGCTGTGTGCGCATATTCGTCAACGCAAGGCCGCGTGGTGGGCGCCAATTCACGTGGCCCGCTGGCTGCGGCGCGCGGACATTCGCGCGCGGTGGCAGCGCCTGGATGCGATAATCAGCGCACTCCGCGCCACTGACTCGCAGTCCTAATCATGTTCATCGAAACGCTCGGCACCGGCCCCTCGCTGGTGATGATTCACGGCTGGGCCATGCACGGCGGCGTGTTTTCGCCCCTCGTCGCACGCCTGCGTGAACGCTACACCTTGCACTTGGTCGATCTGCCCGGGCATGGCCGCAGTCGCGATAGCGATATCCCCTTGCAGTTGGATGCCGTCGCCCAATACGTGGCAGCGCAGATCGCGCCAGCGCTGTGGTTGGGTTGGTCGCTAGGTGGCCTGTTTGCGCTGAACGCGACGCAGCGTTTCCCCGACGCCGTGCGTGGCCTGGTAATGGTGGCGGCGAGTCCGCGCTTCGTACGCGGGGATGATTGGGCCGTGGGCATGGACCCGGCCCTGTTCGAAGGCTTCGCGCGCCACCTCGGCGACAACTACCGGGCCACGCTCGATCGCTTCCTGATGCTTGAAGCGCAGGGTTCGGACCACGTGCGCGAAGAATTGCGCCTGCTGCGCGAAATCGTTTACGCCTACGGGGAGCCGCCGGCGGCGGCGCTGCACGCTGGCTTGGAACTGCTGCAACACAGTGACCTGCGCGCGGGCCTTTCGGCCTTGTCGGCGCCCAGCCTGTGGATCGCCGGCCGTCGTGACAAGCTGGTCTCACCGGCCTCCATGCAGGCGGCCTGCGATGCGTCACCGCAATCGCGTTTTGAACGCATTGAACACGGCGGCCACGCGCCTTTCCTGACCCACGCCGATGAAGTCTGCGACGCGATTGATGCGTTCGCGTTGGGCTTGCCGGCGTGAGCACACCACTGCATCCGCGGCGTTTCGACGCCGCGCGGCTCAAGCGCAGCTTCGGACGTGCGGCGCCGGTGTACGGCACCGTCGCCGTGCTGCAGCGCGAAGTGGAATCACGCCTGCTCGAACAGCTTGAAGTGCTCGAAGAACGCAAGCCGCCGCGCATCCTCGACATCGGCAGCGGCCCCGGTCGCGCCAGTGGCGCGATGAAAAAGCGCTGGCCGGGCAGCGAGGTCATCGCGCTGGATTTGGCCCTGCCGATGCTGCGGGAAGTGCCAAAACAAACGCGCTTTTGGCGCCCGATCAAGCGCGTTTGCGCCGACGCGGCGGCGCTGCCCTTGGCCGATGCCAGTATCGACCTGATTTTTTCCAGCTTATGCCTGCAGTGGGTGACCGACCTGCCGGCGGCGCTGTCGGAGTTTCGGCGCGTGCTGCGCCCGGGCGGGCTGCTGCTGTTCACCACTTTTGGCCCTGATACCTTGATTGAATTGCGCGAGGCCTACCTCGCCGCCGGCGAACGACAGCCGCCGCTGTCGCCATTTGCCGCGATCCAACAGGTCGGCGATGCAATGATCACTGGCGGCTTTCGCAATCCAGTGCTTGAGCGCGACGTGTTCACCCTGACTTATCCGGACGTACGCTCGCTGCTGCTGGAGCTACGCGCCATCGGCGCCACCGACGCGCGCGCGCAACGTCCGCGCGGACTCGGCGGTAAGGCACGACATGCCGCGATGGTGCGTGCCTACGAAGGCGAGCGTCGGGACGCGGTCCTGCCTAGCAGTTGGGAAGTCATCACGGCGATGGCCTGGGCGCCCGAGCCGGGTGCGCCGCGGCGAGAGCAGGGCGCGGATATCGCGAGTTTCCCCGCTGACCGCATCCCGCTGCGCCGACGCTGACCGGGTCGCTTTTGTAGGGGCGGCGTAAGCACGCGACATCGAATTCCTAGGCGGGGTCCGTAGGAGCGGCGTAAGCCCGCGACATCAAAATCTTGGCGCGGTTAAGGCAAGCCTATGAGTTTTGGGGTAGCCGCGGTCTGGGTAGGCTTGGTCGCGGGCTTACACCGCTCCTACAAGTGACAAAGCTTGTCAGGAAATCGCCAAGTCATCATTGCCCAAATCCAGCGAACGCACGCGCTTGGCGTCGCGACGGGCCTCGACCAGACGACGGATAATCTCGCGCACGCCGTCGGCATCCTTGATGAAGCTCAGCGTGATCGTCGGCGTGCTGGTATCGGTGGTGAACAAAACGATGTTGCCAAGGTCGAGCACGCGTTCGATAAAGCTCTGTTCGAATTTGGTGTCGCGCACCCGGTACAGCTCCAAGTCTTCAGTAATCTTACTGAACACGCCGCGGGTGAATTTTAGGCGCTGGTCGGTCAAGGTGTAGACGGTGCTGCGCACCTGCAGCCACTTCCATACCGTCCACGGCAGCGGGATCACCAACAGCGCCGCGGCGTACCACCAGAAGTTTTGCCACT
>JBBSAA010000062.1:0-13734 GCA_038252715.1 Lysobacterales bacterium | reverse complement strand
TGCAGGCACGGGTGACTTCCACGGGACCGCAATCGGCCATGGAAACGGAAACCGCGCTGGCACGATCAATGCAGTGCTTTACCTCGCGCTACGCTTACCTCGCAATACGCTCGCGCGCCAGAGCAACGGCGCATCAACATTCCGGAGCAGATATGGACCGCAATAATATGTCCCCGCCCAAACCGCAGCCGCCCACACACCCGACCGGTGCCGGCGGTACCAGCCAGCCCGGGCAGAAGGGCTGGTCCACCGACGAGGCGCAGGCCGGCCCGACCGGACAAGACTTGGTTGGTGGGGGCGGCATTGACGAAGCAACGCTGATCGGCGAGGGCCGTGATCCGCAGCGTGGCCAGCACGGCACGTCAGATCAAGACGGCGACGATAAAGGCGACGCGCTGACGTGAGCTTGGCAGCGCCGAGCACATCGGTACGCGCGGCCAGAATAGGCTGCGCTGGCTGGTCCATCCCTGCTGCGCATCGGCATTGGTTCGGCGCCGGTGACAGCACGTTGGCAAGCTACGCCACGCGCTTCAATGCGACCGAGATCAACTCCTCTTTTTATCGCCCGCACCAGCAAAAAACCTATGCGCGCTGGGCGGACAGCGTGCCGGACGATTTCCTGTTTTCAGTCAAGGTGCCGAAGTTGATCACCCATGAACTGGGGCTACGTAACGCCGGTTCGGCGCTGGATGGATTTCTTGACGAGGTGGCGGGACTGGGTAGAAAACTCGGTGGTCTGCTGCTGCAGTTGCCGCCCAGTCTGGCGTATGACGCGCATCTGGCATCCATCGTCTTCGCCATGCTGCGCCGACGCACCTTGGCGCGGATCGTGGTTGAACCGCGGCACGCGTCTTGGTTCAGCGCCGGTGCCGAGGCGCAATTTGTTCGGCACGCCGTCGCGCGTGCCGGTGTCGATCCGGCGGTAGTGCCGAACGCCGCGACCCCATGTCAGAGCGGTGCGTGGCGCTACTGGCGCCTGCACGGTTCGCCACGGATGTACTACAGCCAATACGGCGCAGATCGCTTGGCCGAACTTGCGAAAGACGTGAAGCGGGCGTCGCAGCCGCGGGTTGAATCCTGGATCATCTTCGACAACACCGCCAATGGTTGCGCGACCGCAGATGCGCTGACGATGCAAACGTTAATGGCGCTTGATCGTGAAGAGCGTGCGATTCAGAGCGCAGCGTGATTGAGCCGCTGTATTCAACGCTGATCAGAGCGCAAATAATTCAATGCAAATGCTTAGGACTCCAGCGCTTTAGCAACCACGCGCGAAATGTCTCGGCATCCCACGGTCATTCGTGTTTCTCTGGCTGGACGTTGCTGCGAACGGTCGGCTTCAGAACCTTTGGCGTCGTCGCCTTGCCGCCGACGATGATGATTCCCGTGGCTTCGCGATTCGGGGCCACGGGAATGGCCGTCGTGGTTGCCGAGACCTCCGGCGGCGGCTCGGGCGGCAGCGGCTGCGGATTGAGCGACGCGTCATCGCTGGAGGCCGATGCACGCTCGGAGAGTCGTTGCGCGGGGGGTGTCAGGTCAACGCCGCCGGCAGCGGTATTCGAGCGAGTCAGCAAGCCAGGCCGTTGGCGCTGGCCGTTGGCCAGCGCGTACTGCTCACGTAAGGCCGCGCGGCGCTCGCGTGGAATGGCCAAGCGCGACGCGGGAAGTGACTTGGTACCAAACTCTTCCCAAAATTCTGCAGGCTCGACGGGAAGCGTCGCACCGACACGGACGCAGTCGGCGTCGTTCAACCACGGGTCGCGGGTGCAATGCCAACCCACGACGGCGATGCCGGGCATCGACGCGCCCGAGACCGTATCCACGTGATACACCTCGGACGCGTTCGCGTTGTCGGCTTGCGTCTCCGACGGCGTCCAGGTGGCGTCAATGCGATAGCCGATGGATTTGCCAGTGCGCGAGGTGCAAAGCCCGCTGAAATGATATTCCGCACGTCCCGGCGACACCTGGGTGAACTCGGGCTCTGCGCGCAAGCCGCCGCCGATACAGGTCACGCCGCGGGTATGAGTTGGGTCGGCCTGCGCCGCCGGCGCGCTCACGCTCAGGGCCGCGGCGATGACAGTCAGGGCAAGTGAGGACACGTGACAATGGGCGCGCATAAAGTCTCCTTTGGCAATCGACATGAACGGGAAGCGAGTCGAGCTAGATCAAGAAAAAACGCAGATGTGCATGCAGCATCTTTCGCCGCGCAACTGATCGTTACGGTTGTGCGATCGCCACGCGCACATCATTCCAACCTGTCGCCACCGTAATAGGCGCATCCCAGCTGTTGGCGCCATCCATATAGCCGCGGTGCCGATACCAGCGCACCGTGCCGTCGCGCATCACGGCATAGATATTGCCGTTGCCTGCAGAAAACACGCTGGCGAAATCGTTCCATCCGGTGCCGACTTCGCGCCGCGCCGCCCAGGTGCCTGGGGTGGAAGACGCACCGCCGGTCAGGTAGGCCAGGTGGCGATACCAGCGCAGCGTGCCATCGGGCGTGATGGTGTACAGCACGCCGTCGCCGCCCGAAAAGCTCTTCAGGCCGTTCCAACCACTGCTGACTTTCTTCGGACCTTCGAACGTCGCTTTGCCATTGGCGTAACCGGTATGTCGATACCAGCTCAACGTGCCATCGTCGGTCACGGCATAAAGGACGCCGTGCCCAACTGAGAATGCCTGCACGACGCTGCCCCAGCCGCTGGCTAAGGTTTGCGGTGGTGACCAACCGCCGGCATTTTTTGCCGAGCCGCTAGCGATGCCTGTGTGCTGGTAGCGCATCAAGACGCCGCTGTTAGTGATTGCATACAGGACGCCATCGCCACCTGCGAACACTAGTCGGTTGTTCTGCCAGCCGGAATCGACGACGCGCGGTCCGGTCCAGCTTTCTGGGCTAGGTTTTGCGCCGTCGTGACGGAACCAGCGCAGGCTGCCGTTATTTCCAATCGTATAGATGAAGGCGGGTGCATTGGGCGGTACCGGCACCGAGGTTGGTGCGTTGGTATCGATCGGCAGGATCGCGCTGCTGGCCGCCGATACGCTGCGGCTCATCCGCTGCGCCTGGCACTGCGCTTCAAGTTTAGTCGCCACCGGTGAATTGCGCGCGCGCGCGTCCTTGGCACGCTCGCAAATCGATTGTGGTGGCCCTGATGGTGCTGCGCCACTGGTCGGAACGCGTCCGATCGAGCCGACGGCGTTCGGGTCCGCCGATGCACGCGCAGGCGCGCAGATCAAACCAATCGCGTCCACCCATTTGCCCGACCGCCCGTGCAAACCCACCGCCGGTTGGCCCGGTGGGCAGCGCTGGATCGCCTGTTCACTGATCACGAAGCGCTGAAACGGTGGCGCGCCACTTTCAATCGCCGGTGCATCGAAGCGTGCGGTCGCGGCATCGCTCGGCGGCTGGGTGTTGCCGGTATCGCCGCAGTACAGGTGGATATTGTTGACGATGACGGTATCGCGACCTTCATAGCCGATGAACAGTCCGCTCACCACCGGGTTGTAGCGATTGCATACGACGCTGGCGGGACCGCCGCCGCTGCCGCCATACCAGTTGTTTTCTGCGGTCGGTGCCGTCGTGTCGCGCGGACCCTGCGGCGTCACGCACAGCGGCCGCACCGCATCCACGTCGTCGCCCGCGTGCAGGTCAATGCCGGCGAGCAACTGCCCGGGCGGGCAATGCGCCTCAAATTTTCCGCCGCCAGCGCCGCCGAGTGCAGGCAGGACGTCGTCAGCCCTCGCGCCGCCAGGAAGCACCATCGCGACGAGCATTGCCACGATGAATGAAGCGCGGATCACGTCACGACGCATTGTGGTTCTCCAGACGAATGAATACAGACCATCGCCTCAGGGCGATCCCGAATACACCATTTCAAATTTCATCGCCGCATGCGGCAGATCGGCGCTCAGCGTGAGATCGCGATCGGGCGTCAGAATCGTGCGGCGTGTTCCGGCCAGCGGTGCTGGCTGACTCCCGCCTTGCCATACCGCACTGCCGGCGGCGCGCTGGTCCGACATCGTCACGCGCACCCGCAGCGGTTCATCAAAGGGCAGGTTCGAGACGAGGTAGGAGCAAATATAGTTTTCGCCGGAGCGACGCATGGGTGTCAGCGTGTCAATTTGAAATGGCTGGTAAGCGCGAACACCGGAAGCGACCCGAAGGGCGACGAAAAACGCGGTGCATGAATCCGGTCCCGAACCACCGGGACCATTCGCGTCCTTGACACCGTACGCGGCGCGATACCGCACTTCGACCCGTAGAGAATGTTCGGGTTGCAACAGGTCTTGCAGGCTGCCGTGACGCTCGGCGGTCAGTAGCGGTTGTCGGCCTGAGCGCGCTTCCGGTGCGATTCGGTCCAGGCGATTGCCGTCCACGCGCTCGCCAGTGATGGGCCGCTCGCCGGTGCGGGTGCCGTCGTCAACCGGCGCGTCCTGCGCGCCCTGGGCACGGGTTGCCGATATTGCGCGTTCAATGACCCGCATCACTTCCTCGCGAGACGTAGATTTCGGCGGGTTGGATCGCGGCGGTGTCGGCGGTGTCGGCGGCGGCTGCGACTCAGCATTGTCATCGGCGGTTGTGGAGTCACCGATGTCCCGCACCGGCACCGGCGTGGTCACTGCGCTAGCCTGCGTGCCGACGCGCAAAGGCGGGCCTAACCGTACCGATGTCGCCGATGCACGATCGTTCGAGGTCAACGGTGTGCGCGGGGCGGGCGGCGGCGACGCGGCCGCCGCGCAGATCAATCCGAGCGCATCGACCATCGCACCTGAGCGACCGACTAACCCGGCCGCCACTTGGCCGGTCGGGCAATATTCCATTCCGGGCGGTCCACCCGGTGCGCTCCCCGCTGGCCGACCAAATGGCGAGCCGCAGCTTAAGCCGACGTCGTTGACGACCTGCCGATCGCCGCCTTCAAACGTGATCCATAGGCCGACCACCACCGGGTTTTTCGCAGCGCAGACGATGTTGTCGGCGCGACCGCCATTGCCGCCGCGCTGCTGGTCACGCAACGCGACATGGGGGTCGCGGCTGCCATTGGCGTCTGCGCACAGGATTTGGATCGCATCAAGATCGTCGCCGCGCCGCACTGCCACGCCGATCAGGCGTTCGTTGCCAGGGCAACGCGCGCTGAACTCGCCGCCGCCGGGCCCGCCGAGGACGGGTAAGTAATCATCAGCGGCGGCGTGACTAGCAACGGCTGCGCAGGTCAAGCCAAGCGCGCAGGCAAATGCGTAGGCGGAGGATTGTTTGTGGCCGAGGATAGTCATGGCTGTACCAACAGCCACGGCGTGCCGGCGAGGCTTTTGCCCAAGGACGTTCGTGGCTCCCAGCTGTTGGCGCCGTCTTGGTAGCCAAGGTGGTGATACCAGAACAATTCGCCCTGCGGTGTCATTGCGTAGAGCACGCCTTTGCCGTTGCTAACGACTTTGTCGAAACTGTTCCAGCCGTTACCCACTTCGCGACGAACCGCCCAAGCGCCGGGCGTTTCCGAGCCTTCGCCGGTGAGGTATTTGATATGTCGATACCAGCGCAGCGTGCCGTCGGGGGTAATGGTGTACATCACACCTTTCGCGCCCGAAAACGCCTTCAACCCGTTCCAACCGTGGCTGACGATGCGCGGACCTTGGGTCGACGTTTGGCCGTTGGCTAGGGTCGTGAATCGGTACCAGATCAAGTTGCCAGGGCCGTCGATGACGTAGACCACGCCATCGCCGGCGGAGAATGCCTGCACCGGCCCGCCGAATACGAACTGCATGAAGGTCGGCGCTCCGCCCCAAGCGCCGGGAACACTCTGGCCCAGGCCGTCGCGAAACGCCGGGTGCTGGTAACGCCACAATTCATTGGCGGTATTCAGGCCATAGATGACGCCGTCGCCGCCCGCGAACAGCGCGCGAAAATCGGTGGCGATGGTATTGGTAATTACCTTTGGACCCTGCAGATCCGGTGCGCCGGTCGCGGCACCGTCGTGGCGGAACCAACGCAAGACGCCGTTGCTGTCCACGGTGTACAAATACGACGCGTACGGCGAGGGGATCAAGGCGCTGATCGCGCCGTGACGCGGCTCGGCAGTGGCCACCGATGGGCCCGAGGGAAACTTAACCTTGCCGATCGATCCGACGATGGTCTTGGGAGTAATTGTGGGCGCGGTGCAAATAACCCGAATGGAATCGAGCCAGCGCCCGGAGCGCCCGCTAATGCCGCCGACCACCTCGCCCGGTTCGCAGGTCAGCTCGCCTTCCATATGGAACACGGTGTCTTCAATGGTCGGGCCTTCGAAAAACGGCCCATTGACTAGCGTCGGTGCCTGCACGGGTGCCACAACGCCGCAGCGCAGCCGAATGCTGTTGATGATCGGCGTCGCCTCGCCTTCCATTGTCGCGTAAAGGCCCAGCACCACCGGTGCCTCTGGCGGACAAATTAGTTTTTGGTTCGAGCCGCCGCCGTCGCCGCCAAATTTCCGGTTGAACGGTTCGATCGGGCCCAGCTGCGTTGGTCCATACGCCACCGCGCATAGCGGGCGGATCGCATCCACGTCGTCGCCGGTCCACACTTCCACACCGGCCATCACTTGGCCGTTGGCGCAGTAAGCGGCGAAGTCGTCGCCGCCGGTGCCGCCTACCCAATGCTGCTTGGCCTGGGCGTGAAAGGGGGCGGCCAACAAGATCAATAGCAAAGTCAGCGCGCGTGCGCCAAGTTTCAGCTTGCAAAGAATCAGTGGTTTCACGAGAAGCTCCCAACGAAGAGAACAGTTCACAGGCGCGACGAGGCGGCTTGCGCTAGCGCACGCAGTTTCTTGAGGGCGTCGCCGCGCTCGCGGTGCGCTAGGTCATCGGACAACATCACCAGCGCTTGGTCGTTCTTGACGGTTGCGAACAGGGCGATATCGCTCAAGATTCCGTGCGCCGGGTCTTGGGTTTCGAGCACAGCCACGGCCGGACCTGGCAAACCAGAAATTGGTTCGTAGCGCACCTGCGCGTCGCTATCGCGCGACATCGGATCAACGAAACCGATAACCAAGCCGCGCGCCTCATCCTCCGCGCTGCGGCCCTTGGCTTGCCAGGTTTGCAGGACAAAGCGCCCAAACTCGCCGGACCATACGCAGGCGCCGATGCCGTATTGCTCGCGCGTGTGTTCAGGCGTACCGCTGCCCGCGCTGGGGAACACCGCGCGCACTTCGGCGTCAGTCAGCAGGCGGCATACCGGATCGGCACTGCCGACGGCGGCGGGACTACCTATCGCTTCAGAAATTTCGGCCTTGAGCTTGGCCGCGTCCTGTGCGGCGCCGGCGCCGGCGGGTGCCGATTCGGTGCTGCTAGGTTGGCAGGCAGCTAGGCCGGCCACGCAAAGTGCAATAGCCAAGGGACGCAGGCAGGGGCGGAACGAGGACAGCGACATGGCGGCTCCCGGAGCACGGGCCGGCGGTGATCGCCAGCTCCTGTCATCAAGGAACACGGCATGGCCACCAATCCGGACATTCCGCAATTGGCCGGGCGGTAGCCGAGCGATGGACTAGCGGTGCACCACCGCGATACTTGCCTGCCGCACGGCGGCCTGTGCTTGCACGATGGACGGCGCCGTTGGCGCGTCGTAACGGCGGCTGGCCGCCTCGGCGCGGCGCGCGAAGGCCAAGGCCTGGGCGTGGTCGCCGGTGGCAGCCAGTGCTGCGCTATGGACGAGCCACAGCGCGGGCTCAAGGCGAACATCGTGCAACTTTTGCACCGATGCCAGGCTGGCCAAGGCCCTCTCGCTGAGCAACTGCGCTGGTGCCGACTCGCCACGCGCCAGTGCGATGCGCGCCAATCCTGACAGGGCCAGCGCTTTTTCCGGTAGCGGTCGATCGCCGGCATCGCGCACGATGGCGCGCAATTCGTCCTGAGCGGCTGAAAAATCAGCGTCCCCGGGCACCGAATGGTCTAGCTGGAAACGGGCCCATCGCTCGCGCGAAACCAGCGAAAACATTGAAGTCGGACCTTCCTTCGCAATGTAATCGTCGCGCGATGATTTCAGCAATGATCGCGCCGCGGCGAAGCGCCCAAGGCGATCGTAGGCATCGCCCAGCTTTCGCGCGCTCTCGCGCACATCGTAATCGTGCTGAGGCTGGATCAAGTTGGTGTGGTAGGACGCTTCGAGCAAAGGCAGCGCCTCGTCGGCACGACCCTCGGCTGCTAGCCGTTCGGCAAACACCTCGCGCGCCCACGCCCCATACGCGTCCTTGCCACCGTCGTTAGGGATGCGGCCGAGCGCCTCGGAAAAAATCGGTGCGGCGGCGGCGGCGTCGCCGCGCAGGTGCAGCAGGCGCGCGTGGAAGATGCGCGACAGGAAGTAGCTCGAATGCTGTGGGCCATAGGTGGCGAGCGCGATTTTCTCACCGCGCGCGTAGGCCGATAGCGCGCCGTCGAAGTCACCGACATCCTCATTGGTGCGCGCGAGGTTGAACAGGTATTCGGCGATGTGACCGTCGTGGCGATCGGTGGCCGATTGGGCAATGGCGACCGTGCGATCGAGCAATCGTTTGGCGCCCATGGCGTCATC
The DNA here is from genome assembly GCA_038252715.1 of Lysobacterales bacterium. Classification (GTDB taxonomy): domain Bacteria; phylum Pseudomonadota; class Gammaproteobacteria; order Xanthomonadales; family Xanthomonadaceae; genus Arenimonas. The sequence continues at coordinate 5,201 of JBBSAA010000062.1, read as the reverse complement.
GGCATTAGAGCGATCAATGGCCATCATGCTCAGCACCGCGGCATGGCCATCCGTCTGCGGTGCCACCTGCTCGTAAAGCGCCAGCGACGTTGCCAGCGCGCGTGTCCTTGCACCTTGATCGGCGACGGTTTTGCCAAGCACACGAGCCTTGATCTGCCACCAAGTCGCGCGCAACGCGGTGCGGTCGGCATGGCTGATCGTGAGCAAGTGATCGCTCTCGACCAGCAGCCGATCGGCCAGCGCGTAGTCCGAGCGCGTGCACGCGGTGTTTGCGTCATTGATAAGCTGCTCGATGACGATCGGATGCGTAGCCCCGAAGTGCGCGCGCGCCAAGGCGGCGCGGCGCGCCTGCACGGTCGCCAACTGGGTGTCGTCACCCAAGCTGTTGTATATCCGTGAGGCGGTGCCCAATAGCTCGATTTGTACTTCGGGCTGGTCGGCAAAGTCGCGCCCAATGCGCGCTACACCGGCGTCCAGCAGCTGGTGCACGGTCAGGTCTTGGCGCGGGCGGTCACCTGATTGCTGGGGGTCCTGTGCTGCAAACAAACCCATCATGAAATCCCGTGACGCCGCGGCCAGGCGCGCTTGCTGTTCAGCGCGATGAGCCTGCCAAAGCGTGCCGGCCAGACCCGCCGACAACGCAAGTACCAAGCCCGCCACTGCCATCGCGGCCCAACGGTATCGGCGCAGCAGGCGACCGGCCACATATAGCCGTGCGCCCTCGCGCGCAGTCACGGGCTCATTGGCACAGTGCCGCGAAATGTCTGCATCCAGATCCGACACAGAGCGATAGCGATCACTGGCGGTCTTGCGCAGGGCCTTGGCGACGATGGCATCCAGATCGCCCGTCAGCGCGCGTGCGGCGACTGGTGGCGAAGGCGAACTCGCGGCAACCGACGAAGGTGCTGGCGCGTCTTGATGTAGCAATTTCTCGATCGTGATCGCCACCGGCGCCTGCCCGGTCGCCCACGGTAGCTGGTCGGTGAGCAATTCAAACAACAGCACGCCCAAGGCATAGACATCGACCGCCTTGCCAATCGCCGCACCCGTCAACTGTTCTGGCGCCGCGTAAGCGAGGGTCATCGGCGTATTGCGTGTTGCATCCTCCACTACACCCGAGAGCAGCTTGGCTACGCCGAAATCGAGCAGCTTGATACGACCTTCGGCGTTGACCAAGATATTCGCGGGTTTGAGGTCGCGATGTATCACCAGATGCTGGTGCGCGTACGCCACGGCCTCGCAAACTTGCACGAACAGCGCCAGCCGCTCGCGCAATGGCGCACGGATGCGGCGGCACCATTCAGTGATCGGCAGACCTTCTACGAGTTCCATCACCATGTAGGGGCGGCCATCACTTTCGACGCCGGCGTCATACAGGCGGGCAATACCCGGATGCTCCAGCATGGCCAGGATGCGGCGTTCGCCAACAAACAGCCCGAGGTGTTCAATACTGTCGCGGCGCAGCAGCTTCAGTGCCACTTGCTGATCGAACTGCCCATCGGCGCGTTCGGCGCGATAGACCTCGCCCATGCCGCCGCGACCGAGCAAGGCCAACACGCGATAGGTACCAATGGCGTGGCCTGGGGCGAGGTCGGTGGTCGCCACTGGGCGAGACACGAGGTCCAGCGCCGACCGATCCAACAGGTCGCCGCGTGTTTCGAACGCGGCCAGCAGGCCTAGCACCTCGTCGCGCAGCGGGGAGTCGTTGACCGTTTGTTGCTGCACGAACGCAAGTCGGTCCGTCAGCGGCAGGGCCAGCACGTGGTTGAGCAGGCGGTCTACCTTGGCCCACTGGTCAATGGCAACGCGGGCGTTCATCGGTCGTCCCGAGCAAGCGGCTAGGCGGAGGTTACTCCATTGGACAGACGCGGAAACGACACCGACCCGGACGTAACTTCTATGCCAGACTCGAGGCCATCGTGAACGAGCCCTCGCAGCTGTGGCCAGGCAACACGGCGCCCGCTGACGTCCAGCGCGCCGCAGAGCAGCTGCTGCCGATGTTCTATGCCGACGTGCGTCGGCTGGCGCGCAGCGAGCGCCGTCGCGTGGGCGCCGGTGACACGCTGCAAACCACCGCCTTGATCCATGAGGCCTACCTCAAGCTGATTCGCTCGCCGGCCTTCAACGATCGCGCGCATTTCTTACGCGCCTCTGCGCTGGCGATGCGCCACGTGCTGATCAACTATGCACGCGAGCGGATGGCCGATAAGCGCGGCAACGGCGCGGTGATCGAATCGCTGACCGCGTCCAAGGACATCGGCGTCGAAGACGACCAGTCGCTGTTGAACGTGCACGAGGCGCTGCAGCGCCTGGCCATACTCGACGCGCGCTTAGCCGATATTGTCGAATGCCGCTTCTTCGCTGGTTTTAGCGAGGAAGACACCGCGCTGGCGCTGGGCATCAGTGACCGCACCGTGCGCCGTGACTGGATCAAGGCGCGGGCATGGCTGCGGATTGAATTGGCGGCAGAGGCGGGCGGGGCAAGCCTCTAAGACTTGAGCGGCGGATTTGAGTCGTGACTCATCTTGCGCCGGCGGGTCAATTGGAGTGCATTACTCCAGGCGGCTGAGAGAGCGACCGGTGCCGATCAACGAACAAAGGCCACTGCAACCTTATCGCGCCGATCAAAGGAGGATCTGGCCTGATGCCAGTCATCCTCAGTGCTCGGCACCCTTCTTAACTGCATACCGCGCCAACTCTAGTTTAGCGATCGTACCGCGATGCACTTCATCCGGTCCGTCGGCTAGGCGCAGCGAGCGTGCATGCGAAAACGCTTCCGCGAGCGGGAAATCGCTGCTGACGCCGGCGCCGCCGTGGGCTTGGATCGCCCAGTCGATGATTTGCTGGGCCATGGTCGGTGCGACGACCTTAATCATCGCGATTTCGCGCCGCGCGACTTTGTTGCCGACCGTGTCCATCATGTACGCCGCTTTCAGTGTGAGCAGGCGCGCTTGTTCAATCATGCAGCGGGCGTCGGCGATGCGTTCATGCCAGACCGAGAACTCGCTGATCGGGCGCCCGAACGCCACGCGCGAGGTCAAACGTTGGCACATCAATTCCAGCGCACGTTCGGCCGAGCCAATGCTGCGCATGCAGTGATGGATGCGCCCCGGACCAAGCCGGCCCTGTGCGATTTCAAAGCCACGGCCTTCGCCGAGCAGCAGGTTGGCCACCGGGACGCGCACGTCGGTGAGTTGAATATCCATATGCCCGTGCGGTGCTTCATCGTAGCCAAACACCGTCACTGGCCGCAGCACGCGGATTCCGGGCGCGTCGGACGGCACCAGGATCATCGATTGTTGCTTGTGCGTTTCGGCGGTCGGGTCGGTTTTGCCCATCACGATATATAGCTTGCAGCGTGGGTCGCCGGCGCCGGACGAATACCATTTGCGGCCATTGATAACGTACTCGTCGCCGTCGCGGCGGATCGAGCATTGGATATTGGTTGCGTCCGACGAGGCCACTGCCGGCTCGGTCATCAAGAACGCGGAACGAATGGTGCCGGCGAGCAAGGGCTCAAGCCAGCGGTCCTTTTGTTCCTCGGTGCCGTAGCGTTCGATCGTCTCCATGTTGCCGGTGTCGGGCGCCGAGCAGTTGAAGATTTCTGGCGCCCAAGGCACGCGTCCCATGATTTCGCATAGCGGCGCGTATTCCAAATTCGAAAGGCCCTGCGGCGCGCGCGGCGACTGCGGCAGGAACAAATTCCATAGCCCACGCTCGCGCGCTTTGTCGGCTAGCGACGCCATCAGCGCGCTCGGCGTCCAGGGCTTGCCGGCAAGGCGGTTGGCTTCGCGCTCTTGCTGGTGCGCAGCTTCGTTGGGCGTGATGAATTCGTCGAAAAAAGCTTCGAGCTGGGCACGCAGCGCGGCGACTTTCGGGGTGTAGGCGAAATCCATCGGGGTCGGCTCGGTTTAGGGACCCGTGTTGTATAGCAGAACTGCGGCAAAGTTCGCGAGTGGGACTGAGCTACCGGAAGGCGAGGGCGCATTTGGCCGCGTATCTTCCTTGTCCGCCGAACACAGAACGCACCCGCTGCGGCTGGTATCGTGGCGGTCCACCAGGAGCGTAGCCATGCCCGTAAAAACCGAACGCCGCGACGCCGTCATCGTGCTTACCCTCGACAACCCACCGGTCAATGGCCTGGGCATCGCTACCCGTCGCGGCATCGTCGAGGCGGTCACGCAGGCGCAGGGCGACACCCACTGTCGCGCGATCGTCATTACCGGCGGACCGAAAGTCTTTTCCGGCGGCGCCGATATCAAGGAATTCAATACGCCGCTGGCAGATCAAGCGCCGACCTTGCCGGAGGTGATTGCGGTCATCGAGGCGAGCACCAAACCGGTGGTCATGGCGATCAACGGCGTCGCGCTCGGCGGCGGGCTGGAACTGGCGCTCGGCGGCCACTACCGCGTCGCCTCGCGTGCGGCGTTGGTGGGGCTGCCCGAAGTCAAACTCGGCATCCTGCCCGGCGCCGGCGGCACGCAGCGCTTGCCGCGCGCGGTGGGCTTGGAAGCGGCAGTCAACATGATCGTCTCCGGCACACCGGTGCCTGCCACGCAGCTGGCTGCGACGCGCTTGTTTGATCGCGTTGTCGAGGGCGATGCCTTGGATGCAGCGGTGGCGTTTGCCAATGAAGTTTCCAGCGTCGCCGGCCCACTGCCGCGTATCCGCGATTGGACTGTGGTGCATACGGATGCGGACGCCTTCCTGGCGGCCTCGCGCACGTCTGTTGCAGCGGCTTCAGCGAACTATCCCGCGCCGCTGAAATGCCTGGAGGCGATTGAGGCGGCGGTGACGAAGTCGTTTGATGAGGGCATCGCGATTGAGCGCGACGCGTTTATCGCACTCGTCAATTCGCCCGAATCCAAGGCAATGCGGCACGGCTTTCTCGGTGAGCGCGCGGCCAGCAAGGTCGCCGACATCGGGCCCGACGTGAAGCCACGCCCGATTCGCCGCGTCGGCGTGATCGGCGCCGGCACCATGGGCGGCGGCATCAGCATGAATTTTCTCAATGTCGGTCTGCCGGTGACAATGGTCGAGACGACGCAGGAAGCTTTGGAGCGCGGCGTCGCCACGATCCGAAAAAATTACGAGAACAGTGCGAAGAAAGGCAAGCTCAGCGCCGAGCAGGTGGAACAGCGCATGGCCCTGCTGACGACTAGCCTGTCCTACGACGATTTGACCGATGTCGACCTCATCAT
>JBBSAA010000061.1:0-13863 GCA_038252715.1 Lysobacterales bacterium | reverse complement strand
CGCGGTCCTGCGAGGAGATGGTGGCGACGTTGGCGATCTCAGCCTTGTCGGCGACCTCACGTGCATTGGCCAGCAGCTGATCGGTGACAGCCTTGACGGCCTTGTCGATGCCGCGCTTGATGTCCATCGGGTTGTTGCCCGCGGAGACGGCTTTCATGCCTTCGCGCACGATGGCCTGGGCCAGCACGGTCGCGGTGGTGGTGCCGTCACCGGCGGTGTCGGAGGTCTTGGAAGCGACTTCCTTGACCATCTGCGCGCCCATGTTCTCGAAGCGGTCGGCCAGTTCGATTTCCTTGGCGACGGAGACGCCGTCCTTGGTGATCGTCGGGGCGCCGAAGCTCTTCTCGAGCACGACGTTGCGGCCCTTCGGGCCCAGGGTTGCCTTCACGGCGTTGGCGAGGATGTTGACACCCTTGACCATGCGGGCGCGGGCGTCTTCGCCGAAACGAATGTCTTTAGCTGCCATGTCTGAAATACCTCAATGCTGTAAACGAAGTGGGAAAAACGGCGAGCGGCGGGGAAACCGCGCTAAGCCGTGATCAAAGGATCGCGAGGATGTCGTCTTCCTTGACCACCAGGATGTCGGTGCCGTCGAGCTTGATCTCGGTGCCGGCGTACTTGCCGAACAGGACCTTGTCGCCAACCTTCACCTTCGGGGCGCGGACGGTACCGTTGTCGAGGGCCTTGCCTTCGCCAACCGCCAGCACTTCACCCTTGATCGGCTTCTCGGTGGCCGAGTCCGGGATCACGATGCCGCCGGCGGACATCTTTTCTTCTTCCATACGCTTGATGACGACGCGGTCGTAGAGCGGCTTGATATTCATGTTCTTCCTCTGATGGCTATTGAATCAATGACTTACGGTATCTCCGGGGAGCGTTGTTAGCACTCGGACCCGTTGAGTGCCAATTTTAGCGCGCAGACGTGACGGTTAGGTAGCACTGCGACTCGTTCTTGATGGGGATGAGGCCGGCTGGATTCAACGCCAAGCTCGCAAGAATGTGGCGGCTGGGCGGTTTCGCTCGCCGGCAAAAAATCGCTGGTCGGGCCAAATTTTGCGCAATCGGCATGGCGCAATGCAGCAATCGGCGGCCGACTGAATCAATAAAAACAATCGCTTACGTACACAGCGGGCGCCAAAAATCGTTCCGTGATGCAGGCCACGCTCTGGCTGACACAATCGCCGCGCACCGTGGGGACGGTCACGCCCGTAGGAGCCAGCTTGCTGGCGACCCACAGGCTAATCGTACTGCAAAAATTTTTTGCCCAGCCTTGGGCCCATCGGGGAGAGTGGTATGTCACGAGTCACCTACCAAGGCCGCCTAGTCGCGGCCCTGCTTGGCGCCAGCCTGTGCGCCGGCGCGGCGCGGGCGGAAGTGTTCATCAACGAAATCCACTACGACGACGCCACCGCCAGCGGCGACGTGGGCGAGCGTGTCGAGATCGTCGCCACTGCCGGCGAATCGCTGAGCGGGTACCGCGTCTATCTATACAACGGCACCGGCTCGACCACGGCGGCCACCTATTACGATAACGACCTCGTGCCCGCGGGCAGCCTGGTCACCTGCGGCGGCACGGTGCGCATTGCGACCGTGGTTTATCCGAGCAACGGCATCCAGAACGGTGCCAACGACGGCATCGCGCTGGTCAACCCGAGCGGCACGCTCGTGCAGTTCATCAGCTACGAGGGCGGCATCAAAGCCGCCAATGGCCCCGCCGCGGGCCGGACCAGCACGGCCCTGTCGGTGGGCGAAACCAATAGCACCGCTGCCGGCACCTCGCTGCAGCTAGGCGGCAACGGCGCCGGTTCGTCGAACTTCACGTGGAAGCCCACGGCGACCCAAACCTTCGGCGCCTGCAACAACGGGCAGACGATCGGCAGCGCTAGCAACCCGGCCCCGACGGTGACCTCGACCACGCCGCTTAACGGCGCGACCGATTTCCCCGCTGCCGGCGACCTGCAAGTGAACTTCAGCGAGTCGGTCACGCTGGCCAGTGGCGCCTTCACCCTGCAATGCGGCAGCACGGCGGTGGCGCTGAGCTATCCCAGCAGCGGTAGCGGCTTCTTGGTTTCAACCAACACGGCGCTCAGCGGTGGCCAGGCCTGCACGTTGACCGTGGTCGCGAGCAAAGTCACGGATAGCGGCGGCGCACAGCTTGCCGCGAATAAAGTCGTCGGTTTTACCGTCGCCCAGGCGCAAACCGGCTATTACAGCCACGTGAATGCCTCCAGCGCGTCGCAGCTGCGTTGCTCTCTGCACGCGACGATCAAGGGGCACACCGCGTACCCGTATAGCTCCAGCACCGGCACCAGCGTGTGGTCGATCCTCGAAATCGCCGACGAGGACCCCAACAACAGCGGCCGCATCCTCGACGCGTATCGCAATCGCAGCTACGCGAAGATCACCGAGCGCGCCGGGTCGGGCACGGGCTTGCGCTACAACCGCGAGCACACCTGGCCCAACTCCCTGGGCTTCGGCACGGCCACCGGCAACCTCGGTCTACCGTATGCGCCCTACACCGACACGCACATGCTCTATCTCACCGATTCGGTGTGGAACTCGGACCGAGGCAACAAGCCATACGCCGACTGCACGCTGGCCAGCGGCTGCGGCGAACGCGCCACCGAGGTCAACAACGGCCAGGGCGGCGGCAGCGGCACCTATGCCGGCAATTCCAACTGGGTGAAATCGCCTGACGGCAATGCCGGCTCGTTCCAAGTCTGGGGCAAGCGCAAAGGCGACATGGCGCGCGCGGTGATGTACATGGCCATTCGCTACGAAGGCGATTCGCATCCGACCACCGGCCAAACCGAACCCGATCTCGAATTGACCGATGATCGCAGCAAGATTGTCATCACCTCGGCCTCGCCGGCCTACATGGGCCTGCTGTCGACCCTGTTGGCGTGGAATGCGGCTGACCCGCCGGATGCCGCCGAGCGCGCGCGCAATGAAGTGATCTACAGCTTCCAAGGCAACCGTAATCCGTTCATCGACCACCCCGAGTGGGCGACGGCCGCCCTGTTCAATTCCGCCAAGCCGGGCACCTGCACGCTGTACTGACCGGCACCAAAGGGCAGCACAACGCGTCGACGGCGCCGGGATTCCCGGCGCCGTTTTTCATTGTCCGAGGCGCATCCACTGGGCCATCAACTCCCTCTTCACTGCAGGTCCCGCGACAGCCACGCAAACTTGGCGGGATAATGCCGACCCACCCGATGCCCCTGCGCCGCCACGGCGCGCGGGCCAACGCGCGAAACCCCGCGCACGAGACCCACATGACGCTGCGCGCGACCGTTTCCCTCTTCCTGCTGGTCCTGAGCTTGCTACTTCCCACCGGCGTCCGTGCGGCGCTGACCGAGGCCGACTTGCTGCCGGTGGATCAGGCCTACCAGTTGAGCGCCCGCGCGGCTGGGCCGGACCGCGTCGAATTCACCTGGAAGATTGCCCCGGGCTATTACTTGTATCGGCATCGCACCAGCGTGGCCGTGGAAGGTGCGGGCTTTCAGGCCGGTGCGCTGCAGCTGCCCGCCGGCGACAAACACAATGACGAATTCTTCGGCGCGGTTGAAACCTATCGCGACGCGATGACCGCGGTGTTGCCCGGCCAAGCGAGCGCCAACAGCGCGCAGTTCAAGGTCAAGTTCCAAGGCTGCGCCGATGTCGGCGTGTGCTACCCGCCGACGACGCGCATGGTCACGGTGGCGTTTGCCGGCGCCAATCCAACGCCAATCGCCGGTGAATCAACCTCGTCGGCGCGGATCGACCCCCTGGCCAGCCTGACCGGACAACCAAGTACGCGGCTAGGCAGCACCGACGCGCTTCCGGAAAGCCAAGCCTTTCGCGCTGAAGCCATCGCCGACTCCGCGTCTGCGCTGTTGGTACGACTGACGCCAACGCCGGGTTATTACCTGTATCGCGACAAGACCCGGTTCGAGCTGATCAATGCCAGCGGCGTGTCGCTCGGCGCGCCGACTTTTCCGGCCGGCAAGCCTTATAAGGACGAACATTTCGGCGACGTCACCGTCTATTTCGACGAGGCCGAAATCCCCGTCCCGGTATTGCGCACTAATACCGCCGCACAGGCGCTGACCCTGCGCGTGTTTTTCCAAGGCTGCCTCACCGACGGCATCTGCTACCCACCGATGAGTAAGGACATCGCGCTGTCCTTACCGGCCGGCGCGGGTGCCGTGGCACCGATGGCAGCAACCGCCGCGGGTGCGGCGGCGTCGCCACCCGCAAACGCCGCCTCGGTCGGCTTGCTGGCCGCGCTGGCGCTGGCCTTTTTCGGCGGCCTGATCCTCAACCTGATGCCCTGCGTGTTGCCGGTGCTGTCGTTCAAAGCGCTAGGCTTGGTGCAGTCGGGCGACGGTCCGCAAGCGGCACGTAAGCACGCGATTTGGTACACGCTGGGCGTGCTGGTCAGCTTTGCCGCCATTGGTGGCGCGGTGCTGGCGCTGCGCAGCGCCGGGGCCGCCTTGGGCTGGGGTTTCCAACTGCAGCAGCCGGGCGTGGTCGCGGCGCTGGCCTTGCTGATGTTCGCGGTTGGACTGAGCTTGTCGGGGCTGTGGCAATTCGGTGCCGGCTTCGCTGGCGCCGGTCAGTCGCTGGCGCAGAAGTCGGGCATCGCCGGCGACTTCTTCACTGGCGTGCTTGCCGTGGTGGTCGCCAGCCCCTGCACTGCGCCGTTCATGGGCAGCGCGCTGGGTTTTGCCTTTTCGGCATCGGCCGCGGCGGCGATGGCGGTCTTCCTGGCTTTGGGCCTAGGCTTGGCCTTGCCCTTCCTGCTGATTGGATTCGTGCCGGGCTTGGCCTCGTACCTGCCCAAGCCGGGCGCGTGGATGGATACGCTCAAGCAGTGGCTGGCGTATCCGATGTATCTCACCGCCGCGTGGCTGGCGTGGGTGTTTGGCGGCCAGCGCGGCGTCGATGCGCTGTTTGTTCTGATGATCGCCGCGATCGTGCTGGCGCTGGGCCTGTGGTGGTTCGAGCGGCAGCGTTTTGCTGAGGGCGCTTGGAAGAAGGTGTCGGCGTGGCTGCTGATTGCGTTGGCGATCGGCGTCGGTGTCGCCGCGTTGCGCATGCCTGCCGCAAATCGCAGCAGTGTCGGCACCGATGTCCATGGCAGCGAGCCGTATTCCGCTGCCCGCGTTGCTGCCGCACGCGCCGAGGGCCGCCCGATTTTCATCGACATGACCGCAGACTGGTGCATTACCTGCAAGGTCAATGAAAAGGCCGTGCTGCATACCGACGCGTTCAAGCAGCTGCTAGCCGAGACCAATGCGGTTTACCTCGTCGGCGACTGGACCAACCAAGACGAGGCGATCAGCGCGGTGCTCGACGAATTCAAATCGCCGGGCGTACCGCTGTACGTGGTGTATCCGGCCAACGGCGGCCCCGGCGTGAAACTGCCGCAGCTGTTGACTGACGGCATCCTGCGCGACGCGCTGACCGAGGCGGCGAAACGATGACCCTGAAAAACGGGCTGCTCATTCTGGTCGCAGCCGTGATCGCCGGGCTGCTCGGCGTCGCAGCGAGCATCGCGATCAGCGGGCCGGGCCCGCTGCTGCAAACGGAGCTGGGCCGCCGCCTGCTAGGCAGCACCATCGAGACCCCCGCGAATGTGGTGGTGATCGCGCCCGGCGCAACGGTGCCGACGATGACCCTGCCCACCCTGCAGGGCGACCCGACGCCGGTGCCCAATGGCCGCGCCGTGCTGATTAATTACTGGGCCAGCTGGTGTGGTCCCTGCCGCGACGAAATGCCGCTGTTGTCACGTTTTTCCGACATCCAAGGCCAGCGCGGTATTGAGGTGGTCGGCATCGCGCTCGATGGCGAGGCCGAAGCACGGGCCTTCCTGGCCGAGGTGCCAGTGCCGTTTCGAGTCCTCCAAGAAACCCCGGGCGCCAGTGATAGCTCGGCGCGGCTAGGTAACAAACTCGGGATACTTCCCTATAGCGTGCTGGTGGCTGCCGATGGCAAGCTGGTCAAACAGCGGGTCGGCGCCTTCACGAGCGCGGAAGATCTGCGCACCTGGGCCGAGACGGGGCAATGACGCGGCCGGCCAAGGCCGGTTAACGAGAATCAAACAGACGACATCTCCCGAGAACAGGCTGGGATCGTCTAGACATGCGCCGCCAACTCGGCCACACTTCGATCCCGCTCGGAGGCGCTCGTGGCCACCATCCTTGTTCTGCACGGTCCCAACCTCAACCTGCTTGGCGAACGCGAGCCGGGCATTTATGGCCGGGCGACGCTGGCGGAAATTGACCAAGAGCTGGCCCGCCGCGCCCTCGCCGCCGGTCATGTGCTGACAAGCTTCCAGTCCAATGCCGAACACGCCCTGGTCGAACGCATCCAGGCGGCCCGTCATGACGGTACGCAATTCATGCTGATCAATCCGGCGGCGTTCACCCATACCAGCGTTGCCATTCGCGATGCTTTGGCGGCCGTCGCCCTGCCGTTTATCGAAGTGCACCTGTCGAACCCGCACGCCCGAGAGCCGTTCCGCCGGCACAGCTACCTCAGCGACTTGGCGCGCGCGGTGATCTGCGGCTTTGGCGCTAACAGCTATTACTACGCCCTGGACGCCGTCACCGGCTGGCAGGACGCGACGATGTCTCCGGCCGGCCACTGAGCCGCCTCTCCCCAACCCACTAAAACAGACGAGGCCTGCATGGACCTTCGCAAGATCAAAGCGCTCATCGACCTGCTGGAGAAATCCAACCTGGCCGAACTTGAAATTAAGGAAGGCGAGGAATCGGTCCGCTTGGCGCGCCACTCGCGCGTGGTGCCGACGATGGCCGCCCCGGCGCCGATAGCGCCGGTTGAGCAAGCGCGCCCTCCTGTGCCGACACCGGCGCTGGCGGCCACCGCCACCGAAGCACAAGGCAAGAGCGGCAAGGACATGCCCGACGGCCACATGATTCGTTCGCCGATGGTGGGCACGTATTACGCCTCGCCCAATCCGGATTCGGCGCCGTTCGTGAAAATCGGCCAGACGGTGAAAGCCGGCGAGACGCTCGGCATCATCGAGGCCATGAAGATGTTCAACCCGATCGAAGCCGATGTCTCCGGCACCGTGCGCGCGATCTTGGTCGAAAGCGGCCAACCGATCGAGTTCGACGAACCGATGTTTGTGATCAGCTGATTTTGGCAGCGCGCGCGCGAAACGCGCTTGACGTCGTTGCCGCGAAGGCGGGAACCCAGTGTCTTCGCCACCGGCGAAAGTCGCTGGATCCCCACCTACGCGGGGATGACGGGGAATTTTCTTCGATGCCCCCTGATTTGCCGCGACCCTCAATGAAAGAGTCCCATGCCCATGCTCACTAAAGTCGTTATCGCCAACCGTGGTGAAATTGCGCTGCGCATCCTGCGCGCGTGTCACGCGCTGGGCATCAAGACCGTCGCGGTGCATTCCACCGTCGATCGCAACCTCAAGCACGTCGCGATGGCCGATGAATCGGTATGTATCGGTCCGGCGCCGTCCGTGGACAGCTACCTCAACATCCCGGCGATCATTGCCGCGGCTGAGGTGACTGACGCGCAGGCGATTCATCCGGGCTACGGCTTCCTGTCTGAAAACGCCGACTTTGCCGAGCGCGTGGAGTCGTCCGGCTTCATCTTCATCGGCCCAACCGCGAACGTGATCCGGATGATGGGCGACAAGGTTGAAGCCATTCGCGCGATGAAAGAAGCCGGCGTGCCCTGCGTGCCTGGCTCGGGCGGACCGCTCGGCGAAGACGAGGCCGAGAACCTGCGCATGGGCCGCGAGATTGGCTACCCGGTGATCATCAAGGCTGCCGGCGGCGGTGGCGGCCGCGGCATGCGCGTGGTGCGCGAGGAATCAACCTTGGTGTCGTCGATCTCGACCACCAAGGCCGAAGCCAAGGCCGCGTTCTCCAACGACATGGTCTACATGGAGAAATTCCTCGAGAACCCGCGCCATATTGAAATTCAGGTGCTCAGCGACGGCCAAGGCAACGCGATCCACCTAGGCGAGCGCGATTGCTCGATGCAGCGTCGCCACCAAAAAGTGGTCGAAGAAGCCCCCGCGCCCGGCATCACCCCAGAAATGCGCGCTGAAATTGGCAAGACCTGCACCGACGCCTGTATCCGCATCGGCTACCGCGGCGCCGGTACCTTTGAGTTCCTGTTCGAGGATGGCCGCTTTTATTTCATCGAAATGAATACGCGCATCCAGGTCGAGCATCCGGTCACGGAAATGGTGACCGGCATCGATCTGGTCCGCGAGCAGCTGCTGATTGCCTCGGGTCAGAAGCTCAAAATCAAGCAAGAAGACATCGTGATGCGCGGCCACGCGATTGAATGCCGCATCAATGCCGAGGACGCTGAGACCTTCCTGCCCAGTCCTGGCCTGATCAAGCATTTCCATGCCCCGGGCGGCCCGGGCGTGCGCATTGATTCGCACATCTACGAAGGCTACAAAGTGCCGCCGAACTACGACTCGATGATCGGCAAGCTGATCGTGCACGGCAATACGCGCGCGCAGGCGATCTCGCGCATGAAAGTTGCGCTCAGCGAAATGGTCATCGACGGCATCAAGACCAATATTCCGCTGCAGTCGCGGATCATGGCCGATATCGGCTTCCAGCAAGGCGGCACCAATATCCATTACTTGGAAAAACGCCTCGCCGAGCGCAAGGACAAAGTGATCGGGCTGGGTTGAGCATGCGCCGCGCATTTTTCGCTGCCATTGCAGTCAGCCTGCTGGGTGGAGCCAGCGTCGCGGCGGCGGACGAACCCGCGGTCGCTGTCGAGAAACCCTTGCCTGGTTGGCTCACGCTCGGCAAACCTGCACCGGAGATTACCGCTGCTTCGATGTACGAACGCCTGTTGCGCGACGATATTGGTCGCCGGTCCTGGCTGACCAAGGCCGAGATCGCTGACCGGCTCGCGTCGGACACAAGCTTTCGTTTCGTCGACAGGAATTCGGAATTCGAGACTCTTGGCGAGAACGCGAGCATCTGGACGTTTTTCAACCCCACGAACCAACGTTGGCCCACCGCCGCGCTACGCCTACGATTCACCAGCTCCGAGAAATACGAGGTCGTCGCGGAAATTTATTGCGATGCCGGCGCCGGAAATTGCCCAGAAGCGCAGATAGCGCTGGCCGCCGTGCGCGCGCCGAAACCGCCTTACCCGAGTCCGGGCGCGCTCGATAAGGCCTGGGAGGCCATCGTTATCCATGAAGATTGCACGCCGGGCGCGACGTTGATGAACGCGCCGAGCTATCCGCCGGAGGAATTGCGGCGCGGCATCGGCGGCGTGGTGCGCCTGCAGATACTGATCAATCCCTGCGGGGAGATGCGCCGAGTGTTCGTGGCGACTTCTAGCGGTAACAGCAACCTCGATCGATCGGCACTGCGGGCTGCCGCGCGATGGCGCACTTACACCCTCACCAAGGGAGTCGGCGGCACTTATCAAGTACCGATCCGTTTCTCTCCCGATTCTCCTTCATCCTCCGACAAGCCTGACGGACCGGCTGCGAGTGGCGCCAGTACGATATCGCCGACCATGGTGAAGTAGTTCGCGGCCGCGAAGTAATCGGATATTGTCCTATTGCCTCGACGCCCACGATTTCACCGGTCAGGAAGGCTAATATCCACTCTCTCGGAAAACGCCTAGCCGAGCGCAGTTACAACGTGCACGGGCTGGGGTGAGGCAAGAAGAAATGATGACATCCTTCGCCAAGAAACTCGTTTTTGGAACGGCCGCTACGGCCCTGATGTTGTTCGGCGCCCGCGCCACCGCCGACGTGCTGGAAGACACCGCCTATGCCGACCTGGTTCTGGCAGCAACGCTGCCGGCACCAGGCGACGCGCGCGCGGCGTGTTTCCTGCTGCCCGACGGCAGCTATTTCACCGCGGTCAAGAACCAGCGGATTGGCACCAAGCACGCGTATATCAGCCGCGTGAACAACGCCTCGATCGAAGTGACTGAACTGATGTCGGTCAATCGCGGCGAATGGGCGGTGAACCGTTTTTTCTGGCCGGTGACCAGCAATGTGCCGGTGGATCCAGGCCGCTGCCCGTCGGCAGGCGAACCCCTGCCCTCGCCAGAAGCGGCAGCGGACGCGCCACCTCCGGCCAGTACGCCCAAGGGCGGCTAGACGCCTTTACACGCGGCTGTCGCCCTGTCCCCCAGGCTAGGTTTTTGGCGTTATTACAGCCATCTACTTCGATGCCGTAAGGACCTGCCATGACCTCGACCCGCCTTCGGCTCATCGCCGCCGCCGTCACTGCCGTGCTTGCCGGCACGTCCGCGTCCGCCGAGCAGGCCAGCAAGCCGCCCAAGACCCAAGTGTGGATGGACGTTGCCACGCACAGCATGAGTGGCATGCCCGAGATGGGCGGCATGGGCAAGATGGCGATGGGCATGTTCGGCGGTAGCGCCATGCAAAACAGCTACGGCGCGACGCGCTTTGGCGCGATGCCGGGGCGTTACGTCGACATTGCCTTGCTCAATACGCTCAATCCCGGCGTAGAAGCCGAGGACCGAATTCCGGCTGGCCTCAAGCTGGGCCAAAGCCTGCCGCTGCTGCCGCCGAAAGCCGACGTGCGCGAACCGCCTAGTGGCGAAATGCCGCAGGGCAGGATGCAGGACGCGAAGGCGCGGATTCTGATTTATTGGGGCTGCAGCGACGTCATTCGCCCTGGCCAGCCGCGAGAAATTCGCATCGACGTCAAGGATGGCCAGGCCAAGGTCAGTGGCTCGATGCAGGGCAAGTACGTGCCCGACCGCAGCGCGAAAGTCGGCCCGTCATACGCGTTGTGGCCCAATGAGCGCCAACATAAATCGGTGCCCGATGGCGCGTCCTTGGTTGGCGAACATCAGTTCGTTGGCGACAAAGTGCCCGAGTCGCTGAAGGTGAGCCTAGAGCAGGCGCAGGATTTCATGCCCAAGATTGCCCTGCAAACCCGCGGTGAGCTCGCGCAGGGACAGACGCTGCAGTGGCAGCCGGTTGACCGCGCCCGCGGCTATTTCCTGCACGCAATGGGGCAGCAGGGCGATGCGATGGTGTTTTGGAGCAGCTCGGAATCGGCCGACGCTGGCGCCGGCATTTTTGACTACCTGCCCGGTGCCACGGTGGACAAGTGGATCCGCGAAAAAGTGTTGCTCGATGCCTCGGCCACGAGTTGCGCGATTCCGAAAGGCATCTTTGCGTCGGGCGACGGCAACCCCAGCGCGGGGATGCTGCGGATGATCGCCTTCGGCCCAGAGACCAACTTCGCGTACCCGCCGCGCCCGGCCAATCCGAAAACGCCGTGGACCCCGGAATGGAATGTCCGGGTTCGCACCAAGTCCACGACCACGGCCATCCTGGGCATGGACATGAACGACAACGATCGACGGAACGACGGCGATAAGCCCCAGCGCAAACGCAGCCTGCTCCGGGGCCTGCTCGGCGGCTGAAGCGCCGATTCACGCGCGGCCGGTGCGCCGGGCGCGCGCTGCGGCGATAATCCCCGGGTCGCGGCGTTGGCCGCTCTACCGAACGCCCCCATGCCTTGGTTGGAACTTTCCCTGCGCTGCCGCGCCACTGATGAAGCGCGGGTTGAAACCGCGCTCGAGGACCTCGGCGCGTTGTCGGTGTCGCTGATGGATGCCGCCGATGCCGACAACGAGCAAGCGATCCTCGAGCCCGGCGTCGGGCAGACGCCGCTGTGGCCAGAAATCACGATGCTGGCCCTGTTCGACGCCGACATCAACGAACACCTGCTGCTGCACGCGCTGGAAGCCTACGACGATCGCATCGACCTGAGTTCAGCGACGTTTCGTACCGTCGCCGACCAAGACTGGGAGCGTGCATGGATGGACCAGTACGCGCCGATGAAATTCGGCGAGCGGACCTGGATCATTCCTTGGAACATGCAGGCGCCGCCCGAAGCCGAGGGTGCGGTGATCGTGCGCCTCGACCCGGGGCTGGCCTTCGGTTCGGGCACACATCCGACCACGTCACTGTGCCTTTCGTGGCTTGATGGCCTGGAACTTTGCGGCAAAACCGTCCTTGATGTTGGCTGCGGCTCGGGCATCCTCGCCCTCGCTGCGCTTAAACTCGGCGCCGACCACGCGGTCGGCATCGACAACGATCCGCAGGCGCTGGCCGCGACGATCGATAATGCCGAACGCAATGGCGTGGGCACCCAGTTGGCGGTGTTTTCGCCCGAGGACGCGCCGGACAAGACCTATCCGGTTGTCGTTGCCAACATCCTCGCCGCGGCGCTGGATCAACTGGCTGACAGCCTCGCCGCGCGCACGGCGCCCGGTGGCGTGATCGCATTGTCGGGAATCTTGCATGGCCAAGAAATCGACCTGCTAGCGCGGTTCGCGCCTTGGTTCGAGGCGCTCGAGGCGACGCAGCTCGATGACTGGATGCGCATCACCGGCAAACGGCGAATCACCGCATGAGCGCGCCCTCGCCCGAGTTCTTGACGCCAGCCCCGCCGGCGCCACCAGCACCGCGCGGCAGCCGTTTTTGGCTGTGGTTCTCGCTGCCGTGGTTACTTATTGCTTTGGTGGTTCAGATCGGTGTCGCCGATCGTGCTCGTCTTGCCGCCAATTCCACCTGGCGCCCGCGTGTGCAGGCGCTCTGCGATTTCCTGCGCTGCGATTTGCCGCCGTGGTACGAGCCGAGCGCCTTCAAGGTCACGTCCAGCGACAGCCGCCCGCACCCCTCGGTGCCGGGCGTGTTGCTGATCTCGGCGAGCTTCCGCAACGACGCGCAATTCCCACAGGCGTGGCCGCAACTGGAACTGTCGTTGTCCAACCTCGACGACCAATCGTTGGGACTGCGTCGCTTTACACCCGACCAATATCTCGGCGAATCGCCCGGCTCGACCTTGATTGCCCCGGGGCAATCGGCAAGCATCACGCTGGAAGTCTTGGACCCTGGCAAACGCGCGGTGACGTTTAAATTCGAGTTCCGTTGATCGCGGCGGGCAGTTTTCCTTTGCACGGTCAAGCGTTTGCAGGTGCGGTGGCGCCGCGCATTTGGGCAGCGTAGACTTCCTGTCCGCCTGGCCAACCGGCGGCCGCAGGGACGCGGACAAAAACCACCGGAGCCCCCTGATTGTGAACTCGTTGCATGTTCAACGCGCCGATGCCGCGTCGCACTCTTCCGCACAGCCCTCTTTGCGCGATTCCGTGGCCAAGTCCGTGCGCCGTTACCTGCACGATCTGGGCGACTGCGACAGCCATGAGCTCTACGACATCGTTCTGCGCGAAATCGAGCCACCACTGTTCGTCGAAGTCATGAAGCACTGTAAGGGCAACCAGAGCCGCGCCGCGGCCGTGCTCGGAATCAACCGCGCCACCCTGCGCAAGAAGCTGCGCGAGTACGGCATTAGCTGAGCGTCCGCGCGGTCGAGGTTGGTTGGCAAGACGATAAGCGGTTTACACGCGCGCGTTTCCGGCAAGCGGTTAGCCGGAACCTAGCTTTAGACACCGTAGGAGCCAGCTTGCTGGCGAAAAAGCAGACCGGGTCGCCAGCAAGCTGGCTCCTACGGTTTAGAAAACGCGCGTTTAGGGCAAGCGACTAGCCGTAAGTTAGCTTTGAATGTCGCAGGCATGCCAGCAAGCTGGCCCCTACGAGGCCGGGATGCGTCTCGGCCGGTATAATCGGCGCTTCGCTTCCCGGTGCCCGCCATGATTGCCGACCGTTTGCCCGTTCGCCGGGCGCTACTTTCTGTTTCCGATAAAACCGGCCTGATCGACTTGGCCCGCGCGCTTGCGGCGCTGGGCATCGACCTACTTTCCACCGGCGGCACCGCCAAGGCCCTGCGCGACGCCGGCATCGCGGTGCAGGATGTCAGCGAGGTCACCGGCTTCCCGGAAATCATGGAT
>JBBSAA010000060.1:0-13923 GCA_038252715.1 Lysobacterales bacterium | reverse complement strand
TATTTTCAGGAAAAGACCAGCAGACAGCGCCGTCCCCGGCGAAGACCGGGATTGAGCGCGTTGGGATTGCCGTCGTCAGCGCGAGACGACGCGCGTGATTGTCCGAGCAGATGCTGCGGACGACGAGCTTGGTCTCGAGCGCAGCACGCGGGGTCCCGGCCTTGGCCGGCATGACGGGTAGGTGCGGCAGAAAAAAACGCGGCCGAAGCCGCGTTTTTTCGTCCAACTGGAGCGAACACTCAGAGGTGGACAACCTTGCCGTTGCGGATGCGAACCGAACTGCCGACGCCTAGGCCCTTGATGCTGTTTTGCACCACGGTCTCGCGATGGCCGTCGTCCATCTTGACGGTGATTTGATACTGCTGCTTTTCCATATTGCCGGCGATCTTGTTGCCGGCATAGGCGCCGCCGGCCGCACCAGCGACGGTAGCGACCTTTTTGCCGTCGCCCTTGCCCACTTGGTTGCCGACCAGCGCGCCGGCGAGGCCGCCGATGATCGCGCCGCCCACTTTCGAGCGATGGCCAGTGACGGTATCAATACGCTGGATCTTGCCGCAGTCACCGCATTTGGAATAGGCCGAGGTCGGCAGCGCCATCAGGCCCAAGGCGGCGGCAAGGAGTAACGAGGCAAATTTGTTCATGAGCTGCTTCCCTGTGGGCCGGCGAATCCCGGCTGTGGTGCCAAGGCTAACGCTGTTCACGGCCCAAGTGGTGCTGTGGCAGCGTTATCGACAAGGTTCCGTTCAGGCAGACGATGGCCGAGTGATCAGGCCAGGTGTTCGAGCACGTAGTCCGCGGCAGAGACCTTGAACTCGCCCGGCGCTTCAATGAACAGCTGCTTGACCACGCCGTCTTCGGCATACAGGGCAAAGCGTTTCGCACGCAGACCCATGCCAAACGCCGTGGCATCAAGTTCGAGGCCCAGCGCCTTGGTGAACGCGCCATTGCCGTCGGCCAACATCATCACTTGCTCCGGCACATTCTGGCTCTTACCCCAGGCGCCCATTACGAACGCGTCGTTGACTGACAGGCAGGCGACGTCGATGCCGCGTTCGGCAAAGGCGCCGATGTTTTCGATGTAGCCGGGCAGGTGTTTGGCTGAGCAGGTCGGGGTGAAGGCGCCCGGCACCGCGAACAGCACGACCTTTTTGCCGGCGAACAGTTCGTCGGTGGTGATCGCCTGCACGCCATCCTTGAGGATGTTCAGCGTGGCCTGCGGAATTTTTTCGCCGATGTCGATGGTCATGGTTTGGCTCCAATACGGGTTAAAACTTAGGGTCGGATGAGGTGGGGGTAAAAACCTGAATCACAAGTTTAAACGATCGTGGTGAACGTCCTGTGCGTGCTCTTGAAAACCCGGGACGCGACGTCCAAATAGTGGCTAAGCGGCATGGTGCCGCAGCCCAAGGAGAACCCCGATGAGCTTCACCCATTTTGCCCGGCCGCGCCCGCGTCACCTCCATGCCGACTTGCAGCAGTTGTTCGGTGCCCTGTTGAATGACAACGTCGCCGCCAATTCCGAGGCCCACAGCCCAGACGAGGCTGCGGTTGCGGCATGGACGCCTCGCGTCGATATCCGCGAAGACGCCGAGCGTTTCCTGATCCTCGCCGACCTGCCGGGCGTAGACCCGAAGTCGATCGAAGTGAGCATGGACAAAGGCGTGTTGTCGATCAGCGGCGAACGCAAGTCCGAGCTCGCTGCCGGTGACGGGAAGTGCTCGCGGCTGGAGCGCGAGCACGGCGCGTTTACCCGCCGGTTCACCTTGCCCGATAGCGCCAACCCCGATGCCATCGTCGCGACGGGAAAGCACGGCGTGCTTGAAGTGAGCATTCCGAAGCGTCCGGAAACAACGCCACGTCGTATCGAAGTGCAGTAAGTCGTTCCTATCAGCGCATAGGCGGCTAGAATTGACCCGCGGGCATTGCCCCGCGGGTTTTCGGGTTGGAGGCGGGGATGGAGTTCAAAGACTATTACGAGACCTTGGGCGTCGAGTCGACGGCCGGTGAAGCGGAAATAAAAACTGCTTACCGCCGGCTTGCGCGCAAGTTCCATCCCGACGTCAGCAAGGAGGCAGGTGCCGAGGAGCGTTTCAAAGGCATCAACGAGGCCTACGAAGTGCTGCGCGACAAGGAAAAGCGCGCGTCCTACGACCAGCTGCGCGCCCAAGGCTATCGGCCCGGCGAAGATTTTCGTCCGCCGCCCGGTTTCGGTGGCGGCGGCGGTGGCGGTCCGGGTTTTGGCGGTTTCGGCAATGGCGGCTTCCAGTTCGAGGATGGCGGCAATGGGCCGGGCTTCAGTGACTTCTTCGAATCACTGTTTGGCGGCCGTGCACGCGCTGGCGCCGGTCGCGCCGCGCCACCACCGGGCGATATTCGGGCCAAGGTTGCGATCACTCTAGAGCTCGCGCATGCCGGCGGCATGCAGCGTATAGGCGTGGACGGCCGAACATTGGAGGTCAAAATCCCGGCGGGCGTGAAACCTGGTCAGGTCATTCGTTTGGCCGGACAGGGTCAGCAACAGGGGGCCCAGCGTTCGGACTTGCTGTTAGAAATTGACTATCGCCCTCATGCCGACTTTGAAGTCGATGGCCGCAATATTCTTTACACGCTGAGCTTGGCGCCGTGGGAAGCCGCCTTGGGCACAACGGCGAGCGTCCCGACGCTAGGCGGCGCGGTGGAACTGCGGATACCGGCTGATTCTGATGCTGGCAAAAAGCTGCGGTTGCGAGGTCGCGGCTTGCCGGGCAAACCGGCGGCCGGTGACCAGATCGTAGAGATCGAAATCCGCGCGCCGAAAGCCGAAACGACCGAACAGCGCGAGCTATACGAGAAGATGGCTGAGGTGTTTCGCGCCTGAGTGCGCGCACGCGAGTTCGGTGGCCGAAAACAAAAAAGACGGCCCGAAGGCCGCCTTTTTTCGTCTCCCCAAGCGCAATCAGGCGCCGGTGAGAAGGCTGTTGATGACTTCGACCAGCTGCAGCTCAGTAAACGGTTTAGTGATGTAGGCCTTGGCGCCTTGGCGCATACCCCAGACCTTGTCTGTTTCCTGATCCTTGGTGGTCACCAGGACCACCGGGATGTGCGCCGTGGTCGGCTCTTTCGAAATAGCGCGCGTGGCTTGGAACCCGTTGAGGTTCGGCATCACGACGTCCATCAAGATCAGGTCGGGCAGGGTGGCCTTGGCCGCTTCGACGCCCGCCGCGCCATCTTCGGCACTCAGCGCCTCGTGGCCGAGTTTCTCGACGATGCGCTTCATGCCCATGAGCTGGGACGGGGAATCATCTACGATCAGAATGCGTGCCATTGGGGCCCTCCAACAAGGATGCGTGATTGTATGCCTGTGAACGGCACATGACGCAAGATCAGCTCACATTTTCACGATCGTCCGACCAAAGGAGTGCCCGGCCAGCATGAGCGGGAACAGCTCGGCCAGACCATTGAGGTCGGTTTCACGGGTCGAAATGGTCTCCAAGGCCGTCGTAGGCTTCCAGTCCGAGGCTAGGTGCGCCCAGACACGGTCTCGCAGGTCGCGGGCCGTGCCGGAGGAGGCAATGCCCAGCAGGGACACACCGCGAATGATGAAGGGCATGACCGTCGCCGGCAGCATGGCGCTGCCCGCTAGGCCGCAGCTGGCCACGTTGCCGTAGGGCGCCACCTGGGCTAGCAGGCTGGCCAGCATCTGTCCGCCGACGTTATCGAGCGCGCCGCCGAAGCGGGTCGAGTCCATCGGTCGCTCGGTCGCGACCGCGTCGCGCCCCAGGACCTCGGTGGCGCCGATCCGGCGCAAGTAGTCGGACTGGTCGGCCTTGCCGCTGATCGCCGTCACCGCGTACCCGGCCTTGGAAAAAATCGCGACCGCCAGGCTGCCGACGCCGCCCGTCGCGCCAGTAATGGCAATGGGCCCAAGCGCGGGGTGCTGACGGTTTTCTTCCATACGCATCAGGCCGAGCGCCGCCGTGAACCCGGCCGTTCCCAAAATCATGCTCTCGCGCAGGCTGAGGCCGGCGGGCAAGGGAATCGTCCATTTCGCGTCCAGTCGGGCGTATTCGCTGTAGCCGCCATCGCGCGTTTCCGACAGCCCGCTGCCGGTGCACAGCACGGCATCGCCTTCCTTGAAGGCCTTGTCGGTGGAAGCAACCACGTGGCCGGCGACGTCGATACCGCCGTTGAGCGGGTACGACCGCAGGATTTTCCCTTGGCCAGTACCGGCGAGAGCGTCCTTGTAGTTGACCGAGCTGTACGCGGTCTTGATGACCACCTCGCCCGGTGACAGCGCGTCAATCGCAATGGGCTCAATGCCGGCACGATAGCCGTCAGCGTCGTTGTGGATGCGGAAGGCGCGGAAGGGGCTCGTCACGGCCATGGGTTGGACTCCAAAGTTTATTTCGTCATCCCAGCAAAAGCTGGGACCGTCATCCCAGCAAAAGCTCGAACCGTCATCCCAGCAAAAGCTCGAACCGTCATCCCAGCAAAAGCTGGGACCGTCATCCCAGCGAAAGCTGGGATCCATGAATCTCATCCGATTATCTCAGCAAACCTGTCTGTCCATCCTGGATTGCCAGATTCGATTAAATCGACTTTCCGGCGTCGGCGCCACGCCTTCAACGCTTTCTCCCGCGCGATCGCCGACGCCATGGTCGGATGAAGTTCAAACCAGACCAAGTCGTGCACTTTGTAACGTTGGGTAAATCCTGCGACGTGATCATTCTTATGTTGCCAGATGCGTTCAGGCAAGTTTGACGTCACACCGATATATAAGGTGCCATGACGGCGACTAGCGAGAAGGTAGACGGCGGGCGATTTCATACGAGCATCGTCGGCGAAAGTGGTCGCCAAAACTGTCAGGGAACGTCGGCAAGATAATTAGCTAAGAATCCCAACGCGCGATTGCGGTCTGCGGCCGATCACTGCTCTGCGCTGCGCGTTTCCATGGGCAGGTCGATACCCTGCGCCGCGCGACGCCATCAGTCGGCCGTCGTCCCCGCGAAAGTCGGGAACCACTTCCAAGGTTCGTCATCCCAGCGAAAGCTGGGATCCAAGACTGTGTGCGAACAGCTGGATCCCAGCTTGCGCTGGGATGACGTGAAATGGAGAGGGCTGAGAAAAGAGAAAGGCCAAGATAAGAGAAAGGCCAAGATAAGAGAAAGGCCAAGAAAATAGACAGCCACGAAAGGATGAAGGCAGCTTCCGAAGGGATGGCGAGAATCAGAGAAGGCGAGAATAGAAAAGACCGCCTCTCGGCGGCCTTCATCTAACTGCTCAAATTGAGTCACCTTCGCGATGAAATCAATTCGCCTTATGAATCGCCCGCTTGTCCACCGCCAGCGCGGCTTCGTGGATTACTTCCGATAGGGCCGGATGCGCGTGGCAGATGCGTGCGAGATCCTCGGCGGAGCCGTGGAATTCCATGGCCACTACGCCTTCATGAATCAGCTCGGAGACGTTGACGCCGACCATGTGCACACCGAGGATCCGGTCGGTTTCCGCGTGGGCGATGATCTTCACCAGGCCGGCCGGTTCGTTCATTGCGACGGCGCGACCGTTGGCGGCGAACGGGAAGCTGCCGGTCTTGATTGGGATGCCCGCGTCCTTGCATTCTTTTTCCGTCTTACCGACCCAGGAGATTTCCGGCTCGGTGTAGATGACCCAAGGCACGGTGTCGAGATTGACGTGGCCGGGCAAGCCGGCAATGAGTTCGGCGACAGCCACGCCTTCTTCGGAAGCTTTGTGCGCGAGCATGGGGCCGCGGATGCAGTCGCCGACTGCCCATACGCCCTCAACGTCGGTCGCGCAGTGTTCATCAACAACGATGCGGCCACGTTCGTCGAGCTTCACGCCGGTGCCCTCGGCGAGCACGCCTTCGGTCGCTGCACGGCGGCCAACGGCCACCAGCAGCTTGTCGACGACCAACTTCTGCTCGCCGGACGCATCCGTATACGTCAGTTCAACTTCCTGGCCCTTGATTTCGGCCTTACTGACCTTCGCGCCAAGGCGGATATTGAGGCCCTGTTTCTTGAACTCGCGCGCGGCCGCTTTGGCGATGTCGGCGTCGGTGGCGGCGAGGAACTCGGGCATCGCTTCGAGAATGGTGACTTCGGCGCCGAGGCGGCTCCAGACGCTGCCCAGTTCCAGGCCGATGACGCCAGAACCGATGACGCCGAGGCGCTTAGGCACCGCGGCGAGGTCGAGCGCGCCGGCATTGTCCAAAATCATCTTGTTGTCGAACTTCGCAAACGGCAGTTCGATCGGCTTGGAGCCGGCCGCGATGATGATGTGTTTGGCCGTGATCTCGGCAACGGTACCGTCGTGGCCCTTGATGCTGACCACTTTGCCGGGCTTGAGCGTGGCAAAGCCAGCAATCGGCGTCACTGGATTGGCTTTGTTGCCTTTGAAAAGGGTGTTCACGCCGCCAGAGAATTGCTTGACGATCTTGTCCTTGCGGGCAAGCATCGCGGCGATGTCGATCTTTGGATTCTCGGCGCTGATACCGTGGTCGGCAAACATGTGCGTGAGGTTGTGGAATTGGCGCGAGGAATCGAGCAGCGCCTTGGACGGAATGCAGCCGATGTTGAGGCAGGTGCCGCCGAGCGCGGGCTTGCCGTCCTTGCCGATGAAGGCGTCCACGCACGCCGTTTTCAAGCCCAACTGCGCGGCACGAATCGCCGCTACATAACCGCCGGGTCCGGCACCAATCACCACTACGTCGAACTGCTCGCTCATTACCGATCCTTTGCGTTTCCCGCTCCGGTCGGGAGCGGGCAGGGTGTGGGGAAGTCGGAGCGAGGTCAGCGTTTTCTTGCGGCACCCCGCTCCAGTCCTGACTCCTAGTGGAGGCAGGACCTGTGCAATTAAAGGCCCAGCAGCATCCGGTGCGGGTTTTCCAGCTGATTCTTGATGTCGACCAAGAACAGCACCGCGTCCTTGCCGTCAATGATGCGGTGGTCGTACGACAGCGCGATGTACATCATCGGCGCGATCACGACCTGGCCATTCTCGGCGATTGGACGTTCCTTGATGGCGTGCATGCCGAGGATCGCCGACTGCGGCGGATTGACGATCGGCGTCGACATCAGCGAGCCGAAGGTGCCGCCATTGGTGATCGTAAACGTGCCGCCCTGAAGATCTTCCAAGGCCAGCTTGCCGTCGCGCGCCTTCTTGGCGTATTCGGCGATGTTCGCCTCGACGTCGGCAAAGCTCTGGTTCTCGACGCCGCGCAGGACCGGCGTTACCAAGCCTTTCTCGGTCGCGACTGCGATCGAGATGTCGGAGTAACCGTGGTAAATCACGTCGGTGCCATCGACCGAGGAATTGACCACCGGGAATTTCGCCAGCGCGTTCGCGGCGGCCTTGGCGAAGAAGCTCATGAAGCCGAGCTTGATCCCGTGGGTCTTTTCGAAGGGCTCGCCAAGCTCCTTGCGCATCGCCATGACCTTGCCAAGGTTGACTTCGTTGAACGAGGTCAACATCGCGATGGAGTTCTTGGACTGCATCATGCGCTCGGCGATGCGCTGGCGAATGCGCGTCATCGGCACCCGCTGTTCTGCACGCGCGCCGCTGGGCGCGGTGTTGCCGCCGGCCTTGATGTAATTGACAAGGTCTTCCTTGGTCACTTGGTTGTGACGGCCGGTGCCGGCGACGTCGGCCGGGTTGACGTTGTTGGACTCAGCAACGAAACGACCGGCGGGCGACAGCGAGGACGTATCGGCCTTGGCGGCAGCCGGTGCAGCGGCGGGCTTCGCGGCGGTGGGCGCAGCGGCAGTCGGCGCGGCTGCGGCCGCAGCGGGCGCGGCAGGTGCGGCTGCCGGTACGGCGCCTTCCTCAATGATCGCGATCACCTGCGAACTGGTGACGGTATCGCCTTCCTTGAACTTGAGCTCTTTGATCACGCCGTCGACCGGCGAGGGCACTTCAAGCACGACCTTGTCGGTTTCGAGGTCGAGGATGTTCTCGTCGCGTCGGACGGTATCACCGGCTTTCTTGTGCCAGGTGGCGATGGTCGCGTCGGACACGGATTCCGGCAGTACCGGCACTTTGACTTCGATGCTCATGGACAGGGCCCTGGTGAGGTGTTTGGTTATTCGCTTGCGTTGTCGCCGTTGGCCGGATTGACCAAGGCGTCAGCAAGCAGTTTCGCCTGTTCGGCGTTATGGGTGTTGAGGTGTCCGCAAGCCGGCGCCGCCGAGCGCGAGCGCCCCGCGTAATGCAGGCCTTGCCCAGACTGCAGGCAAAAACGCAGGTGATGCTGGATCTGGTACCACGCGCCCTGGTTTTGCGGCTCTTCCTGGCACCAGACCACTTCCTTGGCCTGGCTGAAGCGGGTGAGCTCGGCAATCAGTTCCGGACGTGGGAACGGATACAGCTGTTCGATGCGTACGATCGCAACGTCGGTGACGTTCTGCGCGGCCGCTGCCTCGATCAAGTCGTAATAAACCTTGCCACCGCAAACCACGATGCGGCGCGCCTTGGCGGCATCGCCGCAGGTGCTGTCCGGGATCAGATTCTGGAAGCCGCCCTCGGCGAGTTCTTCCATCGTCGACACCGAGGCTTTGTTGCGCAGCATCGATTTAGGCGTCATGACCACCAGCGGCTTGCGCGTCGCACGCAGCATCTGGCGGCGCAACATGTGGAACATCTGCGCGGGCGTGGTCGGCGTGCAAACTTGGATATTGTTGAGCGCGCACAGCTGCAGGAACCGCTCGAGGCGCGCCGAGCTGTGCTCAGGGCCTTGGCCTTCGTAACCATGCGGCAGGAACAGCACCAGGCCGCACAGGCGCTCCCACTTCGCTTCGCCCGAGGTGATGAACTGGTCGATGACGACTTGGGCGCCGTTGGCGAAATCGCCGAACTGTCCTTCCCAAATGTTGAGCGTCATCGGTTCGGCGGTGGAATAGCCGTATTCAAACGCCATTACCGCTTCTTCCGACAGCAGCGAGTCGATGATCACGGCGTGCTCGGGCTGCTTGACCAGCTGCTGCAGCGGCATCGTGGTCTTGCCGGTGACTTGATCGTGCAGCACCGCGTGGCGATGGAAGAACGTGCCGCGGCCTGAGTCCTGGCCGACCAAACGCAGGCGGTAGCCTTCGGTCAGCAGGGTGGCGTAGGCGAGGTTTTCAGCAAAGCCCCAGTCCATGGCCAGCTCGCCGGTCATCATCTTGCGGCGGTCTTCATAGATTTTCGCCACGCGCGGATGCAGGGTCAGGCCTTCGGGCAGGACGTTGATCTTCTTGGCCAGGCTGTCGAGCGAAAACCGCGGCAAGCCGGTCTTGACCGAATCGGCCAGCGTGCCCTTGAGCCACGGGGTCCAGTCCACTGCATACGGATCATCGCCGACCTTGACCACTTCCGTGGTCTTGTCACCGCGGTCCAGCTTGTCGCGGTAAGCATCGACCAGGGCCTTGGCAGCCTCAGCGGTGATCGTGTTCTGCGCGGTCAGCGCGTCGGCGTACAGCTCGCGCGTGGTCTTGCGGGCGCGAATGTTCTGGTACATCAGCGGCTGGGTCGCGGCCGGTTCGTCGGCTTCGTTGTGGCCGTGGCGGCGGTAGCAGACGAGGTCAATGACTACGTCGCGGCCGAATTGCTGACGGAAATCATAGGCAACCTGCGCACAGAACACGACCGCTTCCGGATCATCGCCGTTGACGTGGATGACCGGCGCGCCGACGATTTTCGCCGGATCGGTGCAGTACAGCGTGGAACGCGCGTCATCGGGGCAGCTGGTGGTGAAACCGACCTGGTTGTTGATGACCACATGCACGGTGCCGCCGACCGCGAAACCTCGCGCCTGCGACATCTGGAACAGTTCCATGATCACGCCCTGGCCGGCGAACGCGGCGTCGCCGTGAATCAAAATCGGCAGCACCTGCTTGCGATCGGCGTCTTGGCGGCGCATCTGGCGCGCACGCACGCTGCCCGCGACTACCGGATCGACGATTTCAAGATGCGAGGGGTTGAACGCCAGCGCCAAATGCACGGGACCGCCCGGCGTCGCGACGTCGGACGAGAAACCCATGTGGTATTTGACGTCGCCCGAATGCTCGGGGGTGTCGGCGTGGTCGAACTTGCCTTCGAACTCAGCGAACAACTTATGCGGCGACTTGCCGAGCGTGTTGATCAAGGTGTTGAGGCGGCCGCGATGGGCCATGCCGATTACGACGTCCTTGACGCCCTGGCTACCACCGCGGCGGATCAAGGTGTCCATCAAGGGAATCAGCGAATCGCCGCCTTCGAGCGAAAAGCGTTTCTGGCCGACATATTTGGTGTGCAAATAGCGCTCGAGGCCTTCGGCCGCCGTTAGCCGTTCGAGCACGCGCGTCTTGTCTTCCGCCGCCAAGTTGAACTTGCCTGCCGCGCCTTCGAAGCGCTGCTGCATCCAACGGCGCTGGCCCGCGTCGGAGATGTGCATGTACTCGACGCCGATGGTGTGGCTATAGGTCGCCTTGAGCAGCGCGATCAGGTCGCGCAGCTTGTATTTCTGTTGGCCAAAAAAAGTGCCGACGACGAACTCGAGGTCCAAGTCACCGTCATTGAGGCCATGGAAGGCCAAGCCTAGGTCTGGCGCGTCCTGCGGCGGGGTCATCGCCAGCGGGTCAAGATGACCGCCAAGGTGGCCTCGCGAGCGATAGGCCGTGACCAACTTGCCGACCGCGGTTTGTTTGCGTGCCGCTTCTTCGTCGATGCCGCCGCCGGTACTGCCGCCGCGGGCGGCGCTGCGGGCTGCGGCTTGGACGGTGGCCATTACCGCCGAATGCGGGATGTCGCCGGCTTCGCGGCCCTTGAAGCCGTCAAAGTAAGCTTTCCAGTGCGGACCCACGCTGTCTGGCGCGACCAGATACTGCTCGTACAGGTCTTCGATGAAGGCGGCATTGCCGCCTGAAAGCTGCGAGGACTGAGAAAACTGCTTGATCAGGCTATCCACGGCGTCCGCTCGGGCCTCATTAGAAGTGCAGGCCAAGTCATTGTTCGGGTTGGAATTCGGGGCCTCGCCACCCGGGGGTAGGCAAGGCCTAGAATTATAGCCCGATGCCGGCGGCAGTGAGTACCATGCCCGCGCCGAGCCCCAGTTCCCATTAGGTTGTTTGTTCGCAGCGGTGGGTCTGGTTACGCCGAATTTAGAACCTCATCGGGGCTCAAGCCCGCTCAATTCGTGGAACTCGGTGACTTAGATGCCCAGCGCACGGAACTCCGTGCACGGCCGGCAGCGCTCCCAAACCCGGTTGAAGTGGTCGCGCAGTTGTCGGTTGCGGGCCGGTAGGGCCGGGCTCCAGTCACCTTCGAAACGACTGCCGAGCAATCGGAACAAATACCCGTCGTGGTCGCTGGCCAGATAGACCGATGCGTACTGGAAGTCTTCCGGGTCCACCGGCGTGCGGAACTGGAATGCCGTCGGCAGGCGCTGGGCCAGGGCCAGCAGAGGGTGCGGCTGGTGCTGGGCGAGGACTGGGTCTTGGACGAGGATGCGCGCTACGCCGCCGCGCCCAGCAATCGCGAATTGTTTGAAAGCGTCGACGATGGCAGGCCGGGCGTATAAGGCGTGCTCAAGGTCGCGGGTGTAGACGACCAGTTCGCGCCTGGCCTCGAGCACCAGTTGCTGCGTGGCGGCGGCAACCAAATTCACGTGATCGAACTCCGCTGCCCGCTGAGAGGGGCCGCGTGCGGCCGCCGCTGGCCGTGCGCTCGCGGCTTTTGGCTCCAGCGTCCGCGCCATGCTGCGGTGCTGGATTCCCGCCTCCTCATACTCATCGCCGTAGCTGCTGAAGCCGAACTTTTCGTAAAACCCAATCGCGCTGACTTGGGCGTTGAGTTTGACCTCGGTCCAGCCCAGATCGCGCGCCTGTTCGATTAGCGCCGCCAACAGCGCATCGCCAACACCCTTGCCGCGCCAGGCCGGCAATACCGCCATGCGGCCAATCTTGTGCTCGGGCGTCAGGCGGCCAGTGCCGATCGGGCGGTGCTCGCTATCGCGCGCAATGACGTGGTGGCAGAGCGGGTCCAGCTCGTCCCACTCCAATTCGATGGGTACGTTCTGTTCCAGCACAAACACCGGCTCGCGGACTGCGCGCAGGTCATCGATGTCGGCATGGTAGTCGGCCGGCTCGACGCGAAAGTCTGGCAGGTTCGAGAGGTCGAGTGTCGGCATGTCAGCGGCGTGATTTGGTCGGACGTTGCAGCTGATAGTGCCCGCGTGCCACCAGCGTTTCCAGTGCTTCGAGACCTGCCGCGTCGAGCTTGGCGAACGCCGCTTCGTCGAGGGCGTCGTAGCTGGCCAGCAGCCGCGCCGAAGCCACACCCATTGGGTAGGTGTCGCCGGTGACGAACAGGTTCGCGCGCTTGCCGGCCTTGGCCCAAGCCGAGCGCGCAAACGGGTGCCGCAGCAGCAGGCCGCCGTCTGCCAGCGATTTCTCAACCACCTTCAGGGATACGGCTTTTGGTGCAGCGGTTATATCGCCCGAAGAGCGGTAGCGGGTGATGAAGCGGCCAAACCACTCACGCTTCGTCGCCGTGTCCAACTCGTGCAGGGCAGCGAGTGCGGAATCCACGCGGGCGAAGGCGGCATCGTCGATTTCAAAGGCGTCGTTGGGCTCGAGCAAGTCGGCATCGCCGTAACGGGACTCTTCGGGCAGCGAGGCGGAAAGCTCTTCGGCCAAGTCGCTGATGAGCTCGGCCTGCGAGGGTGCACGCATGCCGATTGAAAACGTCATGCAGGCATCGATAGCCTCGCCGTGGTGCGGAACACCCGGCGGCAAGTAGAGGATGTCGCCAGGCGCGAGAACCCAGTCGTGGGTCGGCGAGAAACTTTGCAATAGCTTGAGTTCGGCGTCCGGGCGGAACGCGCGCGGTGCATTGGGGCGAGTGTCAATCTGCCAGTGGCGGCGCCCCTGCGCTTGCAGCAGGAATACGTCGTATTGATCCACATGCGGCCCGACCGACCCGCCGGGCGTAGCAAAACTGATCATTACGTCGTCCAGTCGCCATGCTGGCAGGAAACGAAAACGATCGAGCAGGGCGCGTACGTCCATGTCCCACTTGTCCATGTCCTGAACAAGTAAGGTCCAGTCCTTCTTGCCGAGTTTCGGGAACACCGATTCAGCGAACGGTCCGGTGCGCACGCTGTACTCGTCGGTCTTCCGCTTGTGGGTCACCAAACGTGACAGCGCCGCATCCTCGCAGGCAAGACCCGCGAGGTCTTCGGGCGTCAGCGGCGCTTCGTAGCCGGGGAAAGCTTGGCGGATCAGCAGCGGTTTCTTCTGCCAGTAGTTGCGCAGGAAGTCGGCGCTGGACATGCCGAGGAAGTGTTTTGCAGTGGCGGTGACTTCAATCATTTTGGCGTGCGCCTGAAAGAGCTTGGTTATGTAGAAAAGAAGATATCTTCTGGCAGAAGGGGGGGGGGTAGGACGCCGAACGGCGAGTGATCTGGGGACATGAGTGCGGATGCATAAACATTTAATCGTTCCGCAGTGCTCGCGATCGACTCGAGCCGTCCTCTCAAAAAATGAATCGTTATTCCAGCGAGAGCTAGGTTCCTTTCCTCACTGAAAGTGAGCCGACGTCCCAGCGAACGTTGGGTTCCTTCCCTCACTAAAAGTGAATCTTCATCCCCGCGAAAGAAGGGTTTCTTTCCTCTCTAAAAATGAATCGTCATTCCAGTGAAAGCTGGGATCTTTTACTCACTAAAAGTGAATCGTCATCCCAGCGAAAGAAGGCTTTCTTTCCTCTCTAAGAATGAATCGTCATCCCAGCGAAAGCTGGGATCCATCGCTCCGATTTAAATGGATCCCAGCTTTCGCTGGGATGACGAGCTGTAGTGTTTCTGCGAGTTTTCTAAGGATTTTTCTAAGGAGCTTTCTGAGGATTTTTTTAAGAATATTTCCAAGGAGTTTTCTAAGGACTTCCCTAAAGACTTTTCCAGGGATATTTCTAACGAGC
>JBBSAA010000059.1:0-13954 GCA_038252715.1 Lysobacterales bacterium | reverse complement strand
GCGCTCACGTGAACGCAGCCAACGGCCTTAGGTCTTGGGCAAGGTCACGCCAGTCTGGCCCTGATACTTGCCACCGCGATCCTTATAGCTGGTTTCGCAGACTTCGTCGGATTCGAAGAACAACATCTGCGCCACACCCTCGTTGGCGTAGATTTTTGCCGGCAGCGGCGTGGTGTTGCTGAATTCCAAGGTTACGTGCCCTTCCCATTCGGGCTCGAGCGGCGTCACGTTGACGATGATGCCGCAGCGCGCGTAGGTGCTCTTGCCGAGGCAAACCACCAGGGTGCTGCGCGGGATCTTGAAGAACTCGACCGTGCGCGCCAGCGCGAAACTGTTCGGCGGAATGATGCAGACATCGGCTTCGACATCCACGAAGCTGCTCGGATCGAACGCCTTCGGGTCGACGATGGTCGAGTTGATGTTAGTGAATATCTTGAACTCGCGCGCGCAGCGCACGTCGTAGCCATAGCTCGAGGTGCCGTAGCTGACGATACGGTGACCGTCGGCGGCATGTTTGACTTGGCCCGGCTCGAAGGGAGAAATCATGCCCTGCTGTTCGGCCATGCGGCGGATCCACTTGTCAGATTTGATGCTCATGCGTTAGTTGGCGTCGTCGGGTCGGAGGAAGGAAGGATGCGCGGCGGCCACAACAGCCATACCACAACGATGTTCACCAGCATCACGCTGAAGGTCGTCAGGCTGGGCCCGCGCAAGAAATAATAAAGTTCAAACGGCACGTAAATGGACGAGGACACCAAGCCCAGCCAACGCGCCCAGTTGCGCGTGAACCACAGGCCGTAGGCTTCGACGAAGCGCAGGGCCGCATACGCGGCGGCAGCCACCGTAATCCAACCGCGTTCGCCGTCAGCCAGCTGCATCAAGTGCAGGAAACCGCGCGGGATCGCCAGCGTCTGGTCGACGTCCAACAGGTGCAGCAACAAGATACCGCCGTTTTCAAGCACATGGCTGCTGGCATGCAGGATGCCCAACGCCAGCCCGAGGATCAGCACGCCCTTGACCACGTCGACCACGGCCACCACGCGCAGGCGCCGACGGTTGTCCAAGACCGGATGTTTCATGCCGGGCTCCCCTGCCACCGGTAGTGACCGGTTTGCTGCCACGCGAACAGGACGTCTTCTTCGCGCGCACCCTGCCCAATGTTGTGAATAACTAGCCATCGACCCGAGCCGTCGGCGGTACGCCGATCAGACACCACGCCGATGTGCGCCAAGCCATTGACCAAGCGCCAAGCGACGATATCGCCGGGCTGATAGTCGGCAACGCGCGCCGAGACTGGACGCACGGCGCCTTGACGCTCGAACCAGCGCGCCAGGTTGGGCACGCGCCGATGGTCGATATTGGCGTCGGCTTGTTTTAGGCCCCAGCGCTGCGGGTAGGCGCGGAAATTGGCCTGCATGTCGCGGTGGACCGCCAGCTGCAAATCAAGCCCGACAGTGCGCAGCGCGCGCACCACCACGTCCGAGCACACGCCACGATCGGCCGCAACGTCGCCGTGAGGGTAGCCCAGCCGAACATAGGAGGGATCATAGGACCGCGTGACACCGACCTGCGCGCGCGCCGCTGCCGCAATGCGCGGTCCAACGTCGGCAGGCAATGGGCGCGCAATCGCCGCAGCGGCAACCAGCCCAGCGACCAGGACGATGGCAGCGGCGACGATGCGTCGGCGCATCAGGTGTTTTGGATCACGATGTTAGGAAACGCGATGGCTTTGTTGCGCGCCTGCAGCGACAAGCGGGCTGCGGCGCGGCGGGCGATATCACGGTAGCGCAGCGAAATGTCGGAATTTGGGGCGAAAACGACGTTCGGCGTGCCCGAATCAGCGAGTTCGCGGATACCCATATCGAGCGGCAGCGAGCCCAGCAGCGGCACACCGTATTGCGCCGCCATCTTTTCGCCGCCACCGGCACCAAAAATATGTTCGGCATGCCCGCAGTTCGAGCACACGTGCACGGCCATATTTTCCACGATGCCCAGCACCGGCACCTCGACCTTCTCAAACATCTTCAAGGCTTTCTTGGCGTCGATCAGGGCAATGTCCTGCGGCGTGGTGACGATGATCGCCGCCGACACCGGCACGCGCTGGGCGAGGGTCAATTGAATGTCACCCGTGCCCGGCGGCAGGTCGATGATCAGGTAGTCCAAGCCCTGCCACAGCGTCGTGGTCAGCAGCTGCTGCAGGTATTGCGTGGTCATCGGGCCGCGCCAGATCGTCGGCGTGTCTTCGCCCAAGAACAAGCCGATCGACATCGCCTGCAGGCCATGCGCGAGCTTGGGGGCGATGTTCTTGCCATCCGGACTTTCTGGCTTGCCGCTCAGGCCCAGCATCATCGGGATGCTCGGGCCGTGGATGTCGGCGTCGAGCAGCCCGACCGTGGCGCCTTCTGCAACCAAGGCCAAGGCCAAGTTCACGGCCGTCGTAGATTTGCCGACACCGCCCTTGCCCGAGGCCACGGCGATGATGTTTTTGACTTCCGGCAAAGGGGTGAGGTCTTTCTGAACTCGATGCGCGGCAACGCGGGTGTCAATTGCTACCGTCACCGATTCAATGCCGGGGATCGCGCCTACCCCGTCCTGAATCAGCGTGGTCAGCTCGGGGAACCAGCCCTTGGCCGGATACGCCAAGCGGATTTCAATGGCCGCCTTGCCGCCATCGACGCCAACGCCGCGTACCGATTGGCTGCTAACCAGGTCCATGCCGGTGTGGGGGTCAATGATCTGCGCCAGCGCGGCGCGTACGGACTCTGTGTTGGGGCTCATTCGGACACGAAGGCTGGGGGACGCCCAATTGTACCGTAAGGCCTAGGCCGCACTCGCGAGGGCGACGAGGCCGCCGTCTGCAATAATGGCGGCATGACTCCGACCCCCGCCCTCGTTACCACCGCCCTTCCCTACGCCAATGGCCCCCTGCACTTGGGCCACCTCGTGGGCTATATCCAAGCCGATATTTGGGTCCGCGCGCGGCGGATGGCCGGCGGACAGGCCCTATTCGTGTGTGCCGACGACGCCCATGGCACCCCGATCATGCTGGCGGCAGAAAAAGCCGGGCAGTCGCCGGAGGACTTCATCCGAGCCATCCAGGCCAGTCACGAGGCCGACTTCGCTGAGTTCGGCGTCGCCTTCGACCATTACCATTCGACCCATTCAGAAGAAAACCGGCAGCTCGCCGAGCTGATCTACACCCGCTTGCGCGACGGCAGCTATGCCCAGATCCCGGGCGAGAAATACATCGCCTCGCGCACGATCGAGCAGCTGTTCGACCCGGTCAAGCAAATGTTCCTGCCGGACCGCTATATCAAGGGCGAGTGCCCGAACTGCGGCAGCCCAGACCAGTACGGCGACAACTGCGAGGTTTGCGGTAAGGCGTATTCACCGACCGACTTAAAGAACCCGGTGTCGGTCGTCTCCGGCGCCACGCCGGTGCTGCGCGATTCAGAGCATTACTTCTTCGAACTGGGCAAGTTCCAAGCGTTTCTGCGCGAGTGGATGGCCGGGCGCCTGACCGGCGGCCAAGCCATCGCGCATTCCTCCGTGGTCGCCAAGTTGAACGAGTGGCTCGAAGGCGATGGCGGTCTGCGCGATTGGGATATCTCCCGCGACGCGCCTTATTTCGGTTTTGCAATTCCCGACGCGCCGGGGAAGTTTTTCTATGTTTGGCTCGACGCGCCCATCGGCTACCTGGCCAGCTTCAAAGCGTTCTGCGAAAAGTCTGGGCTCGATTTCGCGCAATTCACCGATGCCACCCGCAACGCCGCCAACGAAACTGAAATGCACCATTTCATTGGCAAGGACATCATCAATTTCCACGGCCTGTTTTGGCCGGCGATGCTGCACGGTTCTGGCTTCCGCACGCCGACCAAGCTGCACGTCAACGGCTACCTGACGGTGAACGGCGCGAAGATGAGCAAGTCGCGCGGCACCTTCATCATGGCCCGCACCTTCCTCGACGCCGGCCTGAATCCGGAAACGCTGCGCTATTACTTCGCCGCGAAATCGGGTGCGGGCGTAGACGATCTGGATCTAAACCTAGACGACTATGCGGCGCGGGTGAATTCAGACTTGGTGGGCAAGTTCGTCAATATCGCCAGTCGCTGCGCAGGCTTCATTCGAACCCGATCGAACGGCTGCTTGGCCGCCACGCTTCCTGATCCAGCCCAATACGACGATTTCGTCACCGCGCTAACGTCTGTTCGTGCCAGTTACGAGGCCGGCGAATTTAACGATGCCCTCCGGCAGTTGATGGCTTTGGCTGACATCGCCAACCGCTACATCGACGACAAGAAGCCGTGGGTGATCGCGAAGCAAGAGGGTGCTGACGCCGAACTGCAGGCGGTATGCACGCAGGGCTTGAACCTGTTTCGCGTACTCGCCGCGGGTCTAGCGCCGGTGCTGCCGTCAATCTGCGCACGGGCCGCCACGTTCCTCGCCGCGCCGCTGTCGCACTGGGATGACGTGGCACAGCCGCTGGTTGGGCACGTCATCAACAGTTACGAGCCCCTTCTCACCCGAATTGATCCGAAGAATATCCAAGCCATGATCGATGCGTCCAAGGACACGATGCAGCCAGCTGATGACGCCAGTGAGAAAGCCAAGGCAGAAGTGAAAACGACGGCCAAGGCGTCGGGAAGCAAGATCGCGGCTGACGCCGCTCCTACAGCGGCAGCATCGACGAGCGCGGCGACCATTTCGATCGACGATTTCGCCAAGCTCGACCTGCGCGTAGGTGCGGTGCTCGACTGCGCCTTCGTCGAGGGCTCGGACAAACTGCTGCGCTTCAAGCTCGATGCCGGTGCGCTAGGCGAGCGGCAGATTTTCTCCGGTATCCGCGCCGGCTATCCAGAGCCGGAAAAGCTGGTCGGCCGCCACGTGGTATTCATTGCCAACCTCGCGCCGCGCAAGATGCGTTTCGGCGTGTCGGAAGGCATGATCCTCTCGGCGGGCGGCGATGACGGTCTGTTCTTGCTGGATGTCGATGCCGGCGCGCTGCCCGGCATGAGCGTGAAATAGCGGGGTTTCGCGCTAGTTTGTAAGACCAATCAGGTGGAAGCAGGCATGTGGGAGCGCACGAACTGCCCTTTGTCCGCCGCCAGTTTTCAGCTCTCAACGATAGGGAGGAGCCATGACCGATTTGTTCCTCCTGCTGCTCGGCGCGGCCTTCGTCAACAATTTCGTCTTGGTAAAATTCCTCGGCCTGTGCCCGTTCATGGGTGTATCCAATCGCCTCGATGCGGCCTATGGCATGGCCATGGTGACTGGCTTGGTGCTGACGGTATCGGCCGCGCTGGCGTGGATGGTGCACCGCTGGCTGCTGGTGCCGCTGGGACTGGAATACCTGCGCACGCTCGGCTTCATCCTGGTGATCGCCGGCGTCGTGCAATTCACCGAGCTGGCGCTGAATCGTCGCAATCCCACGCTGTATCGCGCGCTGGGCATCTACCTGCCCTTGATCGCGACCAATTGCGCGGTGCTGGGCGTGGCGCTGCTCAATGTGCAGGCGCGCCGCTCGCTGTTTGAAGCCATCGTGTACGGCGCTGGCGCATCGATTGGTTTTGGGCTGGTGCTGATCCTATTCTCGGCGATGCGTGAGCGTCTTGAAACCGCCGACGTCCCCACCGCTTGGCGCGGCGCTCCGATCGCACTGGTGACGGCCGGACTGATGTCGCTGGCCTTCATGGGCTTTGCCGGATTGAGCCACGGCGCATGAGCTTAGCTTGGCTGGCCGTGGTGGTTTTGGCAGGCGTGATCGGCGCTGCGATTGCCGTCGTCGTGCGGCGCGTACCGGTCAACGCCGAAGCACTGGTAGACCGCATCAACACGCTACTGCCGCAAACCCAATGTGGCCAATGCGACTTTCCGGGCTGTCGTCCCTATGCCGAAGCCATTGCGCGTGGCGACGCCGACATCAATCAATGCCCCCCGGGCGGCGCCGCGGGAATCCGCGCGCTGGCGGACCTGCTGGGCCGTGATCCAATACCGCTCAATCCGACCCACGGCAGTGAGAAGCCGCCGGTGCTTGCCTTGATTCGCGAGGGCGAATGCATCGGCTGCACGAAATGCATCCAAGCCTGTCCCGTCGACGCGATTGTCGGCGGCAGTAAATTGATGCATACGGTACTGGCCGACCTGTGTACCGGCTGCGAGCTTTGTTTACCGCCCTGCCCGGTCGATTGCATTGATTTAGTCGCCGCGCCTGCATTCAGTAAAAGCTCGCCTCGTGGCACGGGCGTCGTGGGAGCGGGCTCCCACGATATCCGATCCTAGGATCAAAGCCTCTCGACGCGGTAGCCCTTGGCTTTGAGCATCGCGACCAAGCCATCGCTATCTAACAAGTGAATGCTGCCGACCACGACCAAGGCGTCGTCCGAGCGGCTGTCATCGAGCAGCTTTTGCACCTGCGGCAGCCAAGCGCGATTGCGGTCGGTATTTATCCGCGCATACAAGGCCGGATATTTCTTTTTCATCCCCGCGCCGGTTTCTTCGAACAGTTTTCCGCTGTCACCGGCGCGCCAAAGCGCATGCAACTCGTCAATATGCGCAGCGGAGCCGTCCAATTCATCGAGCGTGTCCTGCAGCAACGCGAGCTGCTCGGACTTGGTCATGCCATCGAACAGCGCGATCTGATCATCGCTGCTCTCTAGACCCTGGGTTACCTTGCCACTGGCGGCGGCCAGCTTGGAGAAGTGTTTGTCCAAGCCCAGGTCCTTGTCCAGGCCCTGCTTTTTCATTTCAATGGAACTGATAAACAAAGACACCAGCCAGGGCTCGAACGTCTGCAGTCGCTCCACCGACAGTCCATTGGCAGAGCCGTAAGCCTCGAGTTTTTTCCATGTCGCTCGCGGCAGCGCCGACTGCAAGGTGGTGCCGTCACTGCGCAAACCGGCTTTGAGGAAGCGAACCGGCAAGGTCGGATCATCGAGCTCCGACGGCGGCACTTCGAACACCACCGTTTTCGCATCGGCAAACGCCGCGTCGGTGCTGGCCGCCAACGGATAGTCCGTCGGCTTCAATAGATGAAAAGAGCCGAGCAGGTAAACCGAGTTATCGGCGTCACTGACTTTCCAGAGCAGCGGTTTGGGCGCATCGGCACGTGCACACGCGCAAGACAGCGACAGGATCAGCAGCGGCAGCAGACGTTTCAAGGGATAGGTCACGGCGCGCCGGTCATGCCGGGTTTGCGCGGCTTCTTCTCACCCGCCGTGATCGCGATATCGAGCCGATTCGAGGCCGGTGGCATCGGGCAGGTCGAGAACGGCGTGAACGCGCACGGCGGGTTATAGCCTTCATTGAAGTCAACCACGGTCGACCCGTCAGCATTAGGATAGGCGGCATAGAGAAACCGCGCCGCCGCATAGCTTTCATGGCCACTGGTGCGGTCGGCGTAAATCAGGAACAGGCGATGGTCACCTTCGTCCACGGCCTCCAAGGTAAAGGACTTACCGTCCTTCTCGAACGTCACCGTGCCGGGGTTGTCCATCGGCTCAACCTGGCTAAGGATATTGACGATGTCGATCTTCTGCCCCGCCGGGTGCGGCGTGAATTTGGCCGTGAACCGAAAGGCCGGATCAATCGGGAAATAATCGATGCCGGTAAAGCCGCTGCGCGTCGGCGCCAGCGCGTCGCGCACGCGCAGAGCAACTTTCCCGCCGCGCTTGATCGCAATAAAGCTCGCATCGCCCTTGTTGAAGCCCACCACGGTCGGGCTGCCATCGCCGGCATCAATATCCGTCACCAAACGCACGGGACCGCTAGCCGGCTGGCCGTCGATGGTGATGTCGACGTTGCGCTCGGGGCGTAGGGTCAGCGTACCGTCCTTGGCTAAGGTCAACATGCCGATGTCGGACGGACCCACGGCAAGGCGCGTGGTGAACTTCGGATTGCTGCCGACGCGGGTGCTACCGGGCTCAATCCAGTGCATGCCGACCAGGGACAGCCAACCATCCGGCTTCTCCAAGCGCTGAATACGGTCGGCGCGCCAATCGTTGATTTCTTTTTCATAGGCGCGCTGCGACGCGAGCGCTGCCGGGTCGGGCGCGACGACTTCTTCGCTTTTACTGCATGCCGATAGCACGGCGACAAGTACGGCAGCCAAGATGCGCTTGTTCATGATTGTCATCGTCCCCTGAGGAATAGTTTGTCTAGTTCAGCCTTGGACAACTGTACCCAAGTCGGGCGGCCGTGATTGCACTGGCTGGAACGCTCTGTTGCTTCCATATCCCGCAGCAAGGCGTTCATCTCCGGCAGCGTCAGCCGGCGGTTGGCGCGGACCGAGGTGTGGCAGGCCAGCGTAGACAGCAATTCGTTGCGGGCCTGCTCGATCACCAAGCTGCTGCCGTGCTCGCGCAGGTCATTGAGGACGTCTAACACCAGCACCCGCGGGTCGAGGTCGGCCAGCAAGGCCGGAATAGAGCGCACGCTGAGCGCCTGTGGACCGGCGCGGCGCAGCTCGAACCCCAGCGCCGCCAAGGTATCGGTGAATTCCTCGGCGATATCGGCCTCGCGCTCGGCCACGGCCAGTGACAGCGGCACCAGCAGCGGTTGCGCGCGGATGCCCTCCCCGTCCTGGGCGTCTTTTAGTCGTTCATAGGTGATGCGCTCATGCGCGGCGTGCATGTCTACCAGCACTAGCCCCTGCTCATTCTCCGACAGCACGAACACGCCGTGCAGCTGCGCAAGCGCATAGCCCAGCGGCGGCGCGGCGGTATCGTTCGCCGCGGACATCGCGTGGGCTGGAATCGGCTGCGGCGAACTCGAGGAGCTGCGATAAAGCGCGGCATAACTGGCGACGGTGTCGTTGACCGGCAAGGCCATCGCGCCCTGCGGCGCATGCTGCCAAGCGCCGTAGGCCGCCGGGTTACCTGCGTACACGGCCGGTCCAGACGCGGGCAGCGCCACATTCAACTCGGCGGCACCGGCGCGCGTCGACGCGAGCGCCTCGTGCAGGGTCTTGAAGACGAAATCGTGGACGAGGCGACCGTCGCGAAACCGCACCTCATGTTTGGCTGGGTGCACGTTGACATCCACGCGCCGCGGATCAAGTTCGAGAAACAGCACGAAGCTCGCATGTCGGCCGTGGAACAGCACATCCGAATACGCCTGGCGCACGGCGTGCGCCACCAAGCGGTCTTTTACGGCGCGGCCATTGACGTAGAAATACTGCTGGTCCGCACTCGAACGCGACGCCGTTGGCAAGCCCACCCAGCCATGCAGGCGCAGGCCAGCGCCGGCGTGATCGACCACCAGGCAGTTGGCAACAAACTCCGGACCCAGCGCTTCCGCAACGCGCTTGAGCAGCTCACCCTCGCCTGCCACCGGGCGGTAGTGCTTGCCCAATTTGCCGTTGTGCGAGATACGCAGTTCAACCTGCGGGCGAGCCAGCGCCAGCGAGCGCAGCCATTCTTCGACGTGCCCGAGCTCGGTGCGTTCGGCGCGCAAGAACTTGCGCCGCGCCGGCACGTTGTAAAAAAGGTCGCGCACTTCGATGGTCGTGCCGGTCGGATGCGG
Source organism: Lysobacterales bacterium (assembly GCA_038252715.1). Taxonomy (GTDB): domain Bacteria; phylum Pseudomonadota; class Gammaproteobacteria; order Xanthomonadales; family Xanthomonadaceae; genus Arenimonas. The sequence goes on along the minus strand of JBBSAA010000059.1, from coordinate 4,435 downwards.
ATGCGGCACGACCGGTTCGGCGCGCCCGCCTTCAATGTCCAGCCGCGCGCCGTGTTCTGCCTCGGGAGTTTTGGAGCTGAGCGAGAACCGGCTGACCGAGGCAATCGACGGCAGCGCTTCACCGCGAAACCCCAGCGTCGCGACTTGTTCCAGATCGTCCAGCGAGCCGATCTTGCTGGTCGCATGCCGCGACACGGCCAAACTCAGATCCTGCGGGGCGATGCCGGAGCCATCGTCGCGGATGCGAATCAGGCGGATGCCGCCTTCCTCAAGCTCGATATCAACGCGGCGAGCGCCGGCGTCGAGCGCGTTTTCGACCAGCTCTTTGACGACCGACGAGGGGCGCTCGACGACTTCGCCGGCGGCGATCTGGTTTACGAGGGTGTCGGGCAGCTGGCGGATCGGCACGGCGTCGGGGTCTTCCCTAAAGCCATGATGATAGCAGCGGCAATGGCCAGCTAACGCCCCGTGGGCGGCTTACAGCGGCGCGGCGGCGATCAGCGGGATGCGCAGTCGCTCGCCGACCCGGACGCGGTCACCGTGCTTGCGATTGGCCTCTCGCAGGGTGTCTACCGCGACGCCGTGCTGGGCGGCGATTTGCGTGAGCGTTTCACCGCGACTAACGATGTGCTGGCGATTCTCAAGTCGCGTCGCGTCATTGCGCGAGGCGCGCTGGCTAGCGGCTGGCCGCACGTCGGACATCGCGACCATGCGCGGCGCGTTCTGCATTTCCTGACGGGACGCGTACAGCGTGCCCGGCGGCGGCTGCTGGGTGAAGTAGTCCCGCACCCCACCAGCGATGGCCGAGGCGAGACGACGTCGGTAGTCGGTGTCACCCAAGTTCTTTTCTTCACCTGGATTGGTGATGAAGCCCGTCTCGACCAACATCGAGGGCACGTCGGGCGAACGCAGCACGACGAAATTGGCGCGCTCGATGGTTTTCTTATGCGCCTTGCCGACGTTTTTCAGCGACTCGAGCACTTGGCCTGCGACGTCATCGGACGCGCGCATGGTGGCGCTCTGCGATAGGTCGAGCAACACGCTGGCGAGGTTGTGGTCCTTGCCGTCCAGGGCCACGCCGCCGACGAGGTCGGCGGCGTTTTCCTGGTCAGCCAACCAGCGCGCTGCTTGCGAGGAAGCGCCGCGCGTGGACAACACGAACACCGAGGCGCCGCTCGCGGCGCTGTTCTGCGCGGCATCGGCGTGGATTGAGATAAACAAGTCAGCCTGCGCTGAGCGCGCTTTCTGATAGCGGTTTTGCAGCACGACGAAGGTGTCGTCATCGCGAATCAGTACGGCCTTCATGCCCGGATCAGCATTGATCTGGCGCGCCAATTCCTTCGCGACCGCGAGTGTCACGTCTTTCTCGCGCAAGCCGCTCGGGCCGTGCGCGCCGGGGTCCTTGCCGCCGTGGCCGGCATCAATCGCAACGATCAACTTGCGCTGGCCGGCACCAATGACGTCCTTGATAGTTTTCGCCGGTGCCGTACGCACCACGGCCGGTTCCGGCGGAGTTACCACCGGCGCAGCAACAGGCACCGTTGCGGCCGTGCTGACCACCGGTGGCGCGGCAATGATTGCGGCTATCTTGGCATCGAGGCCATCCACGACCGGCCGCGCCTTTGCGTCCGGCGGCAACATATCCAGCAGCAAGCGCATCTGCGCACCACTGCCTTCGAAACGCGCTTGCGTGGTTACCGTGCGGCCCAACTCGAACACGATGCGCAGGGTCTCAGGCGTCGGCTGCCCGGTGCGGACATTGGTGACCAGGCCATTGGCCGCAGGCGCAGCATAGGTTTTGGCCAAGCTGCTGCCGCGCAGATCTAGCACCAGCCGTTCGGGATTGTGCAGGGTGAAAAACTTGTATTCGGCCGGACCGTTCAACTCCAGCTCGGCGCGCGTGCCCTGGTCGTTCTCGAGCAGGCGAACGCCGTGCACGTCGGCTGCCGACGCACCGCTAACGGGCAGCGAGAGCAAGGCAGAGACGAGCAGCAGGGGCGAAATGTGGCGCATAGCACGGATTGAACCACCGCAGTTTCCGGAATGCAAGGGATTTTCCCTTCAAAATCCGACACCTGGGTGACTTTCCTCGGAACGCCCTAAGCTGAACCGCTAGGACCCGCCAGTTTGCTGAGGTCCGCGAGCCACGCGACGCCGGCCTCCGACGTCGCATTCAACTGGGCGCGGCGACCCGCGCCGTCCATCTGCAGGGCAATCTCTAGATCCGGCCTGGGCAGACTGCCCGCACCCCGCTCTGGCCACTCGACCAGCCACACCCGGGCTTGCACGGCGACCTCGTCGAGGCCAAGGAAATCGAGCTCCCCCGCCGCGGCAATCCGGTACAGGTCCAAGTGCGCCGCTTCACCGTCGGGCAAGGGGTAGCGTTCGATCAGGGTATAGGTCGGACTCTTGATAGGCCCAGCTACGCCCAAGCGCTGCAATAGCGCGCGCGCCAGCGTGGATTTTCCGGCGCCAAGCTCCCCGTGCAAAAACACCACGGCCTGCGCCGGCACGGTGTCGGCCAGTTGCCGGCCGAGCGCGTCGGTGTCGTCTGGGCCGGGCAACAGCACGACAACGGAAGCGTCGGCAACGTAGCTCATTCGGGATTAGCCAAGCGACGCAGCTGCGGAAACAGGTCCGAAGGCAGCAGGCCGCGTTCGCCGTCAATGCGCGCCGCCGCATCGCCCGCGGCGCCGTGCATCAGGGCGCCAAATACCGCCGCTTCGAAGCGCGGCAAATGCTGCGCATGCAGCGCCCCAATCACGCCGGTCAACACGTCGCCCATGCCGCCGGTGGCCATACCCGGGTTGCCGGTGGCAATCACTGCGGTCGTTTGACCGGGCGCGGCTACCAGGGTGCCTGCGCCCTTGAGGACGACGACACAGCCGAATTTTTCCGCGATTGCCTCGACTGCGAAGAATCGGTCTGCTTGAACTTGCTCCGTGCTGCAGCCGAGCAAGCGTCCGGCCTCACCCGGATGCGGGGTGAGGATCGCCTGCGGCAGCGCGCGTGGGTGGGCGGCGAGCCAATTCAAACCGTCGGCATCGAGGATCAAGGGCTTGCCCGAAGCGATCGCGACCTCAAACAGCGAACGACCCCACTCTCCCATGCCCAAGCCAGGACCGACCGCCAAGACATCGGCTTTCGCAATCAACACCGCCAATTCGTCCGCGTCTTCGACCGCGTGGGTCATCGCCTCCGGGCGAGCGGCCACCAGCGCAGCCACGCCCTCGGTACGGGTGGCGACGCTGGCCAGGCCAACGCCCGTGCGCAGCGCGGCTTCCGCGCAAAGTCTGACGGCACCGCCCATCCCCACTTCGCCGCCGACGCACAAAAGATGGCCGAATTCGCCCTTGTGCGCGTTCGGGTGCCGCGGCGCCAGGCCGTCGCTCAGATGCTCGATTTGGTAGCGCCGCGCGGCAGGCGTGATGCCCTGCCAAAGCGCTTTCGGCAGGCCCAGGCTGTCCACCATGACTTCGCCGGCAAAGTCGCGGGCCGGACCGGTATGCAGGCCGCGCTTGTCGCCAATGAAGCCGACGGTCAACACCGCGCGCACACCGTCACCGGCCACGCTGCCGCGATCAGCGTCCAAGCCCGACGGAACGTCGAGCGCCACGACGGGTTTGTACGAGGCATTGATACGCTCGATAAGCGCCTGCGCAGCATCCACCGGCGCCCGCGACAGCCCGAGGCCGTAGATCGCGTCCGCCCACACATCCACGGTCGGCAAGCGGCCGTCGAAGAGGCGCACGCTGCCGCCACTTTCTCGCCACTCGCGCGCGGCCCGGCGGGCATCGGGCGTGCGCGGATCAGCGCCAGGAGCGACCACCACGACCGCCTCCAGGCCAGCAGCCCGGATCAGCCGCGCCAGCACATAACCGTCGCCACCGTTATTACCCGGTCCGCAAGCCACGCCGATCCTGCGCGCCTCGGGCCAGCGCAAGGCCATGATCTGCCAGACCGCCGCCGCGGCGCGCTCCATCAGCTCATAGCCGGATACACCGAAATCCTTCAGTGCACGGCGGTCCAATTCGCGGACTTGTTCGGATCGGTACAAAGGTTGGGGCAGAGTCATGCGGCGATTCTATACTTGCGCCATGCCCGACTTCGCTGCCCTCGCTGACGACATCAAACGCTGGGGCCAGGAACTGGGCTTCCAACAGGTCGGTATCGCCGATATCGACCTCGATCCCGACGAGGCGCACCTGCAAGACTGGCTGGCCGAGGGTCAGCACGGTGAGATGGACTACATGGCTAGGCACGGCGACAAACGCTCGCGGCCGGCCGAACTGCTGCCCGGCACGCGGCGCGTGGTTAGCGTGCGCATGGATTACGGCACCGCCGAGGACGAGGTAGCGTGGGCGACGCTAGCCGATGGCGAACGGGCCTATGTCGCTCGTTATGCGCTGGGCCGCGACTACCACAAGGTCATGCG
>JBBSAA010000058.1:0-14220 GCA_038252715.1 Lysobacterales bacterium | reverse complement strand
TTCGCCAAGCGCTTCATCGGTCTGCGGGTTATTTGCTTGGAGGAGGCTGAGGAGGAGGCGGTCAGAGGTATCCGTGTAGCCTTCCGTAGCCCAATTCCGCTGCTTTTTCACCGGCATTTAACTTTTTTCGCCGTTCAAGCGGCGAAAGTCATGTGTCGTAACGGTCTCCATTGGCATAGGCTCGGGAATATGAAGTTTCGTTGTCTATCTTTCTCCATTGCGCTCACCTGCAGTCTCATTTCATCAGCCGTCACCCACGCTCAGGATGGCTCACCCGCCATCGAAGCCGACGCTACGATCGAGCGCGGGGGCTTGCTGCTAGATCGCCAAAGCGGGCAAGCAATCACTGGAGCCGTCGTTGCCCGTCACCCTGATGGTCGCCTGAAGCAGCGATATTCTTTAAAAAACGGACGCGCAGACGGAGCTTGGATGGAGTGGTACGAGACGGGCATGGTCCGTCTCTACGCTGAATGGAAGGCTGGACTTGGGGAAGGCGTCTGGGTCTACTTTTACCCGAACGGTGAGATTAGCGAGCGAACCCAAGTCAGGGGCGACATTTGGGACGGGGTGACCGAGGGCTGGAACGAAAACGGAACCAAGGCTTTTGAGGGACGGTTCAACCGCGGCATCCGGCCAGAACCGGTACGACGGTGGAACCGGGACGGATCAGCTATCGGCCCTTGGGTCGAACTTCGAGGCGGCCCTGAGCGTCGCTCCGTTCTGACTGAAGGGTGGCCAGTCGACACGGCACTGTGGGACTTTGGCTTTACACCGGATCTTGAGACGCTTTTCGTGGCAACGGGCCGAACGGATGGGGGTGGGCGGCAGGTCCTGATACGCCGTTGGCGCAATGGAGCCTGGACCGTGCCAACATCGGCACCGTTCAGTGATCCATCCGCTGCCGAGGGAACGCCGGTCGTCTCTCCGGATGGCCGCTACGTCTATTTCAGTAGTGATCGGCATCGCTCAGCGGAGCCCGACAATCCAAACAGAGACCTTTACCGGGCCTCAGCGGCATCAGGTTGGAGGACTGTTGAGCGGGTTACAAGAACGCCAGGCTATGGAGAGGTCAGCCTGTCACTAAGTGCGGAGGGTGAAGGCGTGCTCTGGACAGATCGCCGGATCGGTGGCGAGCCGAGGATGGGCCTTTACGAGGTCCGAATGGTCGATGAGGGTGCCACACCGTTGCTGACTATTGTCGGCTCATTGAACGACTTACATCTGGCCGATCCATCAAACGAAAACTCGGCCGCGATCGCCGCTGACGGCCGCTTCATTGTCTTTGCCAACTATGACGTCGATGGAACCGGGACCGATGAGGACCTCTACTTCTCTTGCCGAACCAACAACGGCTGGGCGGCTCCTTTGTCACTCGGTTCCAGGATCAACACATCAGGCACGGAAAGCAGCCCGCAGATTGTCAATGGGGGGCGGACATTGATCTGGCGTCATGATGCAGCGAATCTTCAGGAACTTCGCATGATTGCACTGCCTGAGATGGCGCGAGCGTGCGGCACGTCTTAATCGGGCTCGGGATTTCCATCGTTGTCGGCTTCGTCGCTACTTGGGTATCGCCGAGCAGTCCTGTCTCGCCCGAGACTTTTGAGGGTCGAAGGCGCTTCGAGTCAGAAGCGCTTGGCCAAGACGGCCGCATTACTCTCACTCCGGCCTTCTCGCCGGATCGACAGACAAGGTACTTCCACGCTGGCGCGGGCGCTGACGCAGACCCCAAGTTTTTCCGGAATTCGTCCGCAGGACGTGGGCGGCTTCGTGCTAGCGCAGTTCGTTGGCGCTGGGCTCGCCTTGCCTGCCTATTTCTTCCTCACCGGTTCCAGCGGCGCCGGCGAAGTCAGGTAGGACGCCCCGCCCAGCCCGCGCACTTGGCGTTCGATCCAACTGGCACGGCGCTGCACGTAACGACCGGGCTTGCGCACGCTGTAGGTTTTCGGATTAGGCAGCACCGCCGCGAGCCGCGCGCTTTCCGACAGCGATAGCCGAGAGGCCGGTTTTCCGAAAAAAGTTTTTGCTGCCGCCTGCGCGCCGTAAATACCGTCGCCAAATTCGGCGATATTGGCGTACACCTCAAGGATGCGCTGTTTGGGCCACAGCAGCTCAATCAGCACCGTGTACCAAACCTCCAAGCCCTTACGCAGGTAACTGCGCCCGCCCCACAGGAACAGGTTTTTAGCCACTTGTTGGCTGATCGTGCTGGCACCGCGCACCTTGCGGCCACGACCATTGCTGACCATGGCCTTGTCGATCGCCTCGAAGTCGAAGCCATTGTGGTGCGGGAATTTCTGGTCCTCGGCCGCGACCAAGGCAATCGGCAGGTTCGAGGACAGCAGATCCCAGCGCTGCCACTCGTATCGCGGTCGGAATTTCCAATCGCCGTCGGCAATCGCATGCACTTGGCGCGCCATCATGAACGCGCTGGTGACCGGCGGCACCCAACGCAAGGCCAAGACCTGAGTAAAGGTAATGGCCACGAACCAAAACGGCAGCCAAAGAAAGATCAGTCGCAGCCAGCGGCGCTTACGCCGGGGGCTGGCGCCGCGGGACGACGTGGAACTCGAAGCTGGCGGCATGGGCACTCAGGGGTCTTTGGGCGGCGGCGCGGCACGACTGACGTCGACCGCAAGCCGCCATCCTAAACCAGGCGTGTCGCCCATCGTGGGCCGCCGCCAAACGCGCAACCATGACGCGTGCTCGTTGCCACCGCCCCAGGTCACGGCCATATCGCCGTCGCGCGAGATCACCAACCCGCTATCGATGCGTCCGGCGCCGGGAAGCGCAAACGCATCGCCGACGGCATGGGCATCGGGAACACGGCCATCGCGCAGCCGCAAGAAATCCGACGAGACCATACTCGGGTTCAAGGCCCCAGCGGGCACGAGGTCGGCTTTGCGCAACTCACTGACACCTACCTGCCAAGGCGGCGATTCCAGCGCGCTGATGCCGCCGCGGCGCTGCACCTGGGTTGGAAACGGCAAGTCGCCATGGCGTATGCCGAGATCGGCGAGCAGCTTCCAGTGGCCGGCGGCGTCCTTGCGCCAGACCGACAAGAAATGCCCGAAGAATTTCGGCGCGTCGGCGTCGACTGGCGTCAGGCGCCAAGGGCCGCTGGTGTAACCCAGGTCACCGCTGGACGACACTTCGGCAAATTCCGGCGCCCATTCCAAGCGTGCGCCGTCGGCTGGCTTGGCCTGCCAGGCAGTTTTCCCCAAGGTCGGGCCTGGCTCAAAGACCACGCCATCCTCGGCCAAGACCGCGAGGAACGCCGCTCGGGACCCCTGTGCGGCGGCATCGGCGGCGAACGCCTTCTCTGCCGCCACTAGATCGTCGAAATCGCTGGCGGCGGCGACGGCGGAAAACGCCAGTGCCAGCGACAACATCGTGACCAGTGCAGAAACCGCGCGAACCGGCTTGATTGACAGGGTGGGCGGTACCATAAGGTGATCCTGGGCAAGAGAACGAACCGCCCAAGCATAGCCCCCGCCCTGCACCCCATCGCGAGCCTCCATGTCTGACAGCCCAATCATCGACCAAGACACCCTGACGCGCTTCATGCTCGAGCGCTCGGGCGTTCGCGGCGTTCTCGTGCACTTGGACGAGGCCTGGCAGGCGATCCGCGACCGCACGCCGTACCCGGAATCGGTAGCGGAACGCCTAGGCGAAACCTGCGCCGCAGCCGCCTTGTTCACCGGGCACGTCAAAGTGGACGGGCGCTTGAGCGTGCAACTGCGCGGCACCGGCGCGTTGCGCACGTTATTTGCCGAATGCACCGCCGTCGGCACGCTGCGCGGCATTGCCCACTACACCGATCCCCTGCCCGAACCGCTCACCCCGCGCGCGTTCGGTGACGGCTCCCTGCTGGCGATCACCATCGAGAACCTTCCCCCCGGTGGTCAGGAGATGGTCCGTTACCAAGGTTTGGTCGACCTCGATGCGGATCTGCTGTCGGAGGCCTTCGAAAGCTATTTCTCGCAGTCCGAGCAGCTGCCAACGCGCGTATTGCTGGCCGCCAGCGACGGCCGTGCCGCCGCGCTGATGCTGCAGGCGCTGCCCCAGGGTCGCGATGGTGACCCGGACGGCTGGAGTCGGTCGAGCGCGCTGTTTGACACCCTCGGGGAAAAGGAACTGCTGGAGACGCCCGTTGAAAGCCTGCTGTGGCGCCTTTTCCACGAGGAAGACGTGCGCGTCTTGGGCCAGCGCAGCCTGAGCTTCGCCTGCTCCTGCTCCCGGGCTCGGGTCGAGGACATGCTGCGCAGCTTGGGTCGGGAGGAGGCGGAAGCGGCGGCCGATAGCGGCCAAGCCGAGGTGCATTGCGACTTCTGCGGTCAAGGCTACGCGTTCACCCCGGAGGCCATTGATGCTCTCTTTCTGGCACCCCAGGCGAGCGCGCCGGGGTCTGAGAGGCTGCAGTAGCGACAACTCAGCACCCGCCAGACACTGGAAAAGTGGAATGAAGTTGGTTAAATTAGTGTAAAGCGCGTACCGTTCAGGGAACCCCGGACGCAATGCGCAGTCCCAGTCCCGACCCCCTGCCAAGGACAACCATCGTGCGATTCCGTCTCCTCGTCGCTGCAGTGTTCGCCCTCGGGGCGACGTTGGCGCACGCGCAGACGAAACCGCTGCCGTCGCTGCTACCGGTGCAGGGCAGCAACACCACGATGCTGCCGGTGATTGACTCGACCAACGGCAAAATCACCGGCGTCATGCTGATTGAACCCTCGTCCCTGCCGGCTTTGTCCTCGCAGCGGGTGATCCGTCCGGCGAATGCCCCGCTGATGTTCAACAACGGCCTGCAACTGCGCGCCGGCCTGTCGCTCGATGCCAACCCCGGCGTCGGCGTGTTGTGCAACAGCCCCGAGGGCCTTGGCAGCGTTGGCGCGCTCGGTGGCCACTGCTTGCTGGCTGATTTCAACAATCCCAACGCCGGTGGCTTGGGTGGCGGCATGCTCAATGGCAGCTTGCAGGCGAAGCGTGGCGGTTCGCAGCTGTCGGCCAGTGTCGGCGCCGGCAATGACCTCTTGGGTGGCTCGGATAGCCTCATCGGTGGCGCAGCAGCAGACAGGCGTCTGCTCAGCACCCTGCTCGGCCCCGACAGCGCGCTGATCGACCAGCGCAGCGCCAGCCTCGTCGGACAAATCAATGTTGGCAGCCAAGGCTGGCTGCAGATTGGCGGCACGATGGCGCGCATTCGCGTTATTCCCACCGCCCAGCTCCCGCGTGGCCTGCCTGCAGAGTGGAATACCGGTCGTTTTAGCGTCGGTGGCGGCAAAGGCAGTATCGGCGGCGAAGTCACTGGCCAAATGATCGAGGTGCCCGGCCAGCCGAGCACGTTCACGACCCTCGGCGCCGGCGTCACTTGGCGTACCCCGTGGCGCGCGAAAGTCTCCGTCGGTGCCGACAACCTGCTGACCCGCGGCAAGAACCCACTGTTCGGGCCAGCCGACGCGCGTGCCGCTGAGTCCAAGGATGAGGGCACCGTGCCCTACGTTCGCTACCAGCAAGACCTGTAGTCCACAGCCGGCGGTCTCGCTCCGGCGACAGCGGTACGTGTAATGTTCATGCGAACTTATCGCGCTGAACCCGACCATGACCCCTGCCTTGATTGATCCACGCCATCTACGTTTCGTCACTGACGAACTGTGGCCACTGTCGGACCTGCTTGCGTACCCCCGTTTCGCCCACCACGGGCTAGACACGTTCGAGACCATCCTTGAGCTGTCGCAAAAACTGGCTCAAGAAAAGTTCGCGCCGCATAACCGTGCCTCCGATCTCAGCGAGCCGCATTTCGTGGACGGCCGAGTCGAGATTATTCCTGAGGTAAAGACCGCGCTCGACGCGTATGCCGAGGCCGGCTTTACCGGCTTACTCGGCGATGACGGCGAAGGCGGACTGCAGCTGCCGTACACGCTGTCCTTGCTCAGCGACGCGATGTTCATGTCGGCAAATGTATCGACCAGCGGCTACACCATGCTGGCGCGCGGTGTCGCGAGCTTGCTCAAGGCGCACGGCAGCGACGAACAAAAGCGCCGCTATCGCCAGCCGATCCTTGATGGTCGTTATTTCGGCACGATGTGTTTAAGCGAGCCACAGGCTGGCTCGTCCTTGTCGGACATCAACACACGCGCCGAGCCGCAGGAAGACGGCAGCTATCGCTTAGTCGGCCAGAAAATGTGGATCTCCGGCGGCGACCACGAGCTGTCGGAAAACATCATCCATCTCGTACTGGCGCGCATCCCGGGCAGCCCGCCCGGCGTGAAGGGCATCAGCTTGTTCATCGTGCCCAAATTTCTCGTCAACGAGGACGGGTCGCTGGGCGAGCGCAACGATGTCGTGCTCGCTGGCGTCAATCACAAGCTCGGCCAGCGCGGCATCGTCAACACCTTCCTGAAATTCGGCGAGCGCGGCCAATGCGTTGGTCATCTCATCGGTGAGCCCAACCAAGGGCTCGCACAAATGTTCCATATGATGAATGGCGCGCGACTCGGCGTCGGCATGGGCGCGATCATGCAGGGCATGGGCGGCTATTTGTACTCCTTGCAGTATGCAAAAGAACGCCGACAGGGTCGGCATCCGGACCAGAAAGACCCAAGCTCGAAACCGGTGCCGCTGATTGAACACGCAGACGTGCGCCGTATGCTGCTGCAGCAAAAATGCTACGTCGAAGGTGCATTTGCACTAGCGATCCACGGCGCCAGCTTGGTCGACCGGCAGATGCAGCATCCCGACGAGGCGCAGCGACAACAGGCGGCCTTGAAGCTTGAATTCCTGACGCCCGTGATCAAGGCATGGTCGGGCGAGTGGTGCACCAAGGCCAATGACCTCGCGATCCAGGTCCTCGGTGGCTACGGCTACACGCGCGAGTACCCAGTCGAACAATATTGGCGCGACAACCGCCTCAATCCGATTCATGAAGGCGCGAACGGAATCCAAGCGCTTGACCTGCTCGGTCGCAAGGCAATGCTGGGCGGCGGCGCGGCGCTAGCGGCGGTGATGGACGACGTGATGACGACGGTCAAGGACGCCGCCGTGGACCCTATCTTGGCCGACTATGCCGACGAGTTGAAAGCAGCGGTCGAAACCATCGCGAAAACAACGAGCGTGCTCGGCGCAGCGCTCGCCGGCGGCCACGTGCGTCTGGGCTTGGCCAACGCCTCGCACTACATGACCGTTGTCGGCCACACGCTGATCGCTTGGGTCTGGCTCAAGCAGGCGACCATCGCGCGGCGCGCGCTGGCTGGCGCGAACGACGCAGACCGCGCGTTTTACGACGGCAAGCTGCTTGCGTGCCGGTTTTTCTTCCGCCACGAATTGCCGACGATCCAGCCGCTGGCGACATTGCTGCAGAATCTCGACGACACGACGCTGATGATGCAGCCAGAGAATTTCTAGTGAACTGTAGGCGCGGCGTGAGCCGCGATCATGCCTGCCACGGCAGGCGCTAGCTTTCGCTCATCTGCTTGCCGGGGCAATTGCTTGCCTCGACGTGGGAAGCCAAAATTCGCGGCTCACGCCGCTCCGACATTTCAAACCGTCCATCGCTGCAACCGGAGTCGCACCATGACCAATAAACTCACTGTCGAACGACGCGGGCACCTGTTGCTCATGGGCTTGAACCGCCCGGAGAAGCGCAATGCCTTCGACGTCGACACCTACACAGCCTTGGCCGTGGCCTATGGCGAGCTCGATCGTGATCCCGACCTGCGCGTGGGTGTACTTTTCGGGCACGGCGATCACTTCACTGCGGGCTTGGACCTGCCGCAATGGGCGCCGGTTCTCGCCAAAGGCCAGTTTCCCGACCTGCCCGAGGGCGCACTCGACCCCTTTGGTACCGACGAATCGCGACGCTGTCGCAAGCCGGTGGTGGTCGCCGCCCAGGGCGTGAGTTTCACCGTGGCGATGGAGCTGATGCTTGCTGCCGACGTGCGCGTGGCCGCGACTGACGCGCGTTTCGCGCAGCTTGAAGTCAAGCGCGGCTTTTTCCCCTGCGGCGGTGCCACTGTGCGCTTGATGCAGGAAATTGGCTGGGGCAATGCCCAACGCTACCTGCTGACGGGCGACGAATTCGACGGCACCGAAGCGCATCGCATGGGATTCGTGCAAACGCTGGTCAAGCCCGGCGAACAACTCGTCGCAGCCATTGATCTCGCCGAGCGCATCGCCGCTGCGGCACCGCTGGGTGTGCAGGCCAGCTTAGCGTCCTCGCGCACTGCACGAGTATCCGGCGACCGCGCGGCGCTGGATGCCCTGCTGCCCGCTCTGCCACCGATGATGGCCACTGAGGATATGCAAGAAGCAGTGCGCGCGTTCACCGAGCGCCGGCAGGCGGTATTCACCGGGCGTTGAACCGGGGTATCGTCGGGCCATGCCCAATCGGTTGACCCCGCTCAGCGGTCTCGATGCTGCGTTCCTGTATTTGGAAGCCGCCGGCACGCCGATGCATGTCGGCAGCGTGATGTTGATCGAGCTGCCCAAGAAGCGCGGCTACGATTTTCATGCAGCCTTGCTCCAGCACCTTGCCGAGCGCCTGCCTGGCGCGCCGGTGCTTCGCCGCACGTTACAAACCGCACCGCTGGGCTTGGGCCATCCGATGTGGAGCGAGACGCAGCAAATAGAGCTACGCCGACATGTTCGTCGCCGCAAGCTACCCGGCAAGGGCGGGCACACGGCGCTAATGAAACTAGTGGGCAAGTTGCATGCCGTGCCCCTGCCCCGCGACCGGCCGCTGTGGGAGTTCGTCGTGGTCGACAACGTCGCGCCCGGTGTTGTCGCGATGGTTGCGAAAATCCACCACGCGCTGCTCGACGGCCAAGGCGGCATTGCCTTGGCGCGAGCGCTGCTAGACATCGAAGCCAAGCCAAAGCCCCGTGTCGCGTCAGTCCAAGCCACCGCGCCTAACGCCCGGCTAAGAAAACGCGATTTGGCCACCATCGCCACCCGCTCCTCCGTCCGCCAGTTCTCCAACCTCTTACGTGCCCTGCCCGCCACGCTCAAGCTGGCCGGCAGCTGGAAACACGCCTTGGGCGCGGTCGGGAGCCTGCGCGAGAACCTGCTTATTGCCCCGCGCACCGTGTTCAACCAGCAGATCGGCGCGGGTCGCGCCTTTGGCGCGGTGTCGCTGCCGGTAGAGGCGGTCAAGCGCGTCGCGCGCGGTTTCGGTGTCAGCCTCAACGACGTAGTGATGGCCGTGTGCGCCGGCGCGCTGCGTGAGTTGTTGCTTTCGGTCGACAAACTGCCACGCAAGCCGCTAGTGGCAGCGATGCCGGTCTCGCTGCGCGATGCCGGCAACCAAAACGTCGACAACCAAGTGTCGATGGTGCAATGCACCTTGGCCACTGACTTGGCCGATCCGGTTGAGCGCCTGCAAGCGATCCATGCCTCGACCGCGCAGATCAAGCAGCGCGTCGCCGCGTTCAAGGATTTGATCCCCACTGACTTCCCGGGCCTGGCCGCGCCAATCTGGGCTGCGGGCTTGTCGCGCCTGTGGGCGCGCGGGCACTTGGCAGAGCGCTTGCCGGCGCTGGCCAATGTCGCCATTTCCAACGTGCCCGGCCCTCCGGTACCGCTGTACCTCGCCGGCGCGCGCCTCCTCAACTACTACCCGGTGTCCATCGTCACGCACGGACTCGCGATCAACATCACGGTACAAAGCTATGCCGGGCAGTTAGAGTTCGGCTTGACCGCCTGCGACGACGTCGTGGCCCGGCCGGACCTTGTCGCCAAAGCGATCAGCACGGCCTTCACCCAACTGAGCGCACGTTTGCCTGAATGAGCACGAATCCGCCCGCCCTGAAGCGCCCCCAGACCCACCAAGCCATGAAGCCACCGTCCAAACTGCTTCTCGCCATGGAAGGACGGGCAATGTTCGAATGGGGGTCCCTCGCCCTTGCCTGGCCTTTGCTGCGCAAGGCGCCACGGGGCGACGGCCACCCGGTGCTGGTATTGCCTGGACTGGTCGCGGGCGATAACAGCACCTGGCCCTTGCGCAAGTTCCTCGACCGGCAAGGTTACGCGGCGTATCCCTGGGCGCAGGGTTTGAACTTCGGACCGCGCGACCATGTGATCAAAGGCTTGGTCGACCGCGTCCGCGACCTGCACAAGCAGCATGGCCAGAAGGTCACCCTGATTGGCTGGTCGCTGGGCGGCGCCATGGCCAATGCGCTCGCCTTGCGCATGCCAGAAAAGATTCGACAGGTAGTCACCCTCGGTTCGCCACTGACCGGGCACCCCAAGGGCACCAATGCCTGGCGGGTGTTTGAACTGGTCAGCGGCTTCCGCGCTGACGATCCGCGCCTGATGGAACTGGTCGACGGCAAGCCCAGCGTGCCAACGACCTCGATCATGAGCAAGACCGACGGCATCGTGAACTGGCGCATGAGTCTGGCGCAAGAAACCGGCATTGCCGAGAACATTGAAGTCAGCGCGACGCATCTGGGCATGGGCGCAAACGCAGCCGTGCTGTGGGCGATCGCTGACCGCCTGGCGCAGGCTGAGGGTGACTGGAAGCCATTCGAACGCAGCGGTGCGTGGCGATCCTTGCTGTATCGCGATCCGCACCGTTTCCGCCTGGCCGACCTGATTGCGCCCTGATTGGCGTTGTTAAACGGTGAGCGCCGAATGAAGCGCCAGCAAGAAACCCGGTAGCTGTGACGGGGTTCACCCCTCCTTGTGCATTCAACCGCTAGTCTCTAGGACGCCACACACCCATCCCCCCGAGGGAGTGCTCGCATGATGTCCGTGCCGGTCCCGGAAAATGAAGCCGCACGCTTGCTTGAGCTAGACGAGCTGCAGCTGCTCGATACGCTGCCTGAAGCCGTCTACGACGATATCGCGCGTCTGGCCAGCGTGTTGTGCGACACGCCGATGGCGACGATCACCTTGGTCGATACCGACCGCCAATGGTTCAAGGCCAAGTTCGGCATGGCCGAGAGTGAAACGCCCCGCAGCATGTCGTTTTGCGCGCATGCGATCCTGTCGCCAGGCAGCCTGTTCGAAGTCTCCGACGCGAGCAATGACCCGCGCTTCTCCGCGTATCCCAACGTGACCGGCTCACCCCACATCCGATTTTATGCCGGCATCCCGATTGTGACCGAATCGGGCCAAGCACTTGGCACCCTGTGCGTGATTGACCAGAAGCCGCGCACGCTGACGCGGGTGCAGCGCGACTTGCTGGCCGTGCTCGCGCGCCAAGTTCGCGCCTTGTTTGACTTGCATCGGCAACGGCAGTCGGCGCAGCGCGAGCGGTTCCGGCTGGAGATGGCGCTGGACTCGGCGAAACTCGGCCTGTGGGAACACAACGTGCGCAACAACAGCGCGCAGATCATGGGCAACTACGAAACCTTGCTCGGTATCGACCCGGGCAACTTCTCAGGCAACTTGGAAGCATTCCTTGAACGCGTCCACGACGACGACCGGGCAATGGTGATGAATCAGCTGCAGCGCGCGATCGAGCTCAATGACACGGCGCCCAGCGAGTTTCGCGTGGTGCGTCCCGGCGGAGAAATCGCCTGGCTGCGCGCAACCAGTCGTCAGATACGCGACGACTTCGGCAATGTGACCCATTTGATCGGTTTGCTCGCTGATTTCACCGAGCAACGCGCTGAACACGAACAGCTGGCCAGCTATCAAAATGAGCTGTCGGAAATGGCCGAGCGTTTCGAACAGCTCAGCTTGGCCGACGCGCTGACTGGCTTGGGCAACAGGCGCGGCATGGAAGAACAGATAGCACTGCGCACCGCGCATGCCGCTCGCCACGGAAAATCACTGGCGGTGCTGGCCATCGATGTGGACCACTTCAAGGCCTTCAACGACAGCTTTGGCCACGCCGCCGGTGACGAGGCGCTGGCGCAAGTTGCTGGCTGCATTCAGATGAGCATTCGCAGCGAAGACTATGCGTCGCGACCCGGCGGCGAGGAGTTCATCGTGCTGATGTCCGAAATAGACGCCGCCGGGGCGCGTCATGTCGCCGAACGAATTCGCGTCGCGATTGAGACGGCGCCGTGGCCGCTGCGCGGCGTAACTGTCAGCATCGGCATTGCCCTTGCGACCACTGAACATGCCGAGGACGGCGACCTGATCGAGCGTGCCGACCAAGCGCTATATCGCGCCAAATCCGAGGGCCGCAATCGGGTGGTCGCAATTGCAAGCTGACTTTGTCGGGATGCAGGCTGCTGCGAAAACGCCCGGCTTTTGGCCGGGCGCTTTATTTTGCGGTTCCGTGAAGCAGCCCTACATAGGCGGCATGGTCGACTGCAAGGTCGGCATGTACATGACCATGCCGACGATATAAATCACCAGACCTGCGAGCCACGTCAGGAATGCCGTCTTGTTGCTGGACCAATTCAGAATCGCGAAAACCATCGCAACCAATGGAATCAGCAACGAGCAGATACCCCAGACCAGACTGGTCTTGAACGCGTTGACGACCATCCAAATGAAGCCGACGAACATGATCAATCCGCCGATAACCAACAGAATCATTCCCATGTATTTCCCCTTCCCCAAAGTGATTTGACTCGAAGCGCGGTGCGCCCCGCGGTGACCATATCAAATCAAATGAAGGGGCAGGCGCTGTTGGGCGTCAGTCGCGGCGCTATCTTTGGCTAGCCACTGCGTTGGCCGTTGCCGGGCAGTTTGACCGTTTTTAGTTTGTCTAAGACAACGCGCACGAAACCTAAGCGCTGGGCAACTCTAAATTCCAGTTGCCTCGGCATACTCGCGGTTGCCGCGACTTCCACTATTTAGATGACCTAGCAGTCACCGACGCCAGCGGCGACTGGCGTGGCGTATCCGCAAATGACCGAGGCCTAATCCGCCAGTGTCAGCAACGACGCGTTGCCACCGGCGGCCGTGGTGTTTATCGTCAAGGTGCGTTCGGATGCAAACTTGAGTAGGTAGTGCGGACCGCCGGCTTTCGGGCCGGTGCCGCTCAGACCTTCGCCGCCAAACGGCTGCACGCCCACCACCGCACCAATCTGGTTGCGGTTGACGTAGCAGTTACCGACATGGACGCTGCGCGCGATGTGCTGCACGGTGGAGTCAATGCGCGAGTGAATGCCGAGCGTCAGGCCGTAACCGGTGGCATTGATCGCGGCCAAGACGTTGTCGAGCTCATCGGCGCCGAAGCGGATCACATGCAGCACCGGGCCAAAGACTTCGCGATTGAGCTGCGAGAGCGACTTGAGTTCATACGCGCGCGGCGCGAAGAAACTGCCGTGCGCGGTACCGGACGGCAAAGCGACTTCCTTGATCAGAGTCGCTTCGCGATCCATGCGTTCTGCGTGCGCGACCAAGATCGCCTTCGCGTCCTCGTCAATGACCGGACCGACATCGGTCGACAGCAGGGCCGGATCACCCACGACCAACTCGTCCATTGCGCCCGACAGCATATGAATCACCTTGTCGGCGATATCAGACTGGATGAACAAGATGCGCGCGGCGGAGCAACGCTGGCCCGCGGAATCAAATGCGGCCGTCATTGCGTCCTTGACCAATTGCTCGGGCAAGGCCGACGAATCGGCGATAAGCGCATTTTGACCGCCGGTCTCGGCGATCAAGGTTGCCAGCGGCGCATTGCGGGCGGCCAGGGCGCGATTGATCGCCCAAGCGGTTTCAGTAGAGCCGGTGAATACCACGCCAGCAACACGCGGGTCGCGCGTCAATGCCGCGCCGACCGTGGCGCCATCGCCGGGCAGGAACTGCACGACGTTCTCCGGCACGCCGGCTTCATGCAGCAACTGGATCGCGACAAACGCAATCAATGAGGTTTGCTCGGCGGGCTTTGCAATCACCGTATTGCCTGCGGCCAGCGCGGCGGCAATCTGGCCCATGAAGATCGCCAGCGGGAAATTCCAAGGGCTGATGCACACGAACACGCCGCGGCCGTGCAGCTGCAGCTCGTTGGATTCACCGGTCGGGCCGGGCAGCTTTTCTGGATGGCCGAACAACTTGCGGCCCTGCACGGCGTAGTAGCGGCAAAAATCCACCGTTTCGCGCACTTCGGCAACCGAGGCCGACAGCGACTTGCCCGCTTCCTTGATGCACAACGCGATCAGCTCGGGCATGCGCGCTTCCATCAGGTCGGCGGCGTGTTCGAGAATCTTCGCGCGGCTGGCGGCGGGCGTGTGGTCCCAGTCGTTGAACGCAGCGCGGGCGTTGACCAGCGCACGTTCGACCTGCGCCGGCTCGCTGGCCTGCCAGCGGCCGATGATT
>JBBSAA010000057.1:0-14642 GCA_038252715.1 Lysobacterales bacterium | reverse complement strand
TGTGGCTAGTCGTGCCCGATGGCCGTGGTCATCTCGACTTGGTCGCGCCGTCCACCACGCCGATCCGCGCCGGTTACGCCAGCCGCGTTGCGCTGCGCGCCTGCGACGAAGCCACGGGCGCGGCCTTGGCGGTGCCGCAGACCGTGCTTGACCTACTGTCTGACCGCACCAGTGCCGTGTACATCACCGAGTAAGCCCATGAGCGCATCCCCGCTAGCCGTAAGACGCTTCCGCCTCGGCATCCTCGCGATTGACGGCTGCATGATGTCGTCGATCGCTACGTCGTCCGATTCTCTGCGTATCGCCCAGAAGCTCGCCGATATCCGTCACCCCGGTGAGCTGCAACTGGAGTCGATCGTGTTTGGCGCGCGCGGGCAGGCGCAGGTCAGCACATCGACCGGCCTGACCATCGCCGGTTTGGCCGATCCACCCGAGTCGCTGGACGTACTGCTGCTGCCGGGGCTGATGCACGGCAGTCCGCAGGAATTGATCGACCGGGTGAAGAACCTGCAGCCAGAACTGACTCTGATCCGCGCGCTACATTTGCGCGGCGTCATCATCGCTGGCACGTGCAGCGGCAGTTTCCTGCTCGCCGAATCGGGCCTGCTGGACGGACATCGCGCGACCTGCAGCTGGTGGCTCTCAACTGCGTTCCGACAGCGTTACCCGAACGTGCTGCTTGAAGCCGATGCCCTAGTGGTCGAGGACAACGGCGTCATGACCGCCGGCGGCGCCAGTGCGCTGCACGCGTTCATGCTCAAGTTGATCGGACGCGTGGGCGGCGACGAACTCGCGCAACAGACCGCGCGCATGCTGTTGATCGATCCGGAGCGACAAAGCCAGGCCCCATACGTCACCGAGGCACTGATGCAGCGCCCACGCCACTCCTTGACCGAAAAAGCCGAGCACTTCCTGATGCAGTCCCTGCACGGCGACATCAGCGTGGGCGCCCTGGCTGAACACTGCGGCACCAGCGAGCGCAGTTTGTTGCGGCATTTCCGCGCCAACCATGGCGTCAGCCCGCTCGAGCACATCCAGCACCTGCGCGTCGAGCGCGCCAAGGCATTGCTGGAAACCACGCACCTGAGTTTCGACGAAATCGTCGAGCGCTGCGGCTACAACGACAGCGGCAGTTTCCGCAAACTGTTCAAACGCGCGACGGCCATGACGCCCGGTGACTACCGCGACCGCTACCGGCTACGGTCGAACTGACCGCCGGCCTGCGGCCGCTTTCGCGCCCTGCCTGCGTAGTCAGTGATTGCGATAGCATCAGCACTGAATTGGCAGCCGCTGGTTCGCCCGGAGCGCCAGATGGCCGAGTCAGCGTTACCCCACCCGCCCGCGATCATCATCGGGCGCGGCTACACCGGGCTGGGCGCCTTGCGCTCTATGGTGTTGGCCGGTGTCACCGCCTTCATTGCCTGCCCCGTCGACGACCTGGCCGCGCGCTCGCGTTGGTATCGCGCGCCACCCGGGCCCACGCCGTGGGACGGCAAGGTCGGGCCGGGCACCCAAGCCGTGCTTGAAAGCTTGCAGCTACAGCGCGCGGTCTTGATTCCCGGCGCCGATGACGCGGCGCTTTGGCTTGCCGATCATGCCCTGGGCCCACTCGCCGAGCGCTTCCCGACCTCGGCTAGCTCGCGCGACACCTTGGAAGTCTTCCAGGACAAAGCGAAGTTTGGACAACTGTTGGCGCAGTTGGACCTACCGCACCCGCGCACCCTGACCTTGCTCGAACGCAGCGACGTCGAGCGCATCCCGTTCGGCCCCGGCGACCGCTTTTTCCTCAAGCCGGCCGATTCGCAAGCCTTCAGCCAGGCCATCGGCGCCAAGGGCGTGTGGGCCACGTCACCGGCGCAGTTCCTACAAGAGTGGCAGCGCTTCACGGCCCTGGGTTTGCAGGTCGTCGCGCAGGAATACGTGCCTGGCGCTTCGTCCGACCATTTCTTTGTTGACGGTTTCCGCGATCGCCACGGCCGGCTGCCGGGTCTGTTTGCCCGTCGGCGCGAACGCATCTTTCCAGCCGACTTCGGCAACAGCTCGTATTGCCGCTCAATTCCTCTGGCCGAGGTGTCGCCGGCAATTGCGACACTGGACCGGCTGCTATCGGAAACCCACTACCGAGGCATCTTCAGCGCCGAATTCAAGCGCGACGCGCGCACCGGTGCATTTCGCCTTCTGGAGGTCAACACGCGCGCTTGGTGGTATGTCGAATTTGCCGCCCGTTGCGGTGTCAATGTCTGCGAAATGGCCTATCACGATGCCCTCGGGGAAGCAGTTTCCCCGCCTGCTCGACCCTTCGCCATCGGCGCCGGTTGCGTTAGCCAGATTGGCGACATGAAGGCGGTATTGACCCAGCCGGCCGCGCGCCGTGCCGGGTTGGCCACGATCCTTGGGCAATGGGCAAGCGCGCATCGGCATGTGTTTCGCTGGGATGACCCGCGGCCGGGATTGAGCGAGTTCACCCGTCACCTGAGCTGGTTCTTCAGGAAACGATGGCGGGCGCTGCGCAGGCCTTGAAGCGAAGATCGCTCTAACCTAGCCACAGTACGGGTCAAAAAAAAACGCCACGCGACATCGCTGTCGGCGGCGTTTTTGATTTGGATGCGACGGCAATGCAGCGCGCCGCATCCTGGCGGTTATTAGGCCGCGGCGTCCTTGAGCTTCTTCAGCGGGCGCACCTTCACCTTGACCGAAGCCGGCTTGGCGGCGAACCACTGCTCTTCCTTGGTGAACGGGTTGATGCCCTTGCGCTTGGGCTTGGCCGGCACGCTGACCGAGCTGATCTTCAGCAGACCCGGCAGCGTGAACGAACCCGCGCCTTTCTTGCTGATCGAACCATGCACGGCGCCTTCCAACGCGGCCATCACGGCGCGCACGTCCTTAGCAGCCAACGAGGTCACTTCAGCGATGTGGGCAACCAAGCCCGACTTGCTCAACGCTTCCTTGATCGGCTTCGGGGCGGCCGACTTGGCGGCGGCCTTCGGGGCGGCCTTCGGGGCGGCCTTTTTCTTTGCTACTTTTTTGGTCTTGGTCATAAATTTCCCGGTGATACTCAATGGATGGGTTGCCTGGAAAATCCTCGGCAAGCGAAATGTAGGGCATGACGGCCGCGACGCCAAGCGGCGAAAGCAAAAAAACAGGCTTTTCTGCCAAATTTTTTCTTTGCGGGGCGTTTTTAGACGGGTTTGGACCGTTCTGGCGTTTTGGCGAGACGAAAAATGCAGCGTTGGCGACCCGCGATTGCCATGCGTCGCTGAACCTGAGTGCGTCGGTCGCCGCGACTTGACTTTGGTCCAAGCAAGGGCAGGCGGTGCCAGCGCAAGCGCGAGTCGCAACCTGTCCGGTCAGCGCGCCCCAACTCAAATGCCCGCTTCGGCCGGGCCGGTTGCACGCTGCCGAGCACCCAGTCGCGAAACGACATCGCGCGGATGACCATCGCCTACTCGATGAACCTGCGGGCGTGAAGCGAACGCGGCATGCGAGGCCATTGAAGTGCCTACTGGTGCGTGGGCGCCACAGCGCCCCGGGCGAACCGCAGGCACGTCATTGCGATCAGAAGCCGCTGCCTGGTTGGGCGAGATAGTTCAGTTCAGCCTCGGTGCTGGCGCGGCCCAGTACGGCATTGCGATGCGGGAAGCGGCCAAAGCGCGCGATGACGTCCCGATGCTTCAATGCATAGTCGTGGAAACTCGAAAACGATCCGGAGACGCCGGCCGGCGCAGCGGCGCGCAGGGCATCGAACAAGGCGACAGCGTGTGCCTGCGCCTCTAGGTCCTCGGCGTGTTCAAACGGCAGGTACACAAACACACGTTCGACCGGTGACAGCGCCGCGTCCAAGCCTAACGCCACGGTTTCCCGGGCCAATGCCAGCGCTTTGGCGTCTGCGGCGAAGGCTTGTGCGCTGCCGCGATATACATTGCGCGGAAACTGGTCCAGCAACACTAAAAGCGCTACCCGCCCCCGTGGCAAAGCGCACCAGCCGTCCAGCGCGCCGCTTCGCGCTTGGTCAAGCGAGTGCGCAAAGCGCTCCGTGACTTCCTCATCTAGGCCGTCGTTGCGACTGAACCAGCGGTAGACCCAGCGTTTGAGTTGCGCGGCGTCGGTCGCTGCGGGCGCGTCGCCGAGCCAGAATTCGAGGACCCGTTCCGCGTCGATGGCGAGCGTGTCGGTGTCGGCTTTGTCGCCCATGGTTCGCACCTTGCGTGGCTGGCTGAGGTCTAACAGACGTTACACTGGCGCCGTCCTCCACGCATGAGTGCAATGCGCAAGATCGTCCACATCGACATGGATGCGTTTTATGCCTCGGTCGAGCAGCGCGATGCGCCGGCATTGCGTGGCAAACCGGTCGTCGTCGCCTGGCGCGGCGCCCGTTCGGTCGTCTGCGCGGCCTCGTACGAGGCGCGAAAGTACGGCGTGCGCTCGGCGATGCCGGCAGTGCGCGCCGAGCGGCTGTGCCCGAAAGCAATCTTCGTACCGCCGGATTTCGTTCGTTATCGCGCGGTGTCGCGGCAGGTACGCGAGATTTTCTCCCGCCACACGGACCTGATCGAACCGCTATCGCTGGACGAAGCCTACCTCGACGTGACCAGCAACAAGCTCGGCCTGGCCAGTGCCACCGAGGTCGCTGAGACGATACGGCGGCAGATTCGCGAGGAAACCCAGCTCACCGCGTCGGCGGGCATTGCACCGAACAAATTCCTCGCCAAGATTGCCTCGGACTGGCGCAAGCCCGACGGCCAATTCGTGATCCGCCCGCAGGATATCGAGGCCTTCCTCGCGCCCTTGCCGGTGGGCCGCTTACCCGGTGTTGGCCGGGTCATGGAAGGCAAATTGCTTGATCGCGGCATCGGCTCAGTGGGCCAATTGCGCAGCCTCGGCGGCGACGAGCTGGAGCGTCGCTTCGGACGCTGGGGACGCCGCCTGCACGAGCTGTCGCTTGGCATAGACCAACATCCCGTGGTCAGCGAGCGCCCCACCCTGCAAGTTTCGGCCGAGGACACGTTCGAGCGCGACGTGTTCTTGCGCGATACCGAGCCCACACTTCGGCAACTGGCAAAGAAAGTCTGGGCCGGAGTGCTCGCTGAACCCGGGCGCATTGGCCGCACCGTGGTACTGAAGCTCAAGACGTCGGACTTCCGCTCGCTGACCCGCAGCGTCACACCGCCGCAGCCGCCGGCCTCGCTGGAGGAATTTCTCGCGCTCGCCCTGCCGCTGTTGGAGCGTGTCGAACTGCCCTCGCGCACGCGCTACCGCTTGGTCGGAATCGGCCTAGGCAATTTCCGCTCGATAGACGAGCTGCCGCCGCAACCCGAGCTATTCGCCGACTGATCTCCTCCCCCGTAGGAGCCAGCTTGCTGGCGACAACGCTGAAACCACATACCGCTTGAACTTGGTACAGGGCTAAGGGATCACAAGGCGCAATCGCGCCCAACATGATCGTTGCCAGCTCAAGCACTAACCATCGCGGCCCAGACTGGCGGTATCGATGACGAACCGATAACGAACGTCGCCCTTGAGCATCCGCTCGTAGGCCTCGTTCACTTGGTCAATCGAAATCAGCTCGATGTCCGAAGCAACGCCGTGTTCGGCGCAGAAATCGAGCATTTCCTGCGTTTCGGCGATCCCGCCGATGAAGGAGCCGGTCAATTTGCGTCGTTTCATCACCAGCGCGCCGGCAGCGACCAAGGTCGGCTGATCTGGAATACCCAATAGCACCATGGTGCCGTCTACCTTCAGCAGGTTGAGGTAGGCGTTGTAGTCATGGGGCGCCGATACCGTGTCGAAGACGAAATCGAACTGGTTCGCGCGATCCTTGAACACCTTGCCGTCCTGTGTTGCGGCGAAATCCTGCGCGCCTAGCGCGAGGGCATCGTCGCGTTTGGACGGCGAGGTGCTAAGGACAGTTACGATCGCGCCCATCGCCACCGCAATCTTGACCGCCATGTGGCCAAGGCCGCCGAGGCCGACGACGGCCACGTGGTCTCCGGCCTGAACGCCGAAATGCCGCATGGGCGAATACGTGGTGATGCCAGCGCAAAGAAGCGGCGCCGCCCGGTCGAGCGCAATACCGGCGGGAATGCGCAGTACGTAGTCTTGGTCGACGGTAATTCGCGTCGAATAGCCGCCGTAAGTTGGCGTCTTGCCGTCGCGTTCAATGGCGTTGTACGTCATCGTCGGGCGCTGATCGCAAAATTGCTGCTGCTGCGCGCGGCATTGCGGGCAGTCGCGGCAGGAATCGACAAAGCAGCCAACGCCTACGGCATCGCCGACAGCAAATTTCGTGACGTCGATACCGACCTGCGCCACGCGACCGACAATTTCATGGCCGGGCACCATCGGGAAATTCGAAAACCCCCATTCGTCGCGCGCCAGGTGAATATCCGTGTGGCAAACGCCGCAGTACAAGATATCAATCAGCACTTCGTTCGCGCGCGGTTCGCGACGCTCGATCAACATGGGCGCAAGGGTCGCCTTGGCGGTCGCAGCGGCATAGGCTCGGGTCGGCAGCATGGCTATCTCCGTGGGGGTCGGCAGCCACTATCCTAAACCCAGCGGACGAAGCCGGCGCGACTGCGGGCGCCAGTGGCTGTCGATCAATGCGTTCAGGGTGGACACATGCCCATCGCCGCGCCTTTGGCTAGACTGTGGCACGCCTCCAATACTGCGCCCCGACCATGCCCTCTTTCGATATTGTTTCCGAAGTCAACAAACACGAGCTGACCAATGCCGTCGACACGGCCAACCGCGAGTTGGGCAACCGGTTCGATTTCAAGGGCCAAGACGCCAGTTTTGAACTCGATGACTCCGTCGTTACCCAGCGCGCGCCTAGCGACTTCCAGCTCAAGCAGATGATCGACATCCTGCGGGCGCGCTTGCTTGCGCGCAGCATCGACATCCGCTGCCTGGACGTCGCCGAGCCAGAGGTCAACCTAGCCGGCGCGCGCCAGAAAGTGACCATCAAGCAAGGCATCGAGCAAAAGATCGCCAAGAAAATCGTCGCCGCGCTCAAGGACGCCAAGATCAAGGTCGAGGCGCAAATCAACGGCGACAAGCTGCGTATTTCCGGCAAAAAGCGCGACGACCTGCAAGACGCGATGGCCCTGCTGCGCCAAGCAGATTTTGAGCTGCCGCTGCAGTTTGAGAATTTCCGCGACTGAGTTTGGACACAGCCACCGCAGTCAGGCGCGATCGACCACCAACTCGTCGCGTGCTACCGCCAAGAACGTCTGTGCCGCCGCGTTGAAGTCCCAGCGCTCGACCACGCACACCGGTGCCAGCCAGCGCACCAGGTTGATTGAATTGGGTACGCCGTCGCGCACTCGCGACGACAAGGCCGTGCCCGCCTGCACCGCCCACAAGCGCCGCGGCAGCTCGGGCTGGGCCGTTTGCAGATTGATCACGTAAGGCAAATGGATGTGCCCCCCCAAGATCAGGTCTGCGCCCGCCGCCGACCAAGCCGACACGGCCTCGGCATGGCCATGCAGCAGGTTCTTGCGTTCTTCCTCACGAGTAACCGCGACCGGCTGATGCACAACGACGACACGCAATTGATTGGCGCCAGCGGCTGACAGCGCAGTGGCTACCCGTTCAACCTGCTGAGCAGAAATTTCACCATCGACATGCCGACGCCGGCGCGTGGTCTTGACGCCCAAGGCCAAGACGCTAGGCGTATCGACCACGGGCTCGAGCACCGCGCCGAACGCCCGCTTAAAGCCCGCGTAGGGCGCCAACAGCCGCGCGAATACATTTAGCAGCGCGATATCGTGGTTGCCGGGGATGACTAAGGTCTGCGGCGCCTGCACTCCGTCCATAAACGCGCGGGCAGCAGCAAACTGTGCCCGCCGCGCGCGTTGGGTAATGTCGCCAGACAGGATGACGAGTCCCGGGGCTTCCTCCGCCAGTAGCCGCTGCAGTGCAGCCACGACCGGCATTTGCTCGGTGCCGAAATGCGGATCGGAAATATGCGCGATAACGATCACGCCGCGCCTTCCCCGCCATTGGCTTCCGCCGTTTGCATCGACGGCGGCGGTGCGATCAGGCGCAGCGCGGTGGCGGCTACCTCGACGATCAATGGCGAACGCAACCACACGATTTCGCCGTCGACTGCGACTTTTACCAACCGTGCCCGACCAGATCGACCAACCTCGATGGCGAGGCGGCTGAAGGTGAAGGTGTCGACGTTGTTGGCATCACCGAGCCGGCCCAGCACGCCGCGCACCGCCAAACCCAGCAGCGCCCAGGAGCCGATTGGACGCACCATGATGCCGACCAGCTGACCAGTCTCGACCGCTGCAGATTCGTCGACGCCAATTTTCGCCAATTGCAAATGATTATTCCCAAGTACGAGGGTCGGGGTCCGGCGCGTGACCGTGGCGCCGTTCGACTCTAGCTGCAACTGCAGCTGGTGCCGGGAACGAATGAGGCTGCGTAGTCCGGAAACCATGGCAACGGCACGACTGCGGCCGAACTTGTGCTTGGCCGCTTCACGGTCTTCCAGCAGGTCCGGATACAAACCCAAGCTGGCGTTGACCAAAAATAGTTTGCCATTGATAAGGCCCACTTGCGCCGATTCTTCCTGACCGGCAAGTAAGGCGCGCACAGCCGCGGCAGGATCGGCGTCGATGCCGTGCGTGCGGCCAAAGAAATTAAAGGTGCCCTGCGGCAACACGCCGAAACGGCAGCCGCTGCCTAGAACCTGCTGGGCGACTGCATTGATCGTGCCGTCGCCGCCGGCGGCTACCACGCAGCCATCGCAGGCTTGTGCCTTCGCGACCGCCGATTGCGCGACTGCGCTCAGCTTCGCGGCGTCATCAACAACCAATAGTTCGTACTTGGCACCGGCGCTATCGAGTTCGGAGCGAATCGCGGCCTCGCGGGGGGCCGCGTCATCGCGGCCTGAGCCGCTGTTGAGGACGATGAAATACGTGGGTCGATCAGGCATTCGGCAATCCAGTTCGCATAGCGCGTTTTTACAGGTCCAAACGATCAGCCGCCGTGAAGCTCAGGTTGGCGCGAACAGCCGCGCCTGGTCGGCGGCATCTAGCAGCCGCCATTGTCCCGGCTCCAAATCGCCAAGGGTCAGTCCTCCGATCGATAGGCGCTGCAGGGCGAGGACATGGTTGCCCACCGCCACAAACATGCGTCGCACTTGATGATAGCGACCCTCGATCATGCGTACGTGCGCCAGCCGCGGCGAGATGACGTCCAAACCCGCAGGCGCGAGCGACGTGTCTTCCGACTCCAGCATCAGCGTGCCGCTGGCGAAGATCTCGGCTTCGTCGCCGCGCAGATCATTGGCCAACGTGGCTTCATACACCTTGCTCAAGTTTGATTTCGGCGAGGTGATCCGATGCAGCAGCGCGCCGTCATCGGTCATCAGCAGCAGGCCCGCGGTATCACGATCGAGGCGACCCACGGTTGACAGGCCGGGACTGCGCTGACGGAAGCGCGGCGGCAGCAGGTCGTAGACCACGCGGCCAGGATCCTTGGTTGAGCAGGTGTAGCCGACCGGCTTGTTAAGCATCAGCAACATGCCGTGCGCCGGATCCAGTGGTTCGTCATCCACCAAGATGTCATCGTGCTCAGCACTATCGTCCGGGCCCAGCACGCTGCCGTCGCGACGCGTCACCCAGTCGTTGCGCAGCATCATGGTTACATCCTTGCGACTGCCGTAGCCGAGGTTGGCCAGCCCTTTCACCAGTTTCATTGCGTCGTCCTGTTCATGCCGCGGCCTTGGTCGCGGCGATCAATTTAAAGCCATCGCGTACTGCGACCGTTCGCACCTGCGCGAACGAGGCCGCCAGTAGATCTTCGTAGGGTAGATGCCGGTTCGCGACCAGCAACAGTCGACCACCGGGCAGTAAGGCCCGCGCCGCGGCGGCGATAAAGGCCAAACCCAGCTCCGGCGCATCCCGGCGGCCGACATGAAACGGCGGGTTGCTGAGGATGAAATCGTAGCTGCCCGGCAGGCCAGTGCTGACGTCATGCCAGTGAAAAGCCAACGCCACCCGTTCGGAGGCGTGGGCAAGATTCATGCGCGCGAGATCAAGTGCCCGCGCATCGGCTTCAAACAGGTCAAGCCCAGTGATACCCGGGCAGCGTGCGCAGGCTTCGGCCGACAGATAGCCGTAACCCGCGCCCAGGTCAGCGCCTTGGCCGCGCAAATCCGGCGGCAGATGTTCCACCAACAACTGCGACGCTGCATCAAGGCGGTCCCAAGCAAAGAGTCCGGGTCGGCTGATGAACCGCCCGTCGGCGATCGGCCGCGGCACATCGCCGCGCGTCCATTGCTCAGCGAGCGCTTCGTCACGCGTCGCGGCATCGGCGATTGACCAGAACGCACGGCATTTGTTTTTCGACAGGCTAGTACCGTTGCCGGCGAGCCGGTGCAAGTCCGCTTCGCCCGAGCGCGCGCCCTCGTTATTGGCCAAGCTGGCGACAACCAGCGCGCCCGGTGCGGCAATCGCCAGCGCGCGGGCATACAGCGCGCGCGCTTCGTCGCGCTGCCGCGGCGGCAACAGCAATACCAGTGGGTAGGGGGGGTGGTCCTCAGCTGATACCAACTCGCCCTGCTGGCGCAGGGCATCGGTCTGCGGCTTGAAGCCCTGTTCGCAGCTCAACACCGCGCCCTTGGGATGATCGAGCGCGCCGCTGCGCGCGCGCAGGAAGCGCACCTCACCCATGGGCGGCCACGCTAGCAGGCCGGACTGGAAGGGCAGGAAAAGCGTGTCGAGCGCGGCATCAAGGCCAGCGCTAGAAATTTTGGTGCCGTCCACGACGCGCTCCCGGCTGACACAGGCGCTAATTCTAACGCGGGCGCCGTCAGGCCGGGACGACCTGCACGCGGTCGCGTCCCAAGGCCTTGGCGACGTACAGGGCGGAATCCACATCGCGATACAGTGCATCGGCATCCACATGCCGTCGGCGATCGCAGGCACCGATGCCGATACTGACCGTGACTGACAAGGGCAGCCCATCGCAAATCATGGTGCTCGACAGGAGGCTTCGCACTTGGTCCGCGATGCGTAGGCCATCCGCTTCGCCATGGCCGCAGAGGATGAGGCCGAACTCCTCTCCGCCCAGACGCGCGACCAGTACGCCGTCGCGTTCAAATGCAGCGGCCAGGCGCTCACTCAGCGCCACCAAGCAGGCGTCACCGACGGTATGACCGTAGCGATCGTTGACGGCTTTGAAATGATCGATATCCAAAATCAGCAGGCATAAGGCGCTTTCGTCCTTGTGCACGCGCCGGCAGCCTTCGTCGAGCGTGGCGGTGAAGTGCCGACGATTGGCCAGCCCCGTTAACGGATCGAGCCGACTCAGTCGCTCGAAACGATCGCGCTGCTCGAAGAGGGCCTCGTCGAGCTGGAGGCGGCGTTGGTAGTCGGCGTGGCTACGAATCACCGCAACGATGAGGTAGGCCGAATACAGCACAAACGCAATCGCAATGGGCAACTGCGCCGGATCCATCCACAGCGCGACCAATGCCGGGATAAACATGGCGGCGATGCCAATGGCCGCCATCGGCCGCGAGGTGGAGTACACGTTGGCGAAAACGGTGGCGTAACCGATCGTCGCAATCAGCACTAGGGTGCGCGTAGGCATGCTGAAAAATGGATCGGCGAGGAACCACGCTTGCACCGCGCCCCAAAGCACCGGGCTGGCAATAACGATTGCCCCGTAACGAATAAACCAAGCGCGCTGCGCGGCAATATCGCCACCTACCGGCGGGCGATACTGGGCGCGGATGACGGCAATGACCAAGAGCAGCAGGCTAATGCCGATTCCCAGCCAGAAGTAACCTTGGTAGACATGACCGCTGAGGCTAACCACGGCCCAGCCCAGCACGTACAAGAAACCGCCAAGGGTAGACCGTGAATAGGTGTCGGACACGCGCTGGTTCAACGCGCGCGCGATTGGCGCCGGGTCTGGCGCTGCGCCATCGCCATGTTCGCTTGTTGGCTGCACGTGGATCGACCCCGGCACCATCCCAAGGATGCCCGGCCCCCACCTTCGTTCACGCGTCGAGGCGAGTCAAGGGCGGTGGCCAACTAACGCGTCGACACAGGCCATCGTTGCTCTAGTCGCAGGCCAGCGCCGGCGCTCGCCCATCGGTGTTAGCTGACAGGCGTTGCAGCAGACTCGCGCTGTTCGTCGGTGCCGGATGCTAACGAAAAAATCACATGATTGACTGCGATACGCCGCTGGCGGGCGAAGCGGATGCAGTTGGAGGACACAGGTTTTTTTAACAACGAGTCTTCACCACACGTGCACCGAAAATTCACCGCGCCTGCATCGCCTCGCACCTACCGTGGCGTCGCCCGGATCGTTGCTTGTTTGCGATCGGGGACGGAGCTGGTTGCACGGACTGACCAAGCAACCATCTCCGCCTCTGGTTTCATCCACGACCCATTCGCAACTCACACCCAAAAAGGATTTCCCCGCATGAAGATCAAGTCCCTCGCACTCAGCCTCGCCACTGCCCTCGCGTTCGCCGCTGCCGGCAGCGCCATTGCCGGCAACATGAACGCCGTCAAGAATCCGCAGGTTGGCGGCGCAGCGATGTACGCCACCAAGGACATCGTCGACAACGCCGTGCAGTCCAAGGATCACACCACGCTCGTCGCCGCCGTCAAGGCTGCTGGCCTGGTCGAGACCTTGAAGAGCGCGGGTCCGTTCACCGTATTCGCCCCGACCAACGCGGCATTCGCTGCGCTGCCGGCCGGCACCGTCGACACCTTGCTGAAGCCGGAAAACAAGGGTGACCTGACCGCCGTTCTGACTTACCACGTGGTCTCGGGCAAGCTCGATGCCAAAGCACTGGACGCGCAGATCAAAACCGGCGGCGGCAGCGCCAAGCTCACCACCGTTCAGGGCGAGATGCTGACCGTCAAGAAGGCCGGCAAGGGCTTCACGGTCACGGACGCCAAGGGCGGCGTTGCCAAGGTCACCATCGGTAACGTGTATCAGAGCAATGGCGTGATCCACGTCGTTGACAAGGTCCTGCTGCCGTAATTGATGCCGGCATCCAGCCGGACACTGCGTCACTGTTGAAAAGGCGGCCTTCGGGCCGCCTTTTTTTGTCGGCAATCACGATTGCGGCACTCACTGATCCGCAGCAACGGGCGTACCATCGGCCATCCACTGCCGCGAGAAACCACGATGCGCCTGGCTTCCAGCCTCGTTTTCATCGGCACCTTCGCCATCGCCGCCAACACGCAGGCCGATGCCACGCCGCGTTTCCCACCAGCGGCAGTCTGGAACCAAGACATCAGCTTGGCGCCAGCGCATCCGCAATCGGGCGCGATGATCACCTCGCTCGCGACGCTTGGAGGATTCGGCTTTGGGCGAATGCAGATCGACTTCGGCCTGCAAATCGTCCGTGCGCCGGTCGGTGCGCCGACCCGATTGATTGTGGCCATCCCTGGGGACGTCTATTACTCTCCCGATTGCGAACCGGTGGGCACAGCCATGCCGGTGCCGGCCAATGCCGCGATCGAAGCCGTCGATGGCCTGACCTGCGACAACAACAACGAAGATTGCCACTTGCTGGTCGTGCAAGGTGACGTGCTTTACGAGGCGTACCGCGCCACAGCATCAGGCAACAATCTCCAGGCGCAATGTTTGGCGGTCTGGAAGTTGGATCGCGTCTACCCGGACAGCAACCGCGGCGAACACTGCACCAGTGCCGATGCCGCCGGGTTCCCGATCGCGCCGCTAATGTTCAATGCCGATGACGTGTACGCCGCCATGCAAGTGACCAATGGCGATCTTGGTCACGCAATCCGTTTCATCCTGCCCAATCCGCGCATGGCCTCGGCCTTGGTCGCTGGAGTGCGTACAAAATTTTATGTGCGCCCAGGCAGCCACGCCGGTGGTCCGAGCGGACCCGAGGCGACCGTGCCTTACGGCTCGCGGTTGCGCTTGCGTAGCGATTTCCCGGTGTCCTCGTATCCCGCCGCCGCGCAGGTTGTTCTGCGCACCATGCAGCGTTACGGCATCGTGCTGGCCGATGGCGGCAATATCGCGCTGACGGCAGAGAGCGATCGCTACACCGCGCACACTTGGAGCGAAGTGGGCTTGTCCTCTCGCGTCTTCGATCAAGCCGTCCCTGCCAACCCGGTACGCGTACAGGATTTCACCGTACTCGATACCGGCGCGCGCATCGTCGAGACCTACGACTGCGTTCGCAACGCCGAACCGCCACCACCTTCGACCACGCCACCGACGGCAATCAGCGCGCGTATCACCCAATCATCGCCGAAAGCCTTGATGTTGATCGAAGTCCGTTGGGCGGGTGGTACCGCGCAAATGGACATTTGGCGCAACGGACAGAAGCTGCGCACGGTGACGAACACAAACCTTTACGTTGAGAAATATTTTGGCGGTGTTCGGCCGACGTTCCGGGTCTGCAATGCCAATAGCGCGACGTGTTCGGCAACGGTTGCCACCCAGCCGGAGCGTCATACTGGACCCATCCCTGCTACTCCCTTGCCGCCCAAGCCAAACTTGCTGCCAGAGCCGCTATCAGGGACGAAAATAAACGCGCAGCCCAAGCCTTCGGCACGAGCGCGTTTTCGCGAGGACTGACCGGCCGAGTTCGCGGCTGCGCGGTCTTGGCAGCGCCTGGCTCGGCTACC
>JBBSAA010000056.1:0-14842 GCA_038252715.1 Lysobacterales bacterium | reverse complement strand
CTGAGCCGATGAGCGCGCAGCCCGCCGAAACCTCCCAAATCCGGCCGATGCGGCAAGCGGACATCGACGCGGTGATGGCTATTGAGCAAGCCGCCTATGAATTTCCATGGACCGCGGGAATCTTCCGCGATTGCCTGCGCATCGGACATCAGTGTTGGGTCTACGAGGCGCGTTCGGGCCTGATTGCCTACGGCGTGCTCAGCTGCGCGGCCGGCGAAGCGCACGTGTTGAACCTGTGCGTTGCCACCGAGCACCAAGGCCACGGTCATGGCCGACGGATGCTGAAGCGCCTGATCGATCTTGCCCGCTGGCACATGAGTGATCGCGTTTTTCTTGAAGTTCGACCGTCGAATCCCGCGGCAATCGCGCTGTACACCGATGAAGGCTTCAATGAAATCGGGCGCCGGCCAAACTACTACCCCGCGGCCAAAGGCCGCGAAGACGCGATCGTCATGGCGATCGAGTTGGTGCCGCCGGACCAGCCGGCGTGGCCGCCGCCGGGAATGTAGTTGCAGGCGCACTGCTATCAAGCGCGAGTGCCGACACAAGGTCGCGAGTAAACGCCGTGCGGTCCCGGCGGTCCAAGTGTGAGCCATCAGGACAAACATATTTCGACACGCGTTGATCGTCCCGAACGTCCATGCCCCGCAGGCCCTGGCTGGCGATGAAGCGATCAAAGAAGCGTTGACGGGGAAAGCGCCTGTCATCAAGTCGCCGGATCAAACCGCTCATTGGCATGACGACGAAGAGCACTCGGCCACCGCGCGACTCAATTGTTCGAACTGCCGCGCCAATTCGAGGGGCGTTGGCGATGAATCGGCGATCGTCGACCATAGCCACCGCTTCCACCCGTGCCGTCAACGACGCTGCAATGCTCGCATCGTCTCGACCCGAAATAGGGGCGTCGTCACCGAGGTCGTGCGCGACTCGCCGGAAATAGAACTCGGGCATCTCGACGCGCTGATAGTCCGCCAAGCGAGAACGGTCCGGCCGGGTGCTCAAATATTGCGGCTCGGCTTGGGTGGTCAAGACTCGCCAAAGTAGGGTGTCTACGGGTTTGGCGCCGTCGGAATAGCTGCGCATGCGTGAGCGCAGGCTTGCCGTCAGTGCGTCTTCCGACCACCGAAAGTCCGGCAGACCTCCGTTGCGCAAGCCATCGCGTTCGAACTTTTCTTGATGCACCGAGGCGGCATCGCGCTCCCCCAAGCCAATGATCGCACCGGTTCCGTAGTCGATGATGATCGTTCCTTGGATGGCAGGATCGCGCGCCAAACCTTCCAGAATTGGGACGAACGAGCTGCCGTCGATGGCGAGTTGTACCGGCTCCAAGCCAGTTAGGCGACGCAAGGTCGCTGTATCGACATCCAGTTGCATCCTCGATGCACCTAGCAAAATAATCGCGTCCGCACCGAGCCTCGATGCCCGGGCTCGTTGTTGAACCCAAAGCGCTTCACTGTCGATCGCAGTTGCTTCGTAACCCTTCGCCGCGAGCACCCATTCCATGGCGACAACCACCAGCAATGAAAACGTCAAGGCAGCAATGATCGCTCCGGCATTGACCGGCGGAACGGCTCTAGAACTGGAAGTAGATGAATGCACGACCATCGCCTCCAGAAAAAAGGAAAACACCGACAACGCAGACGCTTAGCCACGCCGCCACGGTCACGCGTGAGAGGGTGGCGAAGTAAGCCTCGAGGGAAGAATTACGCAGTCGCATCTGCCAGCGCAACATGCCAACAATGCCAAGTAACCAAGCAATTCGCTGCTGGCTAGTCAGTTCCTCGCTAGGCGAGGCGGCCGCCGTGATCAAATGCTGCAGCACGCCACCGGCCTGCGCGAGCGTTTCAGCGCGGAATGGAATCCAAGTCAAGCTCACCAATAGAAACGTTGCTAGCATCAGGACATGACGCTGGATTGGTCCGGCGCCTGCCGTCCAACGGTCGCCGATGATACGGCCAATAACCAGGTACAGCCCGTGTAGGGCGCCCCACCCAACAAAAAGCCACGACGCACCATGCCAAAGACCTCCAACCAGCATGGTCAACATTAGGTTTATCCGAGTGCGGGTTTCACCGCGCCGATTGCCGCCCAAGGGGATGTACAGGTAATCACGCAGCCAAGTTGAGAGGCTGATGTGCCAGCGGCGCCAAAAATCGGACAGGCCAACGGCGGCATAAGGGAAGCGGAAGTTGTCGGGGAATTCAAAGCCAAAGCAAAGAGCAAGGCCAATTGCGCACAGCGAATACGCGCTGAAATCGAAGTAAATTTGGGCCGAGAACGCGAATACGGCGATCCAAGTATCTAGAACGCCGAAGTGAGCAGGATTTGAAAACACTTGATCCGCGATTGGGGCAAACATCGCGTCGGCAAGCACGCTCTTGCCGAACAAGCCGATGAACACGAGCACTAGGCCCCAACAGACCTGATCCGTCGTGGCCACGCGCGGAGTTTTCATCTGCGGCAATAGCACGCTTGCTCGGACGATTGGTCCGGCAACCAAGTGGGGAAAGAAGCTGACGAATAATGCATAGTCACGCAATGAACCGTCGCTAGGAATTTCTCGCCTGTACACATCAATGGTGTAGGACAGAGACGCAAAGGTGTAAAACGAAATACCAACTGGCAGCACAATGCCCCAAAACGGTGGCGAATAGTGCACGCCGAACACGGCAAGGGCGGTTTGGAAATTCTCTAAGACGAAGCCGCCATACTTGAAGTACGCCAACAAGCCTAGGTTCCCGACCAGGCTCAACACGAGCCAGAGCTTTCGCCGCTTAGGGTCAAGGCTTTGATCCAGCCGCCGCGCCAGCCACCAGTCCAAAACGGTCGAAAAAATCAGGATTACGACGTAGGGAGGGTTCCAAGCCGCATAGAAGAGGTAGCTGGCTACCAATAACACGTTCTTGCGCGCTGACCACCCACGCAATCGGGCGTGGAGCGCAAACACAACGACGAAGAAGACCAGGAATGTCAGCGAGTTGAAAAGCACCGATATCCCCGTGCGCCTACCGGCGCGATTTGCGCCTGACGTTAGCCGATGCGCCGCGCCGGCGGCAAGGCCCCGGCGCTCGCGCTGTCGTTTGCGATGACTATCACAGTCGCGCTTGCTGCTCGATCAAGGCCGCCAATTGCTGGTTCCAGTCGATCAGGCGCGCTCGCGCTTGCTCAACCACCGCGGCGGGCGCGTTGGCGACAAAGGTCTCGCTAGATAGTTTGCCCTGGCATTTCCCGATCTCGCCCTGCACGCGCTTGAGCTCTTTCTCAATGCGAGTCTTCTCCGCGGACAGATCAATCAGCCCTGCCAGCGGGATATGCAGTTTGAGTTCGCCGAGCGGTGCCATGGCGGTGGCCGGCGGCTCACCGCTGAGCCAGTCGATGGATTCCAGTCGGGCCAGGAACATCAGGGATGCAGTATGGCGCGTTACTTGCCCGTCATCTTGCGCCCGGCCTTCGAGCAGCAGCGGGATCGCCTTGTTCGGCGCGATCACCATCTGGCTGCGGATCGAACGCAATTGCGTCACGGCCGCCTTAAGCCATTCAATGTCGCTGGCGGCGTTGGCATTGGTCGCGGTCGCGTCGAACTCCGGATAGGGCTGCAGACTGATCGAATCGCCGGTGATGCCAAGCTTGGGCGCCACGGCATGCCAGATTTCCTCCGTAATAAAGGGAATCAGCGGGTGCAGGGCACGCAGCAGGGTTTCGAGCACGTAAAGCAGCGTATGGCGGGTGCTATTTGCCGCCTCGATATCGCTGCCGTGCAAGGCTGGCTTGGCAAGCTCAAGGAACCAATCGCAGTACTCGTCCCACGCAAAACCGTACAGGGTTTGCGCGACTTGGTCGAAACGATAGTCGGCATAGCCTTTTTCAACGTCGAGCAACATCTGCTGCAGGACATGCAATATCCAGCGTTCGGCGTCGGTCTTCGGCGCCGGCTCGCCCGTCGCGGAAAATTCCTCGCAATTCATCAGCACGAAACGCGAGGCGTTCCACAGTTTGTTGCAGAAGTTCTTGTAGCCCTCGGCGCGGTTGAGGTCGAACTTGATGTCGCGGCCGTGGGTAGCGAGGCTGGCGAAGGTGAAGCGCAGTGCGTCGGTGCCAAAGGCCGGGATGCCGTCCGGGAACTCGCGCACCGTGGCTTTCTCGATCTTGGGCGCGTCGGTGGGCTTCATCAAGCCGGTGGTGCGCTTGGCGATGAGGGCCTCAAGGGTGATGCCGTCGATGATATCGATCGGATCGAGGATATTGCCCTTGGACTTGGACATCTTTTGGCCGTCTTTGTCGCGGACTAGGCCGGTGATGTAAACGTCCTTGAACGGCACTTCGCCGGTGAAGTGGTCAGTCATCATGATCATCCGGGCGACCCAGAAGAAAATAATGTCGAAGCCGGTGACCAGCACCGAAGTTGGTAGGCGCTTGGCATATTCGAGTTTCGCCATGTCGCCAGCGTCGGGCCAGCCCAAGGTGCTGTGAGACCACAGGGCGGAGGAGAACCAAGTCTCAAGGACGTCGCTCTCGCGCGTGAGCGCCACCTCCGCGCCGAGCCCATTTAATGACCGAACTTCACCCTCATCACGGCCGACGTAGATTTTCCCATCCTCGCCAAACCACGCTGGGATTTGGTGACCCCACCAAAGCTGGCGCGAAATGCACCAGTCCTGGATGTTCGACATCCAATGGCGATAGGTGTTGATCCAGTTCTCCGGCACGAAACGCACGGAGCCGTTTTCGACCAGCTCAAGGCCGCGCGCGGCCAAGGTGTCCATCTTCACGAACCATTGGTTGGTGAGGTAGGGTTCGATGACCTGACCGGTGCGGTCGCCACGCGGCACCTGCAGTTTGTGTTTCTTTTCCTCGACCAGCAATCCAAGTGCTTCCAGATCGGCGAGCACGACCTTTCGAGCCGCGTAACGATCTAGGCCACGGTATTTTTCCGGCGCGTTGTCATTGATCTCGGCGGTGGGCGTGAGGATGTTGATCAGCGGCAAGTCATGACGCTGGCCAACGGCGTAGTCGTTGAAATCGTGCGCGGGCGTGACTTTGACCACGCCAGTGCCGAATTCGCGATCGACGTAATCGTCGGCGATGATCGGGATCTCCCGATCGCTCAAGGGCAAACGGACGAACTTGCCGATCAGGTGCAGGTAGCGCTCGTCTTCGGGATGCACCATCACCGCGGTGTCGCCAAGCATGGTTTCTGGACGCGTCGTCGCAACCACCAGCGAGCCGCTGCCATCGCTAAGCGGGTACGAGATGGACCACAGCTTGCCGTCTTCTTCTTCGCTAACCACTTCCAGGTCGGAAATAGCGGTCTTCAGCACCGGGTCCCAGTTGACCAGGCGTTGGCCGCGGTAAATCAAGCCTTCTTCGTACAGACGCACAAACGTTTCATTGACCGCTTTCGACAGGCCGTCATCCATCGTAAAGCGCTCGCGCGCCCAGTCACCCGAGGTACCCATGCGGCGCATCTGACGGGTGATGGTGTCGCCGGACTGCTGCTTCCACTCCCAAACTTTCTCAATGAACTTTTCGCGACCCAGGCCGTCGCGCGTCAGGTTTTCACGCGCAAGGTTGCGGCCGACGACCATTTCGGTGGCGATGCCGGCATGGTCGGTGCCGACCTGCCACAACGTGTCGAAGCCGCGCATGCGGTGGTAGCGAATTAGCGCGTCCTGCAGCGTGTGTTGGAACGCGTGGCCCATGTGCAGGGTGCCGGTGACATTCGGCGGCGGCAGCATGATGGTGTAAGCAGGGCCTTTACCTGAGGGCGTGAAACAGCCGGTGGCTTCCCAATGGGAATACCACTTGGTCTCGAAAGTCTGCGGCTCGAAGCTCTTGTCCATGGGGCTCACTGCTAAAGGCAAAGACGGCACGCCCGGCTCGGGGCCGGGCGGCGGGATGGTCGAAGTTAGTGGTAAATCCTATCAAAACAGCGCTTTGGGCGCGATGTTGCGCCGGTTTTCGCATGTTTCCCGCCCGCTTTGGCAGGTTGGTTGGAATAGGCGATGTCACTCAGTGCGCCACGACGACCGTCCCGGGCAGCGTCAGTCGAGGCGGCTTTTGATATGGAACCTGCGGAATTTGCGACGCCGGTGGATGCTGTCTTTTCGGATCGCGACCAAGATTTTGAGCAAGGTCGGCCCGGTGGGCAGGATCGACGAAATGACAGCCCGGGCCGGAAAGCGCTCCTGCGTTTCCGGCCTTGACTAGCGTCTCTGTTGAGAAGCGCCTCCATCCATGGCGGTTAGACGGCCGTCATGGCCGCTCGTGAGCTGCCATGGATGGCGTTAGCGTCCTAGCGGTCGGCGAGCTTGCCTGCCGTCCCGGGCTTGCGGATTTATGGGTGCATTGGCAATGCGCAGATTCTGAGTTTCCATTTTGAATTGGGAGCATCGCGGACTCGACGACGACCGCCGGGGGCAGCGCCGGTTGTCGCTCGGACGCCCGCGCCTTCCGTGGCGGCTCACGAGCGACCGTTCCGGCCATCCATGGCCTGCACTCAACCGCCGCTGCCCCCGGCGATCGCCGCCGCTCGTGCCGCTGGGGTTGGCTTTTGTACGTGCCGTATGACGGCCTTTACCAGCGTCGCTAGTGAGAAGCGCCTCCGCCATTCATGACGGTCAGACGGCGGTCATGGCCGCTCGTGCGCTGCCATGGATGGCCCTACCTCCCGAGCGGGCGACGAGCTTGCCTTCCGGGCTGGCATTGCGGATTTATGAGCGTGTAAGTGTGCGGATCGCACGTTCAAATTCCCGATGAATACCCCCGCAACTGCGACGGCGCCCGCGGAGGTCAGCACAGGTCGTCGCTCGGTCACAGCGCTACGCCTGCCGGTAGAGCCAGAGGGTTAAAAGCCTGGTATTCGGATCGGTCGAGAGCCGCCCGTGGTAAGTCACTGGCCCGCTAAAACTCCAAGCATTAATTCGCTTCCGCAAATGCGTCCCGGGTCAAGTTCTCCGGCGCGCTATCAGTGCAATGCACTTCATCTTCAATGCGCACGCCGCCGAATTTCGCCAGATGATCGACTTTCTTCCAGCCCACGGCGCTGGCGTGCTTGCTCTCGCGCAGCTTGGCCAGCAGGGTGGGAATGAAATACAGACCGGGCTCAATCGTTACCACCATGCCCGGCGCGAGCGTGCGGGTCATACGCAGGAACGGGTGGCCTTCCGGGCGCGGGATCAAAGTGCCGTGCTCGTCGCTGAAACCGGCAACGTCGTGCACCTGCAGACCAATTGGATGGCCCAGGCCGTGCGGGAAGAAAATGGAGGTCACGCCTTCGGACAACATTTGATCTGGGTCCATGTCGACGATGCCCAAGTCGCGCAGGACACTGCCTAGGCGTCGGTGGCATTCGAGGTGCAGGTCGCGGTAATCGGTGCCGGCGCGAACTTGCGCGCACAGCGCGAGTTGTTCGCGATCAACTGCATCGACCAAGGCTTGGAACTCGCTGTCGCCATTGCTCCAAGTACGCGTGATATCGGAGGCATAGCCATCCACTTCAGCGCCAGCATCGATGAGCAGCGAGCGGTGCTCGGCCGGTGCCATCTTGTCTTTGTACTGGTAGTGCAGTGTCGCGCCGTTCTCGTTCAGGCCAATGATGTTGTTGTACGGCAGGTCCAAATCGGTATGGCCGGTCGCAGCGAGGTAGGCGGCGTGGATCTGTGCTTCCGAGGCGCCAGCGAGGAAGGCCGCGCGTGCCGCCACATGGCCAGGCACCGCACGCCGCTGCGCGAGGCGCATCTTCGACAGTTCGTATGGCGTCTTGAACGCACGCTGGAAATGCAGCGAGTTCACCAACGCCGTCGGGTTGTTCGGTTCAAATCCCGGCAAGGCCGCGTCCGCCTCGCCGATGATGGCCGACTTTCCGCTCGTCGGCAGGTGCTTGATGGCGTCGGCCGGATCGCGGATCATGCGCACGTCGAAATGTTCCAACCACTCGCCAGCCGGGGCGCTCGGGGGTACGTGCCAATAGTCGTCAGGCTGGAAATACGCCAAGACCGGCGTTTTGCCGGGTGTGTAGGCGATCCAGCTATCGGGCAAGTCCGTCAATGGCAACCAGTGCAGGAAATGCGGATTGGTTTTGAACGGATAGTGCAGATCGTCGAGAAACCGGGTTTTCGACACTCCCGATGTCACGATCATGTGATCGAATCCGCCCTTTTGCAGTGCGAGGTCCGTTCTTGCCTTGATCGTTGCAAGGTGATCGCGGTAGAACTGTGGGGTCGGTACGGCCATGGTGGAAAACCGGGTCGGGAGGTCCGTCACTATGCCGCAAGTTCATGGGTCAGGAGACGGCAGAATGGTTCAGCGTCGCAAGCACGTGGGATTCCTGGGCCAGCCGGCCTGGGTATGGACGGCGGTTGCGTTCCTGATCGGAACCGTCCTCACGTTAGCTGCCACGTATGTCCAGCACAAGGCGCTCGGGCAAGCTGAGCGCGCACAGTTCGAACGCATCGCCGATCGCAGCTTTGGTGCGATAGAAAGCAGGCTGCGCGATTGCGGCATGTTGGTGCGCGCCGTGCAGGGGGTTTTCCTTGCCTCGCAGGATGTCGACAAGAATGAATTCGCCGACCTGTACGCCAACCTGCGTCCACGCGAGGCATTTCCGAGCCTGCAGGCGATGGCGGTGGCGCGCCCTGTCACCGTCGCCGGCACAGAGCGCTTCATTACCGACCTGATTGCGCCCACGGCCGGCAACGAGCGTTTGCAAGGCTACGACGTCAGTGGTCAGCCCGAGAACATGGCGGCCTTGATCTCGTCGCGAGACTCCGATGAACCGGCGATGTCGGCCGCATTTCACCTCATCCAGCACCTCGACAAAGGCTCGATCACGGACGGCGTCTTGATTCGGCTGCCCATTTTCTCGCCTGGCGCGCCGCCGGCGAACGTCGTTGAGCGACGCTCGCGCTTCGTTGGCTCGTTGGCGATTTCGTTCCGGGTTAGCGATTTGATTGGCGCAACCTTGCCTCCGGAAGTAAAAGAAGAATTCAGCGTTCGCGTCACTGACACCACGAAGACGTCGCAAGGCGGGGCGCGAGAGTTGTTCACGTCCCGCTCGGCAACCGATGAGCTGGCGGGCATGCCGCAGTCGCTGCACTATCGGCTTACCCGGGACATCAGCTACGGCGGTCGCACTTGGCGGGTGATGATCGAGGGGGCGCCGGGCAAGCTCAACTCGACCCAAATGCCTTTGCTGACCTTCGTCCTGGGGATACTCGCCACCTTGATGCTGGCGACAACGGCCTGGTCGCTCGCTACTACCCGCGTTCGCGCCACGCGGCTGGCCGAGGACATGTCGGCGCAATATCGTGACAGTGAGCTGCGTTTCCGCGCGCTGAACGAGCTGTTGCCGACCCTGGTGTTGTTGGCCAGGCGCAGCGATGGCCGCGTGGTTTATGCCAACCACGCCGCACGCGAACGGCTGGACATTCCTGATCCCGAACAAAGCGGCAAGCGCCTTGAAGACCTGTTCGATGATGC
This sequence comes from Lysobacterales bacterium, assembly GCA_038252715.1. Lineage (GTDB taxonomy): Bacteria > Pseudomonadota > Gammaproteobacteria > Xanthomonadales > Xanthomonadaceae > Arenimonas. The sequence continues at coordinate 5,365 of JBBSAA010000056.1, read as the reverse complement.
CGCGTTGGCGCCGCAGCTAGTCCAAGTCGCCGAGAGCGGCTGGGCGATGATGAATCGACCAACGCGCTTCCATGGCGCTAACGGCAGCCCGTACTGGGTCACGCTGTCGGTGTCATCGGTGGAGATCGACGACCAACCGCACCTGCTGGCGGTGGCCAATGACATTACCGAATTACGCGAGCTCAACGACCTGCTGGCGTATCAGGCGAACCACGACGCCCAAACCGGTCTGTTCAATCGCCGCGAATTTGGTCGTCGACTTGATGCCGCAACCCAGGCCGTCGATGGTGGCTGGCGCTCGGCGATGCTGTATTTCGACTTGGACCAGTTCAAGGTAATCAACGATACGTCCGGCCACACCGTCGGCGATCAATTGCTAGTCCAGCTGGCCAGCCTAATGAGTAGCCATCTGGTCGATGGCGAAACCATTGCCCGTCTGGGTGGCGACGAATTTGGTGTTTTGATCGAAGGCACGACGCTCGCGGCTGCACTGGCCTGCGCCGAGCGCCTGCGCCGGGCGATCCAGGATTTCGAATTTGCTTGGGAAGATCGCAGTTTTTCGGTCACTGCCAGCATTGGCGTGGTCATGCTTGATCGTCCGGGTATGACCCAGCGCGAGGTCTTGTCGCTAGCCGACACAGCCTGCTACATGGCCAAGGAGCGCGGCCGCAATCGAGTTCACCTGTACTCGGATGAGGACGGCGAGATCCTGCGTCGGCGCAGCGAAATGCGCTGGGCAGGCAAGCTTCGGCAGGCGCTGGTCGATAAGCGGTTCTTGCTCTATTTCCAGGAGATAGCAGCGCTGCAGCCCGATCCGCCAGCCGGCGTGCATATTGAGCTGTTGCTCCGACTGCGCGATGAGGACGGCACGATGGTGCCGCCGGGAGATTTCATACCGGCCGCCGAGCGCTATGGCTTGATGCCGCAGCTTGATCGCTGGGTGATTGAAACGGCGTTCGCAAATTTTGCCCACTTGCATCCGTCCGGTGAGCCTCCGCGCCTGTGCGCGATCAACCTGTCTGCGCTCACGATCGACGACGATGGCTTCGCGGATTTCGTCATCGAGCGACTGCAACAGCATGGCGTTCCCGCCGGACACGTCTGTTTTGAAATCACCGAAACCGCGGCGGTCGCGCGCCTGTCGCGCGTCGTGGCACTGATGAAGCGCCTGCGTGCGGTGGGTTGTCGCTTCTCGCTCGACGATTTTGGCGCCGGCATGGCGTCGTTTGCCTACCTCAAGAACTTGCCGGTCGATTACATCAAGATTGATGGCAGTTTCATCCGCGAGCTGGGCGTCGATCCGCTAAGCAGCCTGATCGTGCGCTCGGTGACCGATATCGGCCATCAGCTTGGGTTGCAGGTGGTTGCCGAGTGGGTCGACAACCAGGCCGCTCGCGACATCCTGCATGATCTTGGCGTCGACTACGCCCAAGGCTACTTGTTGCACCGGCCCTCGCCGGTGCCGCGCCTGGGCCGCGCCGTAGCGCGCTGACGATAATTATCGCCCGCAACTAGCGCCGGTATCGATCGGATCGCCAAGTGCGACCGGCTCGCGTAGGAAACGCATGCGCGCGCGCATGCCGCGAGTCACCAGCAGCTCGTTTTCTTCGGTCACCATCAACGCGCAGCCGAGCTTCATCTGTTTGACCACGCGTTCGAATCCGGCCGGTCCGGCCGCCATCAGCGCGGTCGATGCGGCGTCAGCGAGCAGGGGGTCGGCAGTAAGCACGGCGGTAGCGGCCGAGCCGCGTGCGGGCATGCCACTGCGAGGATCAAGAATGTGGCCCCAGCGCGCGCCATCGGACGTCTGCCGGAACTTGTTGTAGTTGCCCGAGGTAAAAAAGGCCTCGTTGCCCGCGAGCTCCACCGAACCCAGCGCGCCACCGTATGGATCGCGCATGCCTACCTGCCATGGTCGGTCGTCGCCATCGCCGAGGGCAGCGACATCACCGCCGAGGCTGATCAGTGCGTGGTGAATGCCACGCTTGCGGAAGATGGCAAGGATCTCGGTCGCGGCCGCGCCTTCGGCGATTGCATCGAAATCGAGCTGCACCGCCGGATTGGCGCTAAACAGCCGGTCGCCTTCCACCTTCACCTCGAGGATGCGCGGGTGCGTCCGCACCCACGCATTGACCTCGTCAAGCGTCGGCGCGGGCGTGTGTACGGGGAAATCGGAGGTATGAAAGCCCCATAGTTCAACCAGCCCGCCCACGGCCGGATCGAACAGGCCGTCGCTGCTCACCGCCAGCTTCTGCGAGCGCGACACCAAGTCAATGATCGAGGCCGGCGCGCGCACGGGCTGGCCGGCGCGAAACGCGGCATTGATGCGGGTCAGGTCGGACGGTTTCCAAGCGTGCCATTCACGCTCGCGTAAATTTAGACGCGCGCTGGCTTCGGCAATCGCGGCTTGGGCGGCGGCCGGCTCGCTGCCGCGAATCTCAATTTCGGTGATGCTGCCGAACACGTGCAGCGTTTCCCGCGTGACCGGGCCGCTGCGTTCGCAGGCCACCACCACCAGGCACAGTGCAGCGGTAAGCAGCAGCCGTGCTAAATGGACGCTTGGCACGCGCTCAGACGTACTGGCTGCCGGGCGCATCGACCCATTCGCGTATGTAGGCGAGGTCGGCGGGCGCAATGTCGATGAAACGAAAGCCGGTCCAGCATTGTCCTGGCGCCGCGGCGTCATCGGACCACAGCTCGTGGGCGCCAACCTCAATGGTGCGTTCGACGCCACTGCGGTCGCCAATGCGGAAACGCAGCTGATAAAGGGCGTCGCTCATCAGCGGCTGATGCAAGATCAGCAGCATGCCCGTTTCCGACAGGTTGCTCATTTTTCCGATCGAAGACTCGGTCATCGTATCTAGGATGTCGATGGTCAAGTAAGCCTTGCGGCGTTTGGCGCGGCGGTAATCATTCATGGCGCGGCACTCGTGGCAGGGCTTTGGCCGGCAAAGGAGCGCAAGGCACTCATCACCGAGCTCCAAGCGCGGTCGATCAATGAGCCTTTTTCTTCCTCGACGATACGCGCCTGGCCTTGGGCCATGAGTCGCGCGAGGCTGTCGAGCGTGTAGTCATCCACTTTTTGGCCGCGATGGTTGACGAACAGCATGTGGCCAGTAACCGTACTGAACCATGACAGTCGGCGACGCGCCTTGTCGCCCTGTTGATTGATGGTGAATTCAAACCAGCTGCCGAACGGCGCCTGCTTGATCTGCTCGAAGCGCGCCTGTTCGGCCGGCGACAAGGGCGGCGCTTTCGGCTTCTTGGTTTTCGAGTCTTCGCCCAAGCGCGCACGCGCTTTCAGGCGCATGGTCAGCTCGGTGCGGCTGGCCGCATCGTCTTCTTGCAAGGAGTGCGGGTTCACCAAGCGGTTGGCAATCGCATTGGCTTCATCGCCCTGGTAGCCAACTTGGGAGAGTGCCTGTTCGACCTCCTCGCGCAGGCCCGATGTGGCTTCGCCCAATGCCGCCTGCTCATGGGCCGGCGTGCGCGCGATCTGGATCAGCCGCTGCGCGAAATTAAACTGCTGCTTCCACGTGTCCGAGTCCTCGCCGTGGCGCAGCGCGGTCAGGGCCATCACGTCGGTCCAGGCCTGACTGAGCAAGGTGTGGGTGAAGCGCGGCAGATTCTGCTGCTTCAGCAGGCCTTCCATGGCTTGCGATGCGCGCTCGCGCGCATTGGCCAATTTTTCCTTGCCGCGGGCCGCTTCCACATGCCGCCGCTCGGCGACTTCGGCCTTGCGGGTCACTGTCTGCAGATGCGAACTGAGGTCTTCAAGTAGGTTGTTGAATAGGCCTAGATCGCCGTCGAACTCGCGCACGGTGCGATCAACCACGGCATTCATCTTGTTGACCAGGCCTTCGTCGGCCTCATCCTCGGTCATCCAATGCATGCCGGTTTCGGCAATGGTGTTGAGCATCAAGCGTGCGGGATGCTCTTGCTTGGTAAAAAAGCCCTTGTCCTGCAGGGCGACACGCAGCAAAGGCACCTGCAGCTTTGACAGCAGCACAGCGGCCGGGCTGTTGGGTTTCACATCCTTGAGGATGCTGTCGTAGAGCATGCCTACCAGGTCGATCGCGTCGCCGTCTTCTTCGGCCAGCGTCGGGGCCGGCTGATCAGGCGAGGCTTGGCGCATCAACGCCAGCATGTCCTGCTTGACGTGGCTGACGTTGCGCATCACCTGCTTGCCCTTGTCCATCATCGGACTGGCGGGACGTGTCTGCAGGTTGCCTAGGGCGCCCTGTACTGCGGCGGCACTGGCAATTTGGGTCGGTTCGCCGCCATCTCGGCCACGCTCGCTCTCGGCGCCTAATTTACCCAGCAGTTGGCGACGGCCGGCCAGCAGCTGGCGCATCAGCTGGAAGCTGTCCTCGCCACCGCCTTCGGGCGCCATGCCAGCGCCACCGTTGTCTGGGCCATCGGCATAGGTGCCGGCGCTGCGACCACCACCGCCACCTGCACCGGCACCTGCACCGCCGCCGCCGCCGCCGCTGCCGCTGCCACTGCCACTGCCACTGCCACTGGACTGGCCGGAGCTGTCGCTGAAATTCGCGTCCATGCCGCTATCAGTGCGCCCCTGCGCGCCCTCGACGCTGGTTTGGCGCGATGGTGCGTGGCCGCCGGAGGCACCGCTACTGCGACCGTCGCCGCGGCCGGTAGAGCCGGCTGGCAAGGATTCTCCGCCACCAGGCAAGCGCGCGCGGGTGACGTCAACGGCCGGCCGTTCCGCGGTGGTGCGTTCCGATGTCGGTACCGGTGCGGCACCGGGGCCGCTGGGTGGGCGGGCGCGCAGCGGCACGTATTGCAGATGCGGCAGCACGCCATTCTTGGATAGGTACGTGTTCAACGCATCGACCAGGTTGCCGTACATCGGCATCACTTGGCGATCGAAGGCGCGTAGGAACATCAGGCGATGCTCGTCGCTCAGTTCCAGGCAATCGGACGCGGTACGTATCATCCGGCACAGCGCCTGCGGCCCAATCGGCAAGGTCTCTGAGTCAAAGGCTGGGCGTCCGGCGAGCACGCCAAAGCGTTGCCCAAGCAGGTACAGCGGCAGGCTACAGCGCATTTCCGCGCGGCTGGCCATTTCGCTGAGCAGGCTTGTTTCGTCCATCTCGAGATCGTCGATCAACGACATTTCGGCGCCGCTCTTACGCGCGCGCTGCAGGCCCATGCCCTTGGCCACGGACGGCTCGCGAAGGTTCGCCAGCTCGGCCTCGAGCGAGATCAGGAAGCGCGGCACTAAGTCATGCCGCGTGCGCTTGATCAGGCGTTGCGATTCCAACCACAGCGTTTGCACCGAGTTGCTGCGCGCCTGTTCGGCAAATTTGAACAATTGCTGTTCGAACTCGTTGAGCGTGCCGAT
>JBBSAA010000055.1:0-15025 GCA_038252715.1 Lysobacterales bacterium | reverse complement strand
GCAGCCGCCACTTCGGGCCTCATGCCAAATCCGGTTCCTATGGCCGGGTAGGCCGCCGCTTTACGGTAGCTTCGTTACTGAGCATCACTTGCTGGAGGTGCACGTTGTCTACCAATCCTATGTTGCTCCTGCTCGGCTTTGTCCTTGTCTCGTCGCTGAGCGGCAGTGCGCTCGGACAAACGATGGAAAGCCCCGCGCAACCGGCCTCGGCAGTCACGGTGTCGACGCCTATCAAAGGCAGTGCCGATCGCAAGGCAATCCTTGACGTGCTTCGGGGGATGGCGAAAAAAATGTCTGGTCTCGACGTTGTTTTCGTCGTGACGTACTTGAAGGTCGGCAATGGCTGGGCATGGGTCGACGCGGAACCGCAATCGGTCGACGGCAGTCAGCACTATGAAACGATGAGTGGCCTGTTACATCGGGAAAAAGGCCGTTGGGTCTTTGTTGAAGGGCCGCCGGAGGCTGTGGCCTGCGACGAGGATCCCGACTGCGCCGACCCGGTGCGCTACTTCCAGTTGCTCGCGAAAAAACACCCAGGTGCGCCGGTTGGAATTTTCCCCAAGCCGGAATGATGCCGAGAGTCAGTGTCCTGGATCAAAACCAGTGGCGCGCAAGGTCGCAAGCGGCTGAAACAGCGGCTCGGGAAATTCTGCCCAGTGGAACCAGGCCCAACGGCGACATTTATCTGGCTCGCAGCGCTGTGGCTCCCCGATGGCTGACCGTGCGAGCACGAACAGCGTGACGTAGTGCTTTTCGTCGGCGGCGAAGATGTCGTTACAGAACGGGCCGTTGATTACGTCGCCGATCACGAGTCCGGTTTCTTCCAACACTTCGCGTCGCGCGCAATCGGCCGGGGTTTCCCCGAACTCAAGATGGCCGCCCGGCAAGGCCCACGTGCCGGCGCCGTGCGCGCCGAGGCGCTCACCAAGCAAGACGCGGCCCGCACGCTGCACGATGACGCCGACGCCAATGCGGGGAAAGTTCAAGCCAGTGTCTCCATTCGTAGTTTGATCGGGAGCCGAGCCCAGCAGCCCACGGCAAGTTGTTCGATGGTAAGCGGACAAAAAAGCGGACGCCAATTGAAATGCATTCCCACCCCGAGCAAGTTGATCTCCGATAGTGAGAATTAGTGGCTGAGGCCAGTCTGGAGCGGTCACCAGTCACGGGAAGCTCGGCATGCAGCGTTCTTGGGCGTTTCGTTCCGCCTACATCGCCGGGTTAGTGGTTCCACGCGACCGTCGCGAACGCGTCTCTTGGCGCTGGGTCACGGAGTCTGTGGGCGATCACCCGCCACCCCGGCCCGAGCATGTGTCGGCAATGTTGGCGCGGTCGCGCGCGGCGATTGCCGATTTCCCGGGGGACGCCAGCCTCAGCTGTTTAACGAACGAGGACGAGCGTTGCCAAGCCGAGGAAACTCAGGAAACCCATCACGTCGGTGACCGTGGTCAGGATCACGCCGCCGGCCAAGGCCGGGTCCAAATTCATGCGCTTGAGCGTCAGCGGCACCAGCACGCCGGCGCTGGCGGCAGACAGCAGGTTGATCGTCATGGCCGCGCCGATGACGCCGGCCAGGGCCCAGTCGCCGAACCACAGGTAGGTGGCCATCGCGACGATACTGCCGAGCAGCAGGCCGTTCATCATCGCGACGCGAATTTCCTTCCACAGCAAATCTTGCACGTTAGCGGCGCCCACTTGGCCCAGGGCCAGTCCGCGCACCATCAAAGCCAATACTTGCGTGCCGGCATTGCCGCCCATGCCGGCGACAATCGGCATCAGCACGGCCAGCGCAACGATGTGATCGATCGTCCCCTGGAATTGGCCGACCACGCTCGAGGCGAGGAATGCTGTGCCCAAATTGATACCCAGCCAAACGACGCGGCGGCGGAACGCACGCGGCACGGGGCTGAATAAGTCTTCGTCTTCGTCCACACCGGCCGCAGAGAGTGCTTGGTGCTCAGCCTGCTCGCGAATGATGTCGACGACGTCGTCGATGGTGATGCGACCTAGCAAGATGTTGTTCTCATCCACGACCGGTGCCGAAATCCAGTCGTGGTCGGAGAACTGGGTAGCGACTTGGTTGGTCGGCATGTCCGCCTCGATGGCCGGCTGCTCGTCGTCGATCAGCTCGTTGATCGGCGTTGACGGCTCATGCGTGAGCAAGTGGTTCGTGGCGACGCGACCGAGGTACTGATGACGGCGGCTGACCACGAACAGATGGTCGGTGTGGTCGGGCATCTCACCGCGCAGGCGCAGGTAACGCAATACGACGTCAAGGGTCACGTCGGCGCGCACGGTGATCACGTCCGGGTTCATCAAGCGGCCGGCGCTATCCTCGGGATACGCCAGCGCCTGCTCGAGGCGCTCGCGGTTTTCGCGGTCCATCGACTTGAGCACTTCGTCGATGACGGTGTCGGGCAGGTCGTCGGCCAGTTCGGCCAGATCGTCGATGTCCAGGGTCTCGGCGGCGGCGATGATCTCGTCTGGATCCATCTGCGCAAGCAGGGACTCACGCACGTCTTCGCCGACGTGGACCAGCACCTCACCGTCATCTTCCGGATCCACCAATCCCCAGACGATGCCACGCTTGGCCGGGGGCAGGGATTCGAGCAGATTGCCAATCTCTGCTGGCGACAGCGTGTTGACCAACCGACGCACCGGGCCCAGTCGGCCAGTGTCGAGCGCGTCCGACAGCAAGCGGAGCTGTCGCGCGGTCTTGTCGTGGCGAACAGCTTCTGCCATCGGGCGACTCCGTTGTGGGCGCGGGTATTATCAGCGCGGGTCGCCCGTATGCACAGCCTTTTATGCGTGCGCTGACAGGCTATCGGGCGGGTTAGGGTGCCCGTGGGAGCGGCAAGTTAGGGCGTCCGTGGGAGCGGGCATGACCGCGATGACATCCGCGGCGGTCTTTGAAATCGCGGTGCTGCCTGCTGACGCGGGCGCGCGACAAATTGAAAGACGTGCCTCGCTGGTACTAGAACCCGCCCTCAAACAAGGCCACCAAGGCCGTCATCGCCTCAGCCTCGTCATCACCTTCGATTCGCGCGCGAACGACCGTACCTGGGCCCGCTGCGAGCAGCATGACGCCCATGATCGACTTGGCGTTGACCTCACGGCCCTTGGCAAGCAAGAACGCTTGGCATCGGAACGGTGTCAGGGTCTGCACGACCTTGGCCGAGGCCTGCGCGTGCAGGCCCAGCGGATGGGTGATCGGTAGTTCACGTTCAAGCATCGTCGGTCACCACGCCATTGCGCCCTCCGGCGGCGGCCGTTCGGGCAAGTTCATCGAGAGGTTGCTCGGGGTAGTTGAACACACGCAGCAGCATCGGCAAAGACAGGCCGCTGACGCGACGTACCGAGGCCCCCAACTGGGCGACCCGGACCGCCAACCTGGCCGGCGCTGCGCCGTGGAGGTCGGTGAGTACCAAGACGCCTTCCTCCCCTTCAACCCGCCGCAGTGCCGCGCTGGCGGCGGGCAGGGCCGCTTCGCCGTCATCGTCGACAGGCAGTTCGAAGTGGTGGACGGGCAGTGACGGTGCGCCCGCAATCTCCGCCGCCGCCGCGAGCAAGGCGCTGGCGACGCCGTGGTGGGTGATCAGGAGGAGGCCTACGCTCATGGGCCTAGCCTAACCTACGGCCGGCGGCAGTATCGAGGAGCCGTGTTTGCTGGCGTGTCGGCCAGCGCGAACCGCGGAGCTCGCCCAATCCGCAACGCTCGCGGTCGCCTTTCAGCGCTTTAGGTCGGTCGGACGCTCAAGCTGGAGAATCGCCTCTCCCAGATCATCGAGCCTGGCCGACAGGATGGCCCGGGCATCATAGAGGCCGCGATTGTAGAAGTAGGCGCCGATCTCGCCGGAAAAAAAGTCCAGCAGGAACTCGGCATCGAAGCGCCCGATCTGCTGCTTCAGCTCTTGGTCGAAATAGAGCTGGATCTTGCCAACGATGGCCGCCTTCTCGTCCTCATCGAAGCTGATACCCGCGGTCGGCGCGGCGGCGCCGCGCTTATTCGAGCTCACGGTGGTAGGTCAGTACGTCTTCGCGACCTTGGTTGCGGCAGTGCTGCGCGAGCTTCTCGGCGAGGTAAACCGAGCGATGGCGGCCACCTGTGCAGCCGAACGCGATGGTGACGTAGCTGCGCGTGTCGGTTTCGAAGCGAGGCAGCCAGGTGTCGAGGAAATTTGCCACTTGGCCCACGTATTCGACCACCAATTCCTGGGCATCGAGGTAGTCGCGCACCGGGCCGTCGCGGCCAGCGAGCGGTCGCAGGCGCGCGTCCCAATGCGGATTGGGCAAGCAGCGCGCGTCGAACACGAAATCGGCGTCTACCGGCACGCCGTGTTTATAGGCGAACGACTCGAACAGCAGGGACACGCTGGGACGCAAACCGGCCTCCAGCTCGGTGATTACCGCTTTGCGCAGCTGATGGACATTGAGATCGGTCGTGTCGATGACGTGGTCAGCGAGCGCACGCAGGGGCGCGAGCCGCTTGCGCTCGGCGGCGATCGCATCCGACAGCGGCATCCCGGTATGCGACAGCGGATGCCGGCGCCGGGTTTCTGAGTAGCGCTTGACCAAGACGTCGTCGCGGGTGTCAAAGAACACCAGTCGATGGTCGTAGCCCAGCGCACCGACGGCCGACAGCCATTCGCCTATGCGCGACAAATCGGACGTGAGGTTGCGTACGTCGATTCCCACCGCCAGGCGCGTGCGCCGCCTGCCGCTGTCGTGGGAGACGTTTTCGACGAAGGTCGTTAGCAGTTCGGCCGGCAGGTTGTCGACGCAGTAGTAATCGAGGTCTTCAAACGTGCGCAGCGCAACGCTCTTCCCAGCGCCGGACAGGCCGCTGACCACGGTAAGCATCGGGCGATCGTTCTCGTCGGGCATCGGGGACATGGGCGATTCTTCTAACGATTGGGCGAATGGGGTGGAAGGTTCCAGCCTGCGCCGCAATGGCAGCGTGGCATCGTTTGATCAGATCGGGTCACCGAGCGTCAGCAAGGTTGCGTGCCGCGCAAGGAAAGCGGCGGCCGGGTCCAAACCCTTGACGCGCAGGATGTGCAGGCGCGCGGCGGCCTCGGTAAGCACCGCCAGGTTGCGGCCAGGGGCCACCGGCAGGTGGAATTCGGGGACATCGAGATCGAGCACGCGACGCGGCGAGGCGATTTCCCCGGTCAGGCGCGCCATCGGTTGCGAGTGCACATCACCGACCTTCATCAAGTGCACGATCAGTCGTAGGTACTTGTTCTTCTTTACGGCGGTGTCGCCAAACATCTGGCGGATGTTCATCACGCCCAGACCGCGCACCTCCAGCATGTCCTGCAAAATCTCCGGGCAGGTGCCGTCGAGCACGTCAGGCGCGATCTGGGTGAATTCGGGCGCGTCGTCGGCGACCAGCCGATGGCCGCGAGAGATCAGTTCCAAGGCCAGTTCACTCTTGCCGGCGCCGGAATCACCGGTAATCAAGACACCAATTGAATAAATTTCCATGAACACGCCGTGCAACGTCACCCGCGGCGCAAGCGACAGCGCTAGGTGATACTGCAGCAGGTTCAGCAATTCGTAGCCGCGTTTGGGCGACACCCATAGCGGCGTGTTGGACTCCTCGCACGCGGCGCGCAGATCGGTCGGACACAGTTGGTTCTGGGTGACCACCAGGGCCATCGGTGCCACGCCCATGATTTGCTCGAGTTTCTCCCAGCGCTGGCGTGCATCGAGGGTGTCGAGCCAGGTCAATTCGGCCGCGCCGATGATCTGGATTTTATTGGGATGGATGACGTTGAGATAACCCGCCAGCGAGGGCCGGCGGGTTTGTTGCTCACTGCGTTCAAGCAAGCGTTCACCGCCTTGCTGCCCGGTCAGCCAGCGCAGCTCAAGCCGCTCTTGCAGCTCGTCGAAAACTTCGCGGGCGCTGATCCGGGTTCGCATCGGCGCGCGTCAGCCGAAGCTGTCCGAACGACTCGCGGACTCGCCGCGATGATGATCCTTGGTTTTTTCCTTCTGCTTGAGCACAAGGCGGTCGAGCTTGTCGGTCAGCAGGTCGATGGCGGCGTACATGTCGGGCGCAACAGCCTCGGCAAACAGCGTTTTGCCCGGGGTGTGCAGCGTGGCTTCGGCTTTGTGGTCGAGCTTTTCGACCGAGAGGATGACGCGGGTATCGAGGTGTTGCTCGAAGTGCTTGGACAGTCTCGCCAGCTTTTCCTGGACGTAGTCGCGCAAGGCCGGGGTAATGTCCATTTGATGACCGCTGATGTCGATACGCATGTCATGCCTCCTTCATTGTTGCCATGTCGGGATAAACACGTTCGCGCGGGCGCGGAGCCGACGCTCAAGCAAAGAGATGGTGGGTCTTGCCCGGGAAACCAAGGCTGGGCGCTGCCGGGCCCTCCTTCAGAGACGTTGCCGTTCGTTGGACGAGGCGATATTCATCGCTTCGCGGTACTTTGCCACAGTCCTGCGCGCGACGAGGATGCCGTCGCTTTTCAGCACTTCAGCAAGGCGGGCGTCAGAGAGCGGTGAACGCGGGTTCTCGGCCTCAATGAGCTTGCGCAGCATCGCTTGGATTGCGGTCGCCGACGCGCCGCCGCCGGAATCGGTGGTGATTCCCGAACTGAAAAAGTACTTAAATTCAAACGTGCCGCGCGGCGTACGCAGGTACTTGCGGGTGGTGGCGCGCGAAATCGTCGACTCATGCAGATCCAGCTCTTCGGCGACTTCGCGCAGCGTCAGCGGCCGCATGGCCTGCGCGCCATGCTCGAGGAAACCGCTTTGTTGACGCACGATCGAGCGTGCCACGCGCAATAGGGTGTCGGCGCGGGTTTCCAAGCTCTTGATCAGCCAGCGCGCCTCTTGCAGCTGCGCGCGCAGGTAACTGTCATTGTCACGGCTGGATTTTCCAATCAGGCCTTCGTAATGACGGTTGATCGCCAAGCGTGGCTGGCTACCGGCCGAGGTGGCCACTTTCCAAACGCCACCCTGCCGATAGGCAATGGCGTCGGGCGTGATGAACTCGGCGGCGCCGGGGTTGATCTGTGCGCCCGGCTTGGGATCAAGCGTCTTGAGCAGGGCAACGGCTACGTCCACGTCTTCCGGGCTTTGGTGAAGTATGGCCGCCAGTTTGATCGCGCCGTGCTTGGCAAGCGCGTCCAGATGCTGGGCGCAGATTTGCTTGGCGAGTGCGTGGCCGGGCGTTTCATCGTCGAGCAAGGTCAGCTGAACACACAGGCATTCGGACAGGGTCCGGGCGCCAACGCCGACCGGATCGAAACGCTGGATCAGATGCAGGACGGTTTCGATTTCGGGCAGCTCGGCCACCAGGTCAGGGGCGAGCGTGGCTTGGATGTCTTCAAGCGTTGCACGCAGGTAGCCCTCGTCGCCGATGGCCTCGATAAGGGCCTCGCCGATCATCAGGTCGCGCTCGCGCAACGGGCTCAGGTGCAGCTGCCACGCCAAGTGTTCGTGCAGGTCCTGCGGCGCGGCGACCGTTTCCTCGCGGTCCTCGCCGTCACCGCTGCTATTGCCGCTGCGCGGGAAGCCATCGTCTTCCCATTCGAAGGTCGGCACTTCATCGAAGGTATCGCTGGCCTCGTCACCGTCGCGTTCGGCCGCGGGTGACTCGGGTGCAGGTGCCTCGCCATCGGCAGGACTCTCGTCGGCCGCGTCTTCCTCGCGCTCGAGCAGCGGATTGCTGTCGATCGCCTCGGTGATTTCAACTTCAAGCTCGATCGCCGACAGCTGCAATAGCTTGATCGCCTGACGCAGTTGCGGCGTCAAGGTCAGCTGTTGGCCCAAGCGGGTCTGTAGGGAAGGTTTCATGGTCGCGTGACCATCATACCGGCAAGGGTGGGGGTCGCTGGAAGCCCTTGCGAAGGTTTTTTGGCGCACACAACGGTGACGTTAAAATCCTGTTCGGGCAGCCTTGGAGCACTGCTCGTGCGCCCCATCTGGCGTTTGCTGGCGACGCCTTGCAGCACGGCGTATTCACTTCGCTGACCAACAGCGCGCGCTAGAAAACAGGGCAATCGCGGTTCGTTGCCGCGAGACCGGCGATGAGAATCAGGCGCGTGTTTTCACGCCTCGGGGCCTACAGCCGGAACGAATCGCCCAAGTAAACCCGGCGCACATCCGGATTGGCCAGCACTTCGTCCGGCGTGCCCTTGGCGAGCACGGTGCCGGCGTTGAGGATGTAGGCGCGGTCGCAGATGCCTAGGGTTTCGCGAACGTTGTGGTCGGTGATCAGCACACCGATGCCGCGCTGCTTGAGGTGGCGGACAATTTTCTGGATTTCGCCGACAGAAATGGGGTCCACGCCAGCGAAGGGTTCGTCCAGCAAGATCAGGCGCGGCTTGGCCGCCAAAGACCGTGCAATCTCAACGCGCCGGCGCTCGCCGCCCGACAGGCTGGCGCCGAGTTGGTCGGCGACATGCGAAACCTGCAATTCCTCCAGCAAGGCGCCCATTTCCAGCAAGCGAGTCCGCTTGTCCAGGTCCGAACGCAGCTCAAGCACGGCCATTAAGTTGTCGGCGACGCTGAGCTTGCGGAAGACCGACGCTTCCTGTGGCAGATAGCCGACGCCGCGGCGTGCGCGCTGGTGCATCGGCAGCGAGGTAATGTCCTCGCCGTCGAGGATAATCTGGCCCGCATCGGCCGGCACGAGGCCGACGATCATGTAAAAGCAGGTGGTTTTGCCGGCGCCATTGGGACCGAGCAGCCCGACGACTTCGCCAGGACCCAAGTCGAGTTCGAAGTCATGGACGACCTCGCGCTGCTTGTACCGCTTTCGCAACCCGCGCGCCGAAAGCATTACTTGGCGGCTTTTTTCTTTGGCTGAATCTGCATCGACACGCGCTTGCCGTCGCCGCCGCCATCGAGTTGACCGCTGTCGAGGTTGTATTTGATGGTTTCGCCGCTCAGGTTACCCCGCGTTTGCTTGACCACCACGCCGCCGGTCAGAACCATCATGTTATTGCTCAGCGTGTAGACAATTTGCTGGGCGCGCGCGTCCATCGACTCGCCGTTGTCGTTGACCTGCGAGAGCGTACTTGGCCCGCCGGTAAGGACGATCTCATCGATGTCGCCGTCTTTGCGCTTGATGACCGCACGGTCGGCGGTGATGCGCATCGTGCCTTGGGTGATGATCACGTTGCCGCTGAGGATGGCGTCGCCGTCCTCGGTGACGTTCGCCGTGGTGCGGTCGGCGTTGACGTCCATGGGCTGGTCGCGGTCGGAGGACTTGGCCTGGCCAGTGAGCGGCATCAGGGCGGCAAGCAAGATCAGGTTAGCGGCGGCGAGGCGCATAGCGTCCTTTGACAGCGGAAAGCAGGTCGATCTGGTGGGACTGCATGTCGGCACGCAGCCCGGTTCCAGTGAGTATAGAGTCGGCGCGGGTAATGGTCACTTCGGCCTCGGTCTGGGCCAGGTTTTGCTTGGGGAAGATTTCCATGTGGTCGGTCGTGAACCGGGTGCGGGCGCCCAGCGGATCGGCCGGGCCGAGCATCAGTACGTCGTCGATCAGCCGCACTTCCACCGCCTTGTCTGCGACCCAGGCTTCGCGGGACGTGGTCACCCAGCGGCTGCCGTCCTTGTCCGGGAACGAAAAGGTAGGGGTGCGCAGGGTCAAGGTCTTGCCCTTGGGGTCGCGCTCGAGATGCGGTGCCTTGACGGTGAAAGACTCCAGGCCTTTCTCGTCGAGCGTGACCAGGTCGAAATTTTCCAGCGTGTAGTCGGAGCGGTCCGACGCCGTGGATTTGGGCTTCTCACGCGGACGCAGTTCCCACACCGCCAAGCCGCTGAAGACGGCTATGGCCAATAAAGCGACGGCGATGACCGGTCGGCTCCTCATCGGATCGAGAATTTCGCGAGTATCGAGGCCTTGAGGCCGCGCGCTTCCAAGATCAGGTCGCATAGTTCGCGCGCCGCGCCCTCGCCACCGCGCTGCTGGGTGACGAACTGTGCGCGCTCGCGGACCCAGGCGTGGGCATCGGCGGGTGCGGCGAACAGGCCAGTGAGCTCGAACGCGGCCAGGTCGGGCAGGTCGTCGCCTAAATAGGCGACCTCATTGCGTTCGACCCCTAGCTTCTCGCACAGGGTGCTCAGGCAGGCGTACTTATCCTTCACGCCGGTAAAAACGTAGGACAGCCGCAGGTCGCTGCCGCGCGCGCGCGCAGCGGCGCTGTCGCGCGCAGTAATCAGCGCTACCGCGATGCCGTTGTCCTCGAGCAAGCGCAAGCCTTGGCCATCGTGGACATGGAAGGCCTTCATCTCCTCGCCGCTGGCGTTGAACCACAGGCGTCCGTCGGTAAGGGTGCCGTCGACGTCGAACACCGCCAGCCGAATCGTCGCCGCGCGTTGGCGCAACTGCGAGTCCAGTGCACTGAAGGTGGTCGGCGAATCCACTTAGACCACCCGCGCGCGGAGCAGGTCGTGGATATTCAGCGCGCCCACCAGCCGGCCGGCGTCATCGACGACCACCAAGGCGCTGATCTTGTGGGTTTCCATCAAATGCGCTGCTTCGGCCGCCAGATGATTCGGGCCAATTGTCTTAGGCGAATGTGCCATCAGCCGCTCGATCGGCGTCGTACGCAGGTCCAACGCGGCGTCGTCGAGTGCACGACGCAGGTCGCCGTCGGTAAACACCCCGAGCAAGCGCTCGTGCTCGTCCACGACGGCCGTCATGCCCAAGCGCTTGCGGCTCATTTCGACCAGCGCTTCACTGGCCGAGGCCTGGATGCCGACCCGTGGCAAGTCATTGCCGGTATGCATCACGTCGCTGATCTTGAGCAATAGCCGGCGGCCAAGGCTGCCGGCCGGGTGCGAGCGCGCGAAATCCTCGGCGGTGAACCCGCGGGCCTCGAGCAGGGCCACGGCAAGCGCGTCGCCCATGACCAGCGCCGCCGTGGTGCTTGAGGTCGGCGCCAAACCAAGCGGGCAGGCTTCCTCCGGCACGCTGGCGTCCAAGTGCGCGTCAGCCAAGGTCGCCAGTCGCGAGCCAGGCGCGCCCGTGATGGCGACGATGATATTGCCCTGGCGTTTCAAGGACGGGAGGACGGCAAGGATTTCCTCGGTATTGCCCGAGTTTGACAGCGCCAGCACCACGTCCGAATCCTTGACCATGCCCAAGTCGCCATGACTGGCCTCGCCGGGATGCATGAAAAAGGCAGGGGTACCGGTGGACGCCAAGGTGGCGGCGATCTTCGTGGCGATGTGACCAGACTTGCCCATGCCGGTGCAGACCACGCGGCCACGGCAGGCCAGCAGCAGGCGGCAGGCCTGGGCGAACTCCGGCCCCAACCGCGCCTGCATCGCCTGCAGCGCTCTGACCTCGATAGCCATTACTTGGCGACCGCTGGCGACGAGGCTGTCGTCGTCGGCGTGGTCGGCATGCAAGGGCGGGGTCAGCGGGTTGGCGGCCATGCGGGGGTCGGAACCGTTATGATGATCGGCTATTGTAATCCCTGCGCTGCCTGCGCCCCAGCCCTTACCCTGACCCGCCATGAATGCCGATTTGATCCAACAACTCATCGAGGCCGGCCTACCCGGCGCCCACGCCCGGGTATCAGGCGACGACGGTGTGCACTTTGAGGCCACCGTGGTGTCGGAAGCGTTTCGCGGCAAACTGCCGCTGGCGCGTCACCGTATGGTTTACGCCACCTTGGGCGAGCGGATGGGCGGCGAAATTCACGCCCTCGCGCTGCGAACCCTGACCCCTGACGAAGCCCAGGCCTGAGCCCGGGCCACCACGAGACTGACTGACCCATGGCCAAGATTGTCATCATCGGCGGCGAAACCCTCAACGGCGAGGTGCAGATTTCCGGCGCCAAGAACGCGGTATTGCCCATCCTGTGCTCTACCTTGCTGGCCGACGCACCAATCTCGATCGGCAACGTCCCGCATCTGCACGACGTCACCACGACGGTCGAACTGCTGGGCGCGCTGGGCGCGCAGCTAACCATCGATGAAAAATTGACGATCACCGTCGACCCGACCCACGTCAACCAGACCGTGGCGCCGTATGACTTGGTCAAGACGATGCGCGCCTCGATCCTCGTGCTCGGACCGCTGCTGGCCAAGTTCGGTCATGCCGAAGTCTCGTTGCCGGGTGGTTGCGCGATTGGTTCGCGCCCCGTCGATCAACACATCCGCGGCCTGATCGCGCTGGGCGCCGATGTCGTGGTGGAAAACGGCATGGTGAAGGCGCGTGCGGATCGCTTGAAAGGCGGCCGCTATTCGTTCGACATGGTCACCGTTACCGGCACCGAGAACGTGCTGATGGCTGCGTGCCTGGCCAAGGGCACGACGGTGCTGGAAAACTGCGCCGAAGAACCCGAAGTCCTCGACCTCGCCAATTGCCTGATCGCGATGGGCGCAAAAATCGAAGGAGCAGGCACCGCACGCATGGTCATCGAGGGCGTTGATCGCCTTGGTGGCGGCCACTACGACGTTCTACCCGATCGCATTGAAACCGGTACTTTCCTGATTGCCGCGGCAATGACCGGTGGTCGCGTGATTGCCAAGCGCACGCGCGCTGACATCTTGGACGCGGTGCTTCTCAAGCTTGAAGAAGCGGGCGCACATATCAATACCGGCAGCGATTTCATCGAGCTGGACATGGGCGGCCGACGACCCAAGGCCGTCAGCGTCACCACCGCGCCTTATCCGGCCTTCCCAACGGATATGCAGGCCCAATTTGCCGCAATGAACTGCATTGCCGAAGGCGTGGGGATCATCAAAGAAACGATTTTTGAAAACCGTTTCATGCATCTCAACGAATTGCAGCGACTGGGCGCCGATATACGCGTCGACGGCCACACCGCCATTATCCGCGGCGTTGAGAAAATGACCGGCGCGCCGATTATGGCGACCGACCTGCGCGCATCGGCGTCGCTGGTGTTGGCGGGCTTGGTCGCGCAGGGCGAAACGACGGTCGACCGCATCTATCACATTGATCGCGGCTACGAGAACATCGAAGAGAAGCTCGGCGGGCTGGGCGCGAAGATTCGGCGGTTGCCGAGCTGATCTTTTTGCGGGAATGCGCACTCAGGAAGCGATGGTTCCGAACGTCGTTTCCGGATAGCTGGTAAAGCCTTGGCTACCTGACTCCCGTCACCCGCATCTCGAAGGTTTCGCCGTTCGCTTCGGTCTGCACGATCTTCAGCGGCACGAAATTCTTGTCCGGACCCAGCCAAAGCGTCGTCGTGCGGCCATCGCCGCTGTCACGGATGCGTTCGACGCGCAGTGCGCGCAGCTTGCCGATCGCCGTCGCCAGCGATTCGGTCGCGGCGGCGCGGTAACGCTGCTGGCTCACCGACTCGCGGTCGACGACCGGGTAGGTCAGATCGCCAGTCTTGCCTGCCGCGAGGTCCTGCACCAGGGCCACGGTGACCGCATTGCGATCGAGCACGCCTGGCTGGTACGCCAGCATCGTCGACTGGCCCTTGTCGAGGCTGGTGATCCGCCCGGCATTGGCGTCGACGCGCACGCTGCGATCCTTCGGTGACTTAAACGCGAGCCTCTGCTGGTAGGTGTATGCGGTCGTCTCCAGGCGACCCGCCGCCAGACGCAGCGTCGACACCTCGTCGATCGACACGCCGGCGATTGCCGCCAGGCCTTCGGTACCGCGCGTGGCCGAGCGCATTTCGTAGCCGCCGCCAGCCTGCGCAGTGAAGCTCACCGTCGCCTTGCCGAGCGGCTGGCCATTGCGCAGCACATCGTAAGTGGCGGTGTACGGGCGCGGCACCGCCGCCAGTGCCAATGCCGGCAGCACGACTAGTGCGAGTGCAATCAGGACGCGACGCACGGGTCTAGCTCCTCGAATTGATCGGACGGAGAAAGTCGCAACGGCGCGACCAGCGGCTTGTTGTCTAGGAAGACAGCATCGGCGGCCAGGCGCACGCGGCCGCTCGCGATCGCGGCGATGCTCTGCACCAACAGCGCGTGTTCGCGCGCAAGCACGCGGTCAGCGAGCAGGGCCGCGGTGTCGCCGGTCAGCACCGGCACACGCACCTGCGCTATCACCGGGCCGGCATCCAGCGCCGGGATCACCACGTGCACGCTCGCGCCGTGCTCGACATCGCCCGCGGCCAAGGCGCGCGCATGCGTGTCCAGTCCGGTGTAGCGGGGCAGCAGGGAAGGGTGGATGTTGATCATGCGTCCTTGGAAACGCCGCACCGCGGCTTCGGATATCAGACGCATATATCCGGCACAGACGATAACGTCGGGCTGAACGCGCTCGATCAGACTGAACAAGCATTCATCAAATGCCTCGCGCGAGGCGTAATCACGGGGCTTCGCCGAGGCGAAGGGAATTCCGTGTTCGATCGCCAAGGCGATCGCGCCGGACTTCGGCTTGTCCGAAAAAACGCCGACGAGCTCAGTGGCCAATACGCCCTGCGCCTGCGCGGCGAGGATGGCCGCAAGGTTGCTGCCGCGGCCGGAGGCGAGGACGGCAAGGCGCATCATGCCGCTGACGCAGGGCGCCCCTGCGATCGGGCGCAAGCGCGCAAACAGGGACTGCAGTCACGGAGCTCGCGGTCACGCCCACTGCCATTGCGGCGTGTTTGGATCATGCGATGCGCACGCGTTCGTCGCCCACGGCGGAAACTACCGTACCGATCACTCGGTTAGCCAAACCAGCCCGTTCGAGCTCGGTAGCAACGGCGGCAACGTTGCCCGGTGCGAGCACCAGCACGAACCCGATGCCACAGTTGAACGTGCGCCACATTTCCGGCGCCGGAACCGCGCCTTCGCGCTGCAGCCAGTCGAATACCGGCGGCATTACGATGCTGGACGCCTCGATATCCAAACCGAGCCCGTCCGGAATCACGCGAATGATGTTTTCGGTCAGGCCGCCACCGGTGATGTGGGCCATGGCATGAAGCTCATGTGCTTTCAGAAGCGCAAGGATCGGTTTGACGTAGATCGTCGTCGGCGCCATCAGCGCATCAATCAGTTTGACGCCACCGACGTCCAAGTCGGCGGGGCGGCCAGCGCGCTCGTAGATCTTGCGGACCAACGAATAGCCGTTCGAATGCGG
>JBBSAA010000054.1:0-15318 GCA_038252715.1 Lysobacterales bacterium | reverse complement strand
CTCAGCGGCAGCTGGGCCGACAGCAGGGTGTCGAGCTGCAGGTAGCCGGCGTAACTCAGGCGCTCGCGCAGGTCGGTGGTTATTCCTTGCTCAATCGGGCGCTGATTGGGGGGCTGGGGCGACGAAGTCATGGTCGGCGATTAGTGGCGTGAAGGATTCGTCAAGGGTAGCGCATTCGGCCTCTCGGCCGCCTTTTGCCTGCCTGGTCATCCCGCAAAAGTCAGGCATTCCCGCAGCGCTGACGCCGCCGAGAAGGTTTAGGCGGAAGTTTTCTGCAGCCGTCATCGGCTCGGCCAGATTGCTGCAGTGCAACGAAAGCCCACCAGTACATCAGTGTCATGGAACCGTCTGGGTTTCGAACGTACTATCGGCAACTTGTCACGCGCTGCGCCTGCCGGACCGGTGGCGCACTTCCGAAACACCGCAATGGGGAAAACTCGATGCTTCGTCGCCGCCACGCACTGTGGATGTCCTTTGTCTTGTTCGCCGTCGTCGCGCCCGCGACGCAGGCACAAGTGGTTATCAGCCAGGTATACGGCGGCGGCGGTAATTCCGGCGCGCAATACAAAAGCGATTTCATCGAGCTGTTCAATGCCGGTGCACTGCCGGTCAATCTCACCGGGTATTCCGTCCAGTATGCCTCGGCCACGGGCACGGGCACTTGGGCCAAAACTGACCTCAGCGGCAACCTGCAGCCCGGCCAGTACTACTTGGTGAAGGAAGCTGATGGCGCCGGCACGCAGGCCGCGCTACCCACCCCCGATGCGATTGGCACGCTCGCCATGTCGGGCACAGCGGGCAAAGTGGCCCTGGTGGCGAATACAACCCTGCTTTCCGGCGGTTGCCCGGCCGCACTGGACTTGGTGGGTTTCGGACCGACGGCAACCTGCCCCGTCGCTCCTGCCGCGCCAACCGCAGCGCTCTCCAACACCACCGCCGCGATCCGCAAGACCGACGGCTGCACCAATACCGGCAATGTCAGCGCTGATTTCAGCGTGCTGGCGCCGACGCCGCGCAACAGCCTGACCGCGTTCAACCCCTGCGGTGGCACCGGCGGCCCGCCGAACTTGAGCATCAATGACGTCAGCGTGTCCGAAGGTGACAGCGGTACCAAGACCGCGACTTTCACGATTAGCCTCGGTTCGCCGGCGGGTGTTGGCGGCGTCAGCTTCGATATCGCCACCGCTGATGGTTCGGCGACCGTTGCGGGCAATGACTACCTCGACAACAGTGCAGCTGCCGTAAGCATTGCAGAAGGCGCGCTATCGACCACGTTCGTCGTCACGATCAATGGCGACACCGACGTCGAGTCGGACGAAACCTTCACCGTCAACCTGACCAATGTCACCGGCGCGAATGCGCTCGATGTCTTGGGCCTGGGCACCATCCAGAATGACGACTTCATCATCGTCCCGGTGCATGCAATCCAGGGCAATGGCGCGATGTCGCCGTACGCCGTGGGCAGCATCGTCGCGACCGAGGGTATCGTCACGGCGCGGGTTTCCAACGGCTTTTACCTGCAGACTCCCGATGCCGAGGCCGATCTCGACGCCAGCAGCTCTGAGGGCGTGTTCGTGTTCACCAGCGCTGCGCCGCCGGCTAGCGCTACCGTCGGCAACCGCGTGCGCGTTAATGCCACGCTCGACGAATACAACCCGGGCGGCCAGTTGCCGCTGACTGAACTCAAGAACGCCACCATCGTTCAGGTCAGCACGGGTAATGCGCTGCCGACGCCGATTGAAATTACCGACGCAGACGCAAACGCCGATAGCCCAATAGATCGTCTTGAACGCTATGAAGGCATGCGTGTCAGCATCGCCAGCCTCAAGGTCGTCGCGCCCGTCGATGGCAATATCAGCGAAGCTGCAGCCACCTCCACCAGTAACGGTATTTTCTATGGCGTGCTGCCGACCGTGGCGCGTCCCTTGCGTGAGCCGGGCATCGACGTGCTCACCCCGATCCTGCCGCCAGTGGGCGTGAATCCGCCGGTGTTTGACCACAACCCCGAGTTGATTCGCGTGCGCAGCACTGGCCAGACCGGCGCGGCCAACATCGCGGTGGATGTTGGCGACACCGTCAACGGCATGATTGGCGTACTGGACTATGGTTTTGGTTCGTACACCATGACGCCCGATCCAACACCGGTTGCCACGGTCGTACTCGGCTCGCAGGCGACCGCCGTCACCGCCGCCGCCAGCGACGAGATCACCATCGGCGGCTTTAACTTGCTGCATTTCTTTGACGACGTCGCCGATGGCAATGGCGCCGCCAAGCTGACGACGCTTGCCTATCAAAATCGACTGAAGAAGACCGGCAACGCCATCTGCGCGTTCGTGCACAACCCCGACATCCTCGGCGTGGTCGAGGTCGAGCACATCAAGGCGCTTGGCGAGTTGGCAACCAGCATCAATACCAATGCTGGCAATGCCTTGTTCCCAGGCAGCTGCAGCGACAACCCGAATTACCAGGCCTATCTGGTCGAAGGCAACGACGTCGGCGGCATTGACGTCGGCTTCCTGCTCAAGACCACCGAAGTCGCGCCGGGCAAGCCGCGCGTGGAAGTGGTCAGCATCGATCAAATCGGCAAAACCACGCTGTTTACCAATCCCGACAACAGCACGGAGCTGCTGAACGACCGTCCGCCGCTCGTGCTGGTGGCCAAGGTCAACCAAGCCAACGGCGCCAGCGAGACCATCACGGTCATTGCCAATCACCTGCGCTCGCTAATTGGTGTCGACAGCACGGATGTAGGCGTCAAGGGCTGGGCCACCGTCGGCGACCGCGTGCGCGCCAAACGTGGCGAGCAGGCGCGCTTCCTTGCGCAACTGATCCAAGATCGCCAGACCGCCAATCCCGACGAGAAGATCGTCCTGCTCGGCGATTTCAACGCCTTTGAATTCAGCGACGGCTTGGTGGACTCGATGGGCATTGTCACCGGCCGTGAAGCCGGCCCGACCGAGGTGATTCGCTACGTCGACAGCCCGATCTCGACGCCGCTGACCAACACCGCTGACCTTGCCCCGCCGACCGAGCGCTATTCGTTCTCGTTCAATGGCAACGCGCAGTCGCTCGACCACATGGTCGTCAACCAAGCGGTGCTCGACAGCTTTGCCGGCGTCCGCGCCGAGCACGCTCGCATCAATGCCGACTTCGGCATTGATAACTACGGCGACTTCACCGTGCCGGTGCGCGTGTCGGATCATGATCCGGTGGTGTTGTTCTTGGCTACGGCTGCATTTCGGACAACGTGGCTAACTACCAGCGTCTCGCCTGTGAATTCAAAGACTTTCGCCGGCGAAGACGCTGTGTTCGGCGTACTTGCTTCCAGCCTTGGGGGCGCAGCCTATGTGCCTTACGGATCGGTAAGGCTGGATATGTCGATCTCCAGTTCACGCCCCGGCGCACCAATCACGGCAGATCGCGTCTCCGTGGTGGTACCGACTAATTGGACCTGCGGGCCTGCAGTCGCTGACGGTGCGGCGTCCGTGGTTGTTCACTGCACCAGCAACACGGGTGATATCAACCTCGCGAATCTTTTCCAAGTGACCGTTAAGACCGATGCATCTTTCGACGGTGCATCAATCCTGCTTGGCTCGGCTGTGGCAAGCTCCGGTACCGACAACAACCCCGCAGACAACACGTCGCTCGGCACGCAGTTCGTCTATCTGCCGCGCGACTTGAGCGTGTCAGTCTCCGGCCCTTCTGCGATGAAGCCCGGCGGTGTGTACGCGCTGGTGTTCGACGTCGCCAACGTTGGCTTGGCTGCCGATGACAATGCCGTGTTGGAAGTGACCCTCAATCGTCCGGCACGATTGGTCCAGGCAATCGATTCAGACGCGTTCTCCTGCACTCTGAAGTCGGATTTGTTGGCGGAAAGCGCGTGGACATGCATTCCCTTGGCCGACACTTATGCGGCGGGAGCGAACGACACCTTGCGCTTCATTCTAGCGCCGACATTTTCTGATTCGGGGAAGGCGGTGGTGGCACTCGCGCAGTTCTTTAATCCGGTGGACGGATCGCTAAACGATCCCAATACCTTCAATAACTTGGGCAATGCAGTCATCCAAGTGTCTGCCCTGCGATTTCAGCCTCAGCCGCCGGTGCCGGGACCGGCGAGGGTAGACTAGGGGCACGACCGAGCGTCGATTGAGAGGTACGACCCTCCGTTTCACCCCAGAAGGCGCCGTGCAAACGGCGCCTTCTTCACGCGGCATGGGTTGCCAGCACCCGGCAGGACAGGCTTTACTAGGGGGATTGTCTGGGAGGGCAAAATGCCAACCGTCGCCACGTTTGAAATTGAATATTTGCAGTATCTCGGCCCTGATGGCCGCTTGATCCGGGACGATTTGCCGGAGTTCGCGCAAGATCGCCGCAACTTGGTCGAGTTATTCAAGCAGATGCTGTACGTCCGCACCTTCGATACGAAGGCCGTTGCGCTGCAACGGACCGGCAAGCTGGGCACCTACGCCAGCTGCCTGGGCCACGAAGCCACGCATGTGGGTATCGGCAGCGCCATGCAGTACGACGACGTGTTTGCGCCGTCCTACCGCGAATACGGCGCCCAGATCGTCCGCGGCGTGAAGCCGCGCGAAATCCTGATGTACTGGGGTGGCGACGAGCGCGGCAACGATTTCTCCGGTCCGCCGCACGACTATTCCTGGTGCGTGCCGATCGGCACCCAGAACCTGCATGCGGCCGGCGCGGCGCTGGCCTTCAAGTTGCGCGGCGAACCGCGCGTGGCCGTGGCCTGCGTTGGCGATGGCGGCTCCTCGAAGACCGACACCTACGCCGCGATCAACTCCGCGGGCGCGTTCACCCTGCCCTTCATCCAATGCATCATCAATAACGGTTGGGCGATCTCGGTGCCGCGCAGCGCGCAGACCGGTGCCAAGACGCTGGCGCAGAAAGGTATCGCCGGTGGCTTGGAATGCATACAGGTGGATGGCAACGACATCATCGCCGTTCGCGCCGCGATGGACCACGCGCTGAAACTTGCTCGTAACGGCCACGGCGGCAGCGTCATCGAGTTCGTCACTTACCGATTGTCCGACCACACCACCGCCGACGACGCGCGTCGCTATCGCGGCGAGGAAGAGGTCAAGGCCGGTTGGGAGCGCGAACCGTTCACCCGCCTGCGCACTTTCCTAATCGCTGAGGGCGTCTGGAGCGAAACCGAGGAAGCCGCGTGGAAGGAAGAATGCAACGCGCTGTCCGATATCGAGGTCAACGCGTATCTGGAAACTAAGGTACAGCCGGTGGAAGCGATGTTTGATTATCTGTACGGCGACATGCCGCATGACGTCGCCGAACAGCGCGCCGATGCGCTGAAGTGGGAGGGCCGCTGAGATGGCCGCCATTACCCTGATTGAAGCGATCACGCAGGCGCTGGCCTGGGAACTCAAGCACGACGACAGCGTGGTGGTGCTGGGCGAGGACGTGGGCATCAACGGCGGCGTCTTCCGCGCCACCGCGGGCCTGCAGCAAACCTTTGGCTCCAAGCGGGTCATTGATACGCCGCTAGACGAAACCACCATTGCCGGTCTGACCGTCGGCATGGCCACGCAAGGCATGAAGCCGATTGCCGAAGCGCAGTTCGACGGCTTCATGTACCCGATGGTCGACCACATCATTTGCCACGCCGCGCGTTTTCGTTACCGCACGCGCGGGCGCTTGACCTGCCCGATGGTGCTGCGCGTGCCCTGGGGCGGCGGAATCCGCGCGCCCGAGCATCACTCGGAAGCCAACGAAGCGATCTTTACCAATGTGCCGGGTCTGCGCGTCGTCATGCCTTCGTCGCCGCAGCGTGCCTATGGCCTGCTGTTGGCGGCGATCCGTGATCCCGACCCGGTGATTTTCTTCGAGCCCAAGCGCATCTATCGCCAATACAAGGAAGAGGTGCCGGACGACGGTGAAGCCTTGCCGCTCGACGTGTGCTTCGTACTGCGCGATGGCTCGGACGTGACGATCGTGACTTGGGGCGCCCAAGTGAAAGAAGCGCTTGAAGCCGCAGATGCACTGGCGAAGGACGGTATTTCCGCCGAGGTCATCGACGTCGCGACCATCAAGCCGCTGGATTTCGACACCATCCACGAATCGGTGAAAAAGACCGGTCGCTGCGTCATCGTGCACGAGGCACCGCGTACGGCCGGTTTCGGCGCTGAAATTGCCGCGCAGTTGGCTGAGAAAGCGATGTTCGACTTGGTCGCGCCGGTTGAGCGCGTCACCGGCTACGACACGCATATCCCGCTGTTCCGGCTGGAAATGAAATACCTGCCGAGTGTGGAAAAAATCGTTGCCGCGGCAAAGCGCACCTTGGCAGCCAGCTGAGTCGTTTGATTGACATCGCGATCCGCTGCTGCCTTCGGGCGCGCGGATCGCGCATCCCACAGGACCCGAAATGAGCGAAATCAAGAAATTCCATCTCCCCGACCTCGGCGAAGGTTTGCCGGATGCGGAAATCGTCGAGTGGCACGTCAAAGTCGGCGACATCATCCGACTTGATGAGCCGCTGGTTTCGATGGAAACGGCCAAGGCTGTCGTCGACGTGCCCTCGCCGTTCTCGGGCAAGGTGTTGCGCCTGGCCGGCGCGGCGGGCGATGTCATTCTCACCGGCAGCATGCTGGCAGAGGTCGAACTTGATCCGAAATTGCCGCAGCGCGCGGATGCGCAGGACACCGGCCATAGCCACGGCGCCCATGCCGCCGAACCAGAGCACGCCGAACCGGTCGCACAGCAACTGCCGCTGCCAGCCGTTGCCAGCGAACCGGCGGCGCCGGCAAAAGCCGCGTCCGCGGATGCCGGTACGGTCGTAGGTGCGATGCAAAGTTCGGACACGGTACGCAGCGAAACCGCAATTGCCGTGGGCGGCGTCAAAGCCATGCCCGCCGTGCGTGCGCTGGCCAAGAAGCTTGGCGTTGACTTGGCTCGCGTAACGGCGACCGGTGCCGAAGGCGTAGTGACACTCTCTGACGTCAAGAAAGCCGCCGAAACCGGCAGCGCCAAGATCGGTTCGGCAGCGCCGTCGCGCGCGGCGGAGCCGACGGCTTATCGCGCACCGGCTCCTTCGGTCGCGGCCGCACCTGCCGCCGCCGCGTCGGCAACGGCGCCACGCGCACCGGCCAGCCTCGACGCTGACGAACCTATCCGTGGCGTGCGCCGCAACATGTTGCGCACGATGAGCGCCGCCCATGCCGAGGTGGTGCCCACCACCTTGATGGACGACGCCGACCTGCATGCGTGGTCGCCCGGCGAAGACATCATGGCGCGATCCATTCGCGCCCTCGTGGCCGGCGCCCAGGCAGAACCGGCACTCAACTCCTGGCTCAATGCGAAAGAAGGCACGCTGCGCCGCCATTCGCGCGTGAACGTCGGTATCGCGGTCGACTCGCCGGACGGTTTGTTCGTGCCGTCGTTGCGCGATTGCGAGCTGCTGGACGCGCGGCAAATTCGCGTGCAGCTCAATCGTTTGCGTGACGGCGTCAAGAACCGCAGCCTGCCGCCCGAGGATCTCACCGGCTACACGCTGATGCTGTCGAACTTCGGTGTGTTTGCCGGCAAGTACGCTACGCCCGTCGTGGTGCCGCCCTGCGTGTGCATCGTCGGCGCGG
The DNA here is from genome assembly GCA_038252715.1 of Lysobacterales bacterium. GTDB lineage: Bacteria > Pseudomonadota > Gammaproteobacteria > Xanthomonadales > Xanthomonadaceae > Arenimonas. Next base: position 7,711 of record JBBSAA010000054.1, on the reverse strand, counting down.
GTCGTCTGCACCATGCCATCGTGCCGGTGCTGGGCGGAATGGAGACGCACCGGATCATGCCGCTGTCGCTGACCTTCGACCACCGCGCCGTGACCGGCGGTGAAGCCGCGCGCTTCCTGCGTGCGGTGATTGACGACCTGCAGCGCGCACGCTGAGCGCCGGAGACCTGCCTGTCACCGCTGCTCGGTGGCAGGCAACTCTCAAATCACTAAGAAGCCACGAGCCCTGCAAGGGCCTTGCGACGAACGCAGCCGCGGCCGAGTTGATCCAAACTATTCGGCGAACGTTCCCAGCGACTCGATCACCTCGGTCATAGCGACGGCCTCACCGAGTTGGCCAATAATGACCTCGCCCAAGCGGACGCCGAGGGTTTCCGAATGCTCCAGGCCCTCGCCGGCACCCACCTTCAGCTGCGCGATCAGCTGCCCAGCCTCCCGGGCCGAACCAAAACCCCGGCTCTGCACGAGCAGCTTGCCTTCACCATCGATGAACTTGAAGTGGAACTGGCCATCGGACTCCCGATATTGTTTGAACGATGGCATAGCCGTCTTGACCTTGCTGCTGACCGCCGCCGTTGGCGCTTGGCGCAAGTCGCGCAGCCCCACGGCACGACGCAGTTCAGCGACGAAAGGTGTCGCAATCGCGCGCGCCTTGGTCGCACCAGCTTGCAAGATGTCCTCGATATCTCCGGGACGCGCGACGAAACGCTCATATTTTTCGCGCATTGGCGCCACGTCCGCATTGATGCGCTCAAACAATGCTTGCTTGGCTTCGCCCCAACCGATGCCGTCGGCGAATTTTGCCGCCATTGCCGCGCTGTCGGTCGCGCTCGAGAACGCTTGATAGAGCTGGAACAGTGCCGAACCTTCCGTATCTTTGCGCTCGCCGGGGGCGCGGGAATCAGTTTTGATACCGGCGATCAGTTTCTTCAGCTCGGCCGGCGACGCGAACAGCGGGATCGTGTTGTCGTAGCTCTTGCTCATCTTGCGGCCGTCTAGGCCGGGCAAGGTGGCGACGCTTTCCTCGATTGCCGCTTCGGGCAAAACGAAATGGTCACCGTACAGATGATTGAAGCGTGCCGCGAAATCGCGCGCCATCTCGATGTGCTGCACCTGGTCTCGGCCCACCGGCACCTTGTGCGCGTTGAACGCGAGGATGTCGGCGGCCATCAATACCGGATACATGAACAGCCCGGCAGTGATGCCGGCATCGGCGTCCTCGCCGTCGGCGGCATTCTTGTCGACCGCGGCCTTGTAGGCGTGCGCGCGATTGAGCAGGCCCTTGCTGGCGACACAGGTCAGCAGCCAGGTCAGCTCGGGGATTTCCGGCACGTCGGACTGGCGATAAAACCAGACTTTGTCCGGATCGAGACCGCAGGCGAGCCATGCCGCAGCGATCTCCAGCGTCGACCGCTGCACGCGGGCTGGCTCCTGCACCTTGATCAGCGCGTGGTAGTCGGCGAGGAAATAGAAACTTTCCACGCCGGGCTGACGACTGGCGGCGATGGCGGGACGAATTGCACCCGCGTAATTGCCCAAGTGCGGAGTGCCCGAGGTGGTGATGCCGGTAAGGACGCGCTGGCTCATGGAGTGCCTCTTTGGGGACCGCGCTAGTTTAGCGCGCTGGCCGATAACCCCGAGCGGGTCGGTGCCGCGTTCCCAGTTCGGCACCCACTGGAGACGCCACCATGAAACGCCTGCTGTTCCTGACCTTTGCCCTCTCGTCACTGCTGCCGCTGGTCGCCTGCGCGCGCGCCCCGGCCCTGATCGATGTCCAAGTCGTTGACCTCGATGACGGCAATACCCTGCCCCGCCTGCCGTTTGGCGGCCGCGACTTCCTTGAAGGGCAACCGGGCCATAGGTTCTCAGTCAACGTCCAGAACTTGACCGGAGAGCGCGTGATGGCGGTGATCTCGGTAGACGGCGTCAATGCGATCAGCGGCCAAACCGCCGGCGCATCGCAGGCCGGCTACGTGCTTGAGCCCTGGCAGCGCGCCGAAATTCGCGGCTGGCGCAAATCCACTGCGGAGGTCGCCGAATTCTATTTCACCGATTTGCCCGACAGTTACGCCGCACGTACTGGCCGGCCGCAGAACGTCGGCGTGATTGGCGTCGCAGCGTTTCGCGAACGCCAGCGTGCCGTTGCGCCGATTTACCAGCCGCAGATCAGTGAGCGCGAGTCGTCGCGGTACCGCGACCTCGCGGGGAACGCTTCCGACGCGGCGTCCGGTTCGACGGCCGCTCCGGCAGCATCAGCCCGTGCCGAAGGTCGATTCGACAAGGCCGAGTCAGCCCAGCAGCTGGGCACCGGACACGGCGAGCGCCGCTACGATCCAGTCACCCAGACCACGTTTGAACGCGACAGCGCGCGCCCAGGCCAAGTGGTCTCGCTGTTCTACGATTCCTATGCCTCGCTTGCCCAGCAGGGCATCTTGCCGCGCTACGAGCGTCGCAACCCGAATCGGCCGGACGCCTTCCCGATCGGCTTCGCGCCCGATCCGTGGCGTTGAGTCAAGGCTAGATCGCCAACAAACAAAAGGCCGGGTTGCCCCGGCCTTTTGATTTCACACCAACACGCGAACTTAGTTCTTGGCGTCTTCCGCGGTTTCTTCCACTTTCTCGCCGACCTTCTGGACGTCCTTACCGGCGCCAGCAACGGTGTTGCAAGCGGTCAGGAACGAGAGGCTGAAGCTCAACAACAGTGCAGTGATGAGGAAACGTTTCATGGCGATGTCCTTTTCTTGGGAGTGGTTCGGCGTTCGCAGCGCGATGCCGTGGATCTGCCAGCTTACTTGCCGGAACTTTGTTCGACCTTTTCGCCTACCTTCTGAACGTCCTTGCCGATGCCTTTGACGGTGTTGCAGCCAACTAAGACGCAGAGGCCAAGGACAGCGAGCAGGAGCAATGGGAATTTCTTTTTCATAGGGACACCCGGTCGGTCGGTGGTCAATCTAGCGGTTGGCGCGGGCCGGTGCAAAGGGGCTCGCTAGCATCGTTCAGGTTCATGTGCAAAGCGTGAATAAACATCACGCCTCGGCCCGCTCAGCCGTGTCAATCGCGCATCAGGGTCGACTTACCGAACAGACTCTCGACTAGATCCACCGCCAGCTGCGCTGTCTTGTTGTGGTCATCGAAGGCCGGATTGAGCTCCATGATATCCACCGAGCCGACATGGCCGGCGTCGGCAATCATCTCCATCACCAACTGCGCCTCGCGATAGTTCGGACCACCGGGCACCGTGGTGCCGACACCGGGCGCGATAGCCGGATCGAGGAAATCGACATCGAAACTGACGTGCAGGTGCGTGTTGTCGTCAACGCCTTCCAGCGCTTCTTCCATTGCGCGCTTCATACCGATCTCGTCGATATAGCGCATGTCGTAAATATCCAGGCCATATTGCTTGACCAGCTTCTTCTCGCCGGCGTCGACCGAGCGGATGCCGATCTGGCGCATTACCCCCGGCTCGATCGCGGGCGAGCTGCCGCCGAGGTCGGTCAGGGCTTTCGGGCCTAGACCGCACAAGCAGGACACCGGCATGCCATGGATATTGCCCGACGGCGTGACGTCATTGGTGTTGAAGTCGGCATGCGCGTCGAGCCACAGCACGCGCAGCGTCTTGCCTTGCTCGCGGCAATAGCGCGCCACCGCCGTGATCGAGCCAATACCCAGGCAATGATCACCACCGAGCAGGATGGGCAGTTCGCCGCGACTCAGGCTCAGGTGCATCGCGTCCATTACCAGCCGATTCCACTGCACGACTTCGTTGAGATGCCGATAGCCCTCGGTAGGCGGCAGCCAGGGATTGACCGGGCCGGCGAGGTTGCCGCGATCCACTACGGTCAAACCACGCTCGCGCAAGGCTTCGGCAAGCCCGGCGACGCGCAGCGCTTCCGGGCCCATCGCGGCGCCGCGGTGTCCAGCGCCAATGTCAGTGGGCGCGCCAATCAAGGCAATCGTGCGGGAATTCATTTGCGCTCCAGGCGGTTGGCGTTCGGTGCCTCGGGCGAGGTCGGTATCGCAGATTTTTCTTCCGGCAACCCGGCGGCCTGCCAGGCCTGCCAGCTGCCGGCCAGTTGGTGCACACGGAACCCATGGCTCTCCAGCACGGGCTCGGCTAGGCCGGAGCGGCGGCCCGTGCGGCAATACACCACCACCTCGCGAGGCGCACCCAATTCGCCGATGCGTGTGGCAAGTTGGTCTTCAGGAATCAATACGGCACCCGGCACATGGCCAGCGGCGAATTCCTCTGGCGATCGTACATCGAGCAGCAGCGGCGCGGGATTCAGCGCGTCTTTTGCAGCGATCTGCGCAGCCAGCTCCGCCGTTGGCACCGGAACCTCAGCGGCAATTACCGGCGTGGCAATGAAGAACAAAAAAGCGGCTAGGCAACGCATGTCGCACATCCTTTCTTGGTGCCGGCACCCGGATTCGAACTGGGGACCTACCGCTTACAAGGCGGTTGCTCTACCAACTGAGCTATGCCGGCGTGGAGGCAATTCTAACGGGGCGTGGCCGCAAACACGAACCGGGCGCGGCCAGCGTTCAGAAACAATCGGCTGTCGTGGCCTGCAGCCCGGCGTCTAGCAGCAGCGGACGCCAATCGAACCCGGCATCGGCGGCGATATCGATCCACCATTGCGGCTGCTGCTCGGTGCGCGCTTCGACGGTGGCGTCGTAACCCATAGCAACGATTTCGTCGTGGCGGGCACGGGCGTTGGCGAGGTCGCGGAAAATACCGAGCGAGACCGTGTTCTGCTGATCACCGGCAGTAACCACGTAGTAGTCGGTGACGCCACGCGCAGCCAGATCGCGCGCCGTCTTCAGCGCCTGTTCGCGACTGCCCGCCGCCGGCAGGAACACGCGGTAGCCGTGCAAGGCGGTGGCGGCAACTTCGCGGAACTGGATACGCATCACATGCGGCGTCAGCTTGTTCATTGCGCGACGCAGGTCGGCGGGCGTCGAAAACGCCCCGATGCTTTGGCAGGCAGTGGTGGCGCCGATTTGTTCGGGCGCCGCCGCTAGTTCTGCCGCCGGCACCGTGCTGGCTGTGCGCTGCTCCGACTCGCTGAGCAAGGTCAGCGACGACACGCCGCGATCGGTCGGCGGCAGCACGCGCGCCGTCACAGACGGGTGCAGGCCCCACCACGCGGCGACGCCAAGGTTCATGCACACGAGCAAGAGGATCAGGGAACGAAGCATGGGGTCAATTTTCCGGGGACACGGCGTACAACGCCAGCCCCTCAAGCACGAGCGCCGGACAATCGACGCGCGCGGAATGGTTTAATTCGACGAGCTCGTCTGCGCCGCCGCCGCTGACCAGCAGGGTGGGCACCACGCCAAAGTGCGCCTGCGCCAAGCGCAAGCTGCGCTCGACCGCGCCCAGCGCAGCCGCGCGCGCGCCGGAGGCGACCGCGTCGGCGGTATCGGCCGCGAAGTCCATCGCCTGGCCGGCGGTCAGGTTCATCACCGGGAAGCGCTCGGCCATGGCCTCGCGTATGTGCAGCGGCGTCGGCGCGATAAGGCCGCCAAGATGCGCGCCGTCGCTGGCCAAGGCGTCGATCGTCAGCGCGCTGCCGACCGAAACAATGAGCCACGGGCCGTCATTGCGCGCGCAGGCCGCGAGCATGGCCAGGAACCTGTCCACGCCCAAGCGCGCGGGCTCCGCATAGGCAACGCGCAAGTTACCTGCGCGTGCCCGGGTGCGTGCCCGTTCGACCCGAAAACCACTGGCAGTGAGCCGCTGTATGAGGGCCTCGGTCACCGACAGTGACGCCACCGAAGCCAGCCAGACGGTGTCGCCCTCCTCGGCCGCGCCGACGAGAGACGACACGCCGTCCAGCGCCTCAGCGTGGGGGAGCGCGGTGCTTTCACCTGCTGCACCCGCGTCGTCAAGGCGGGCAATTTTGAGGCGAGTATTGCCTAAGTCGATGAGCCAGTTCATGCCGGCCTCAAGCTGACGTCGCCGCTGTGATAGAGGCGTTCGCTGTCGCCGTGCGCCACGCGCAGCGCACCGCTGGCGTCGACGCCTCGTGCAATGCCCTCGAAGATCTTCGCACCGTCGAGCACTCGCACGGGGCGTTCGGCCAGCGCGTCCAATGCGCGCCAACGCGGCAGGAATGGCGCCAGTCCGTCATCGTCAAATGCCCTGAGCGCGGGCAAAACATGGTTGATTATCGCGGCGACCAAGGCATTGCGCGACGGCGGCGCCTGGGGTCGCAGCATGCTCAGATCGCACCAAGGCTGATCAATATGCTGTCCAGCATCAACGGGCAATTGCCGATTGATACCGATACCAATCACGACCTCACTGGGACCAGTCGCTGAACCACGCATCTGAATTAGGATGCCTCCAAGTTTGCGGCCATCGGCTACCAAGTCATTGGGCCACTTCACGCCAATCTGCGGATAGCCCAAGGCGTGCAGGGCATCAGCCACGCTGACGCCCACCGCCAGACTTAGCCCCGACAGCTGCGCCAGTGCGCGGTTAAACCGCTTCGATAGGCTCATCGCGACGCCCGCCGCGAACGGCGTCGCCCAAGCGCGGCCGCGCTGCCCTTGTCCGGCAGTTTGATGCTCGGCGAGCCACACGCCGCAGCCCTGCGGCGGCGTCACTGAAGCCAATGCCTGCTGTTGCGTTGAACCGGTCTCGAAGTCGATCGTCATCGTCGCCAGCTCGCGACCGGCCGCGTCCGACAGCGCTCGGATAATGATGTCGCGATCAAGCAACTCCACCGGCTGGAGGAGTTGCAGCTTGCCTTCGGCATCCTCGTCAATGACGATGCCGGCCGAACGCAGCTGCTCCAACTGGGCCAGCACCTGCGCGTCGTTGATCGCGAACGCGGCGCGCAACTGTGCGTGTGTGGCCGGTCCGGCGATTAGCCGTGCCAATAATGCCGGCATCGTCATGCTGACTTTCTTGCTCGCGCAAACAGGCGCGCGCGTTCAAAGCGCGGCTCGGTGCCATGGCGTAGGCGAGAAAGGTTCGTGCGATGGGTAAAGACAATGAAGAGTGCGGCAATGATCGCGAACAGGCATCGGGTCGGCGTTGCCTCCGTGACCCACGCCATGACTAACAAGCTCGCCCCAGCCAACACCGTCGACAAACCGACATACCCCGTCGCAATGACTATCACTAGCCAGACGCCGATCAGCACCGCGACCGCAAGCGGCCAATAAATTAGCAAACCACCGACCAAGGTTGCGGCGCCCTTGCCGCCGCGAAAGCCGTGGAAAACCGGCCACACGTGACCGGCTACCGCCAGCAACACGCAGGCCGGAACCAGCCAATCCCTGTCAGCTGCGGGCCCAAATCGTTGTGCCAGCCACGCCGCCAGTACGCCCTTGCCAACATCCACGAGCACGGTACCGAGTGCGAATTTCCAGCCCTGTGTCCGCAGCGCGTTAGTCCCACCGGCGTTGCCACTGCCCTGGGTGCGAATATCCACGCCGCGCAACCTGCCCAGCAGCAGGCTGCCCGACAAGGAGCCGAGCAACAACGCGATCACGAGCAGGGCGATAGCCATCAACATGGAGCAATTATGACCGCTTCCCGGTGCCCAGCTGCACTCAGTCGTCGACCGGCTGCAGGCTGACGACCAAGGCGCCCGGGCCGGCATGGGCACCAATCGCCGGGCCGGTGTCGACCAACCACGCGTCCTGGCACTGCAGTCGAGTCATCAGCGCCGCGCGCAAGGCCTCGCCGTCGGCACGGG
>JBBSAA010000053.1:0-15442 GCA_038252715.1 Lysobacterales bacterium | reverse complement strand
GTCGGCGAAGTGTTCTCTTCGGTTGCGGCCAAATACGACTTGATGAACGACTTAATGTCGCTCGGCGTGCATCGGGTTTGGAAGCGCTATTTCGTCGGCACTTCGGGCGTTAAGCGCGGCGACCGCGTGCTTGACCTGGCCGGCGGCACTGGCGACATCGCCGTGCTGCTGCACGAGCGCGTCGGCGACACCGGTGAAGTGATCATCGGCGACATCAATGCCGAGATGCTCAATGTTGGTCGCGACCGCCTCACCGATCGCGGCTTGGTGCAGGGCCTGCGTTACGTGCAGCTCAATGCCGAGGCCTTGCCGTTTCCGGACGCGAGTTTCGACCTCGTTACCATTGCCTTTGGCTTGCGCAATGTCACCGATAAACAACAGGGCCTGGCTGAGATGCGCCGCATCCTCAAGCCGGGTGGCCGCGCACTGGTGCTCGAGTTTTCGCAGGTCAAGCCCGAGTGGTTCCGGCCTATCTACGATTTCCATTCGTTTAAAGTGCTACCGCGGCTGGGCAAGCTGTTCGCCAACGACGCCGGCAGTTACCAGTACCTGGCCGAGTCGATTCGCAAGCATCCGCCGCAGGAAGAATTGCAGGCGATGATGGTGAAAGCGGGCTTTGCCCGCTGCACGCACCGAAATCTTAGCGGCGGTATCGTAGCCATCCATTCCGGCTACAGCGTCTAACCCAACGCAACCCCGTAGGAGCGGCGTCAGCCGCGATCTTTTCACCCAGATTGCACCGATTCGCCCTGTAGGAGCGGCGTCAGCCCGCGACTCAACCAGCATCGCGCGCAGATTGTCGGCCCTGTAGGAGCGGCGTAAGCCGCGATCTTTTAGTCGCTATCGAAGAGCAACCATTCCCGACGCAGGTTTGGTCGCGGTCTTACGCCGCTCCTAACCAGCGCGCGCGACTATTTTTCCCACGCATAGCCAATCTTGAAGAACAGCGCCCGGTCGCGTTGGAACAGGGGCAAGATATCGTCACCCTGGTAGCCGTCCGCGTAGCCGGCATACAGCGCGGTGCGCGGATTGACCTTGTACGAATAGATCAACTGGCTGTTGACGCTGCGATCGCGTGGCGTCACCGCGGCGCTGAACAAGGTTGGATCAAGCAGCAGGTCGCTGCGTTGCAGGGCCAGGCGCAGACGCTGGCGCAAGTTGAACTGCCAGGACAGGCGCAGGTCGGTGAGGTTGGCAACATAGACATTGCCACCGTCGCGGCTGAGTTTCTCGTAGTTGTGGTCAACCGACAGCGTCAGCGACGGCCCGATGTTAAACGCCATGCTGGGTTGGATCGTCGTGAACTTGCCAAGGCGCGTGTTCGACAGGTCTACCTTTTCACCTTGGCGCCAAGTCAGCGACAGATTGGCGCCAGCGAACGGCTTGATCTGGCCATAGAAGCGATGGTTCTGCTCCCTGAAGCGCACACCGTTCCAGACCCGGTCGCGTTCGCTGCGACTGACTTCCAGATAGCTTTGGCGGGAGGCATTCGCACCAACCCAAGCTTCGCGCGTGAGTTCAAGCAGCGTTCCGCCTTCTGTGGTTCGGGAGTTGACCCAGCGGCCATTGACCGTGATGTGGTTGAAGAAGTCGCCCTTCCCACCCCACCAGTGCCGCGTCAAGCGCGCGGTATCTTGCTCGTAGCCGACTTGGCCAATGAAGCCGAGGTCAGCGCGGAAGCCGTCGTCAAAATGATCGCGCCCGAGCAGGCCAAACCAGTTGCGCGAATCATAGGTGTAGTACGCGGTATACGCGCCGCCGTCGATCGGGGCTGAACCCGGATCCTTCGTGCGCGTCTGCATCACCTGCGCTTCGAGCGAGTGCTTGTCTTTCTGCCAGTGGCCGTCAACGGCCTGCAGGCTGTTGTAATAGTCATCGCCGCGACGCTCGGTCGCAAGCACGCCGACGCTGTTGTTGCCCTTGAGGTCGTAGCGGTAACGCAGCGCGGCATCGTTGGACGCGGTGTCATAGCGGGCCAAGCGGGAGCCATACACGCCCGGGCGCAACAAGTTAGTCACCGTGTCGCGGGCGACGAACACCCCGTAGGTTTGCTGTCCATTGCGCCCGGTCGCGCGCAGGCCGACGTCGGGGTCGCTGACGTTGCGGGTGTAGAGCAATTGATTGGGCGTGCTGAAGTGATCGGCACCCTCGAGGAAGAACGGTCGCTTCTCCGGATAGAACAGCGCAAACGTATTGTTGACATCGAGCTGGGCGCTGTCCGATTCCACCTGCGAAAAATCCGGGTTCAGCGTCGCGTTCAGCGTCAGGTTGGGCGTTGGGCCCCACTTCAGATCGACGCCCGGGTCGAACTTGATGCCCTCGCTGGAAAAGGCCGCGCCCGTGCTGGCTCGCTGCTGTCCAACGCTCATGGTCAGCGTCGGCGCGATCTCGAGATTTTTGCCAGCCTCGGCACCGGCGAAACCGCGGAACTTTGCAAAACCGCAGGAATAGCAGCGGTCGTTGCGATCGCGGATGTTGTTGGACAGGCGATAGCGATTGTCGCGCGGCCGAAAGCGCAGCGCGTCGATGCCCCATTGCTGCGCTCCTTTCGTGTTCTGGAAGCGCAGGGTTGAGAACGGGATCTCGAATTCAACGATGTAGCCCTTGTCATTGATCTTGCCGGCCACGTCCCAAAGCCCGTCCCAAGACGCGTCTTCGTTGCCGCTTTGCTCTTCTTTGATCAAGTCCATCTGCGCGCCCAGCGGGTTGGCGAAGATCTCATAGGCGCGGCGCTGGTCATCGAAGGTGTCCAGCACCAAGCCAACGAAATCGTCGTTCCAGGCGCTGTCACGGTCACGCAGGTAGGCGCGGATCTTGGTCGGATCCGGGTCCTCGGCGACGAAGGCGACCAGCAGGTGGCTGCCGTTCTCGGCGAGATACACCGTGGTCTTCACCGACGCCGGCGTGTTCTCACCGGGATTGGTCTCATAGGGCAGATCGAACTTGGTCGCCTGCTGCCACAGGGGCTCATCGAGTTTGCCGTCCAGGGTCGGTTTGCCGTCGACATGGGCAACCGACGTGGGCTCGGCAGCCTGCGTGGTAGCGGTGGCGAGCAGGGCACAGGCGGCCAACGTGAACAGGCGAGGCAGTCGGAAAGCGGGCATCAGGCACCAGGTAAGTCGAAGCAGTGCGTGAAGGTTAGGTTGTCGTTAAGCCAAGCGCCCGTGGCATCAGTCATTTAAACCTTTTGTCGCCTTGCGCGATAAACTCCGGCTTTCCTCCTGCATCGACGACCCCACCATGCGCCTTCCGGTCCTGCTTCTCGCCGCCGCCATCCTGCCGCTCGCGGCCTGCAACAAACCTGCCGAACCCGCCAACGCGCTGCCGCTGCCGTCTTCGGCCAGCACCGCGTCGACGCCGGCGCCGGTCGCCGAGGGCGTCGTCCGCGATGAAAACTCCTACGCCGAGCCCAACAAAGTCGTCATCAAGGATCTTGCGCTCGATCTGGCCGTCGATTTCCAGAAGAAAGTGCTGACCGGTAACGCCGTGCTCGACCTGGGCTGGAAAGATAAAAACGCGCTTGACCTCGTGCTCGACACGCGCGAACTGACCATTGCGAAAGTAGAAGCTAGCAACGACGGCAAGGAATGGACCGCCGTACCGCACGAGCTCGCCGCCGCCGATAAAATTTACGGCAGCAAGCTCACGATCACCTTGCCGAGCCAGATGGCGAAAGTGCGCATTACCTACAGCACCGCGCCCACCGCCTCGGGCCTGCAGTGGCTGACGCCTGCGATGACCTTGGGCAAGAAGACCCCCTTCATGTTCAGCCAATCCCAAGCCATCCACGCCCGCAGTTGGGTGCCTTTGCAGGACACCCCCGGCGTGCGCTTCACCTATGCCGCGCATATCACCACGCCCAAGGATGTGATGGCGGTAATGAGCGCCGACAATGATCCGAAAGGCGCTCGCGATGGCGACTACAGCTTCAGCATGCCGCAGCCGATTCCGTCCTACCTGATGGCGATTGCCGCCGGCGACTTGGTGTTCCGTCCAACCTCCGAACGCGCCGGCGTGTGGGCCGAGCCGGCGATGGCCGACAAAGCGGCGAAGGAATTTGAAGACACCGAGAAGATGATCAAGACCGCCGAGCAGCTGTACGGACCCTACCGCTGGGGCCGTTACGACGTGCTGGTGCTGCCGCCCTCATTCCCGTTTGGCGGCATGGAAAACCCGCGCCTGACCTTCGCCACCCCGACCGTGATCGTGGGCGACAAATCGCTGGTCAGCTTGATCGCGCATGAACTCGCGCATAGCTGGTCGGGCAACTTGGTCACCAATTCGAGCTGGAAGGACATGTGGCTCAACGAAGGCTTCACCAGCTACGTTGAGAATCGCATCACCGAGGCGGTGTACGGCCAAGACTTGGCGCAGATGGAATTTGTCATCGCGCAAAACGGCCTGACCGAAGAGCTCAAGACGCTGGACCCGAAATACCAGCTTCTGGCGATGGCTCCGTTGGCCGGGCTGGATCCCGATGAGGCGCTGACCGGCGTGCCGTATACGAAAGGGCAGTGGTTCCTGAGCTTCCTGGAAACACGTTACGGCCGCGCCACGTTTGATGCCTTCTTGCGCCGTTGGTTTGACGACCATGCCTTTACCAGCCAAGACACGGCCGAATTCGAACGCTTCCTCAAGGCCGAGTTGATGGACAAGAACCCGGGCAAGGCCACGCCGGAGGAAGTCCATGCCTGGCTGCATGAGCCGGGTGTCCCCTCATTCGCGACCGTCGCGGTGTCGCCGCGGTTTGAAGCGGTGGATGAAGCGCGCACGCATTGGCTGGCCGGCCACATCAATCCGTCCGACATCGACAGCAGCGCCTGGGGCACGCAGGAGTGGATTCGTTTCCTTGAGGGCATGCCCGAGACGATCACCGTTGCGCAGGCGACCCAGCTCGACATGGCCTACCACTTCACTGGCACGCCGAACGCCGAGCTGGCCCAGCGCTGGTATCCGCTAACGATCCGCAGCGGCTATGCGCCGGCGCGACCGGCCATCGAACAGTTCTTGGTCGGCATTGGCCGTCGCAAGCTGATCCTGCCGATTTACAGCGAACTGGCGAAATCGCCGGAAAACTTGGCCTTCGCTCGTGCGGCCTTCGCCAAGGCGCGGCCGGCGATGCACCCGATCACGATCGCCTCGGTTGAGTCGCTGTTGGCCGACAAGAAGAAATAAGGCAATGGCCCTGCCCGAGCGCGTACTCGGAGCCGAGTACGCGCGGCAACGCTGGCTCGCCGGCGCACGTGTGTGCCAAGTCCAGATCGCGAGTCATCGCTGGTCGTGCTTGGAAGCGGGCAAGTCTGGCCCGCTGATTGTCTTGGTGCACGGCTTCACCGGCAGCAAGGAGAACTGGCTGCCGGTGATGCGCGCACTGGCCAAGCATCATCGTGTCGTCGCACCGGACCTGCCCGGCTGGGGGCTGAGTGAGCGGCACGATGACGGCGATTACGGTCCCGGCGCACAGGCCGAACGGCTGCGCGAATTCCTCGGCACGATGGCTGAAAAACCTGCCTTGCTGGTAGGACATTCCATGGGCGGCCAGATTGTTGGCCTGCTCGCGGCGCGGCATCCGGGCTTGGTCGAACGCGTTTGCCTGATGTCGGCGGCGGGAGTGTTGTTCACCGAAAACGAGTTTGGTCGCGAAGTGCAGGCGGGCAATAATCCGTTTCAGGTGACGAGTCGGGCGGAACTCAAACGCTATTTGCGAATCGTGTTTGAAAAGCCGCCGTACGTGCCGTGGCCAGCCAATGACGCACTGGTTCGCCGTCGTCGCGCCGATGTCGTGTTCGAACAATCGGTGCTGGACGGTATCGGTCGCGGACCGGAAGCGTTTGCGCTGGAAGCGGAATTGCCCAACGTGCGCGAACCTGTGCTGCTGCTGTGGTGTCGCAGCGACCAAGTAATCGACGTTAGCGCCGAGGCGATTTTCCATCGCCTGCTGCCCGACAGCCGTACCGTCCTGCTCTCCGGTGCCGGCCACATGCCAATGATGGCCCAGCCGCGGCAAGTGTCAGAAGCGCTGACGCATTTTGTAGAAGAAAAGAAACCAACATCGTAGGAGCCAGCTTGCTGGCGACAAACCTTCTCGAGCGCAGCTGTGACTGGGTCGCCAGCAAGCTGGCTCCTACGTTGTGAAGAGCGATTGCTCCCGCCAATCCAAGCGCGTGAAGACTATTTGCGCGTCATCTTCATCCGGAACGACACCGGTGCCGAGGATTTCAGGTCTACCGGCACCGAGGTGTCGGTGGTGAAGAGCAGGCTACCGTCGGGGGCGCGCACGGACGCGCTGAGTGCGTACGACATGCGCTCGTCGAGCTTGGCATTGTCGACAGTCAGCGCAAACGGGATCGGCGAGCCGTGCACAACCGGAAACACTTGGTCGGCGACGATCGCTGTCGCGGTGTCGGCTAGGCGCGTGTTCACCAGTTGCACGCGCAGCGTGCAGCCCGCAGGCAGGCCAATCTTTTCAAAATACGTCGCGTTGCCGGCGATTGTCGTCATTTGCGTGGCCTGGGTTGCTTGCATCATGTCCGGCGGTGGCGGGCCATCGGGAATCTCTGGACGATCTTTGGTCGGCGCGGTTGCTTGGCAGGCGGCGACGGCCACCACCGTGGTCAGCGCGGCGAGGATGAACAGGGCAGAAAAACGCGAGCGCATGGTCGACTCCTAGTTCGGCGGGTTCGGCGGATTCGGCAGGTTCGGCGACGTGGCGCGCGAGGCATCGCGCACCGCTTTGAACGCGCTGCCCTCGCGGTAATTGGGCCAGTCTCGATTTCGCGACAGCGTCATGCCGACGCCTAGTAAGGCATTCAGGTCCTGCACGATGCCACGCAGGTCCCAGGACGAATCGAAGCTATCGCTGGCCTTGTGGTAGCGGTTGGCGGTGTAGTCGGCGAGCACGGACAAGCCGTAGTCGCGGCCCTTTTCCACATGATCTACGCCGCCCTTGACGTACAGCGCCGGCACCCCGGCCTTGGCGAAACTAAAATGGTCGGAGCGGAAAAACTGCCCTTTCTCGGGCGCGCTCTCCGCGACCAAGATGCGATTTTGCTTCTTCGCGATCGGCGCCAGCACGGCATCCAGCGCCGAATTCCCCAAGCCCACCACGACCATGTCATGCGTCCGTCCAACGACCGGCAAGGCATCGATATTGATCACGGCGACGGTATTGGCCAGCGGCACGATCGGATGGGCGACGTAATATTTCGAGCCAAGCAGGCCCGATTCCTCCAGGGTCACCATCAAGAAGACGACGCTGCGTTCGGGCGCTGGCTTAGCCACGGTCATTGCTTCAGCGATTTCGAGCACGCCAGCCACCCCGGTCGCATTGTCGATGGCGCCGTTGTAGATGTTGTCGCCGGGTTCGTCGGGACGGGTGCCCAAATGGTCCCAGTGCGCACTGTAAACGACGGCTTCATCGGGGTATTTGCTGCCGCGCAGGCGAGCGATCACGTTTCGCGATGCAGATTCGCGGCATCGGCTAGTGAGATTAATCGAGATGCGGGACTCGCCGAGTGGCAGCGCACGGAAGCCGCGTTTGCCAGCGTCGGCCGATTGCGCGGTCAGGTCCAGGCCCGCCGAAGCAAAAAGCGTTTTAGCGGCTTCAGCGCTAATCCAGCCTTCGGCAGGCAGCCGCGGCGCCGGGTCATCGCTGGTGCGCAAATCAAACTGCGCACCGCTCCAGCTGCTGCGAACAACGTCCCAGCCGTAGCCGGCGCCGTCCGTGTCGTGGATGATGATCGCCGCAGCGGCGCCCTGCCGCGCAGCCTCTTCAAACTTGTAGGTCCAGCGGCCGTAATAGGTCATGCGCCGGCCTTCGAACAAACCGTCGTCACCGCCGCGGAAATCGGGGTCATTGATCAAGATCACGACCGTCTTGCCCTTGACGTCGACGCCAGCGTAATCGTTCCAGTTCAGCTCCGGCGCGTTGATGCCGTAGCCGACGAACACCAAGGGGCTGTCGGTCACCAATACCTGCGGTTTACCCGTACGCGTGCCAATTACAACCTCATCGCCAAAGCCCAGTGCGCGTTCGGTGCCCGCGCTGGCAATCGCCACGCGGCTCTTGGCTTCGTCGAGCGTGGTTTCGACCATCGGCACGGTTTGAAAATAGCTGTCGCCGTTGCCGGGCTCCAAACCGAGGCGCTCGAATTGCTCGCGCAGGTACTGCACGGTTTTTTCCTCGCCCTCGCTGCCCGGCGCACGGCCGCCAAAATCGTCCGAGGCCAACACACGCACGTGGGCAGCGAAATCCTCGGCCGATACTTCGGGGCCGAACCCGCTGCCGGCGCGACGGTTGACTTGGTCGAGCGCGGAGGCCATGGAGACCTGCGGGGCATCGCGGAAGCCAGCCAGCAGCAGAACTAAACCGGCGGCAAGCAGGGGTGTCGCGATGCGCGTGGTAAACAGGGTCATCCAAGGGCTCCCGCCGGTCAGGCGGGCATTCTACCCCGCGTGACCGAGGGCGACCGGACGGGCCCGACGCAGCGCCTGGGCCCGTCGCTGAACCTCAGCGCGAGGGACGATTGGGCAGGCTGTCGGTGTATGGCTGCGCGGTGGCGCCGGTGATCGTGCCGACCTTGGCCGTTGGATGCACGAACAGCTCGACTTCATGTTCGAAGCGCAGGTCGCCATCGACGATCGCGTTCGGCCCAATCACGATGCGCGGCAGCTGCCGTTTGCGGTTGCCCCAGCTCATTCCCTGTGGCTTCTGCACCAGAATTCCGCCGTGGATATGCGATTTGGCGCCGACGGTAATGTCGCCGGTCACTGTCTCAAGACGACCGGCTACGTCGGTTTGCTGCACGGTGATACCGCCGTTGACGGTGCTGATATCGCCGCCAATTTGCGACAAGAAACCGACCCGGATGCGACCGTTCACGGTTTCCAGCCCTTTGCGCACCGTCAGGCGTTGGCCGGCCTCAATGCCGCCGTTGACTGCGCTGGCCGACCCAAGTTTGACGTCGTCACCGATGTCGATGCCGCCATTGACCGTCTCGGCCTCATCGACCGTGGTGCCCGACACGATGTCGATACCACCGTTGACCGTGCTCAGGTCGCCATAGCTTTGGCCCGATTCGGTGCGGATGCCGCCGTTGACCTTGTCGATGTCGCGGCCGTTGTCATCTTTGGCCTGGGCGCCGCTGACGGCGAGGATAAGGGCGAGGGCAAGCAGGGTGCGGCGCATGGGGGTTGTCTCCGTGGATGTCGAAGGCTGGGATGCCGGTTCGTCGAAAAAGGTTTATTCCCGAGTTGTTCGCGATGACGACAGGGCTGCGCCGCCGACGCTCGATGCTGCCTTTATGAGCCGGTCCGATACAATCGTCCCGTGCCGAACGTCAGGAGCTCTCATGGCCCGTCCCAAACCCTTGCTGTTGCTGATCCTCGACGGATGGGGCCACCGCGAGGAGACCGCTGACAACGCGATTGCCCAAGCCACCTTGCCGAACTGGCGCGGCCTGTTGGCGGCGTATCCGCATACCTTGGTGCATACCGAGGGCAAGTTCGTCGGCCTGCCCGACGGGCAGATGGGTAATTCCGAAGTCGGACACATGAATATCGGTGCCGGTCGCATTGTCTACCAGGACCTGACCCGCATCGACGCCGCCATCGAGGACGGCAGTTTTTACGACAATGCTGAACTCGGCGCCGCTTGCGACGCGGCCAGCGCCGGCAACGGCTGCCTGCACGTGTTCGGGCTGTTGTCGCCCGGCGGCGTGCATAGCCACGAAGCCCACCTCTTCGCGATGCTCGATCTGGCCAGGCGTCGCGGCGTACCGCGCGTAGCCGTGCACGCCTTCTTGGACGGGCGGGATACGCCGCCGAAATCGGCCGAGGCCAGTTTGGAGGCGCTGCAGACCGCCTGCGTTGCCGC
Source organism: Lysobacterales bacterium (assembly GCA_038252715.1). Lineage (GTDB taxonomy): Bacteria > Pseudomonadota > Gammaproteobacteria > Xanthomonadales > Xanthomonadaceae > Arenimonas. The sequence goes on along the minus strand of JBBSAA010000053.1, from coordinate 5,568 downwards.
CGGCAACGCGCGCATCGCCACCGTCAGCGGTCGTTACTTCGCGATGGACCGCGATCAGCGTTGGGATCGCGTTGAATTGGCCTACCGCGCGATTACCGACGCCCAGTCGGATCATCGCGCCGACTCGGCGCTGGACGCGCTGGCGGCCTCGTATGCGCGCGGCGAAACCGATGAGTTCGTCAAGCCGACTGTGATTGGCGAGGGCGCCCGCTTTACTGATGGCGACGCGGTCGTGTTCATGAATTTCCGCGCTGACCGTGCCCGCGAGCTGACCGCGTGTTTCGTGCAGCCGGGTTTCGACGGATTCGTGAAGCCGCGCAGCATCGCGCTATCGCGCTTTGTCTGCTTGAGCGAATACGACGTAAATTTGCCGGCGGCCGTGGCCTATGGCTCGGCAACCTTGAACAATGTGTTGTCGGACGTGCTGGCCGCGAACGGACTGACGCAGTTGCGAATTGCGGAAACAGAGAAATATGCGCACGTCACGTTCTTCTTCAGTGGCGGCAAGGAAGCGCCGGAACTCGGTGAAGATCGGCTGCTGATTCCCTCGCCAAAAGTAGCGACCTACGACCTGCAGCCGCAGATGAGCTGCCCGGAGTTAACGGCGGCGCTTTGTGTCGATATTCGTGCGCGTAAGCACGACGTCATCATCTGCAATATCGCCAATCCGGACATGGTCGGTCACACCGGCCTGCTCTCGGCCGCAATCGCGGCTGCCGAGGCGGTGGATATCGCGTTGGGAGAGATTCGCAATGCGCTGCTCGCGGTCGGCGGCGAAATGTTGGTCACTGCTGACCACGGCAATTTGGAAATGATGCGCGACCCGATTACCGGCGAACCGCATACATCGCACACGGTGGGGCCGGTGCCGCTGGTCTACGTCGGCCGGCACTTGCCGCTGCGCGATGGTGGTTCGCTGCGCGACATCGCGCCGACCCTGCTGGCCCTGCTGGGCCTGCCGATTCCGGACGAAATGACCGGTCATTCGCTGGTCGAGGTTGGCTGAGTGCGATCTGTCCTGATCCTGCTGCTGATCGCGTGCTTCGCCCCGCACAGCTATGCCCAAGCAACGCCGCAGCGCACGCAGAAGCAAGCCGATGCGCAAAAGCAGCTAGGTACGGTGCGAGCGCAGATCAAGGCGCTGAGCGACGAACAAAAGCGTATCGACGACGCGCGCGATGCCGCCGCCAAGCAATTGCGTGAGGTGGATGGCAAGGTGGCGGTGTCGCAGCGTTCGCTGCGCGCGACTGATGCGCGAATTGCTGCGCAGCAAGCGCAGCTAGCTGATCTGCAGGCCCAGCAGGAACAGCTCGAAGACCGCTTGGGGAAGCAGCGCGAGGAATTGGCCGAGCTGGTGCGCTCGGCGTACACCATCGGCCAGCATGGCCAGCTGCAGATGCTGCTCGAGCAAGGCCGTATGAGTGATCTTGCCCGCGTGCTGGCCTATCACAAGTATTTCCAGCAAGACCGCCAGAAACGAATCACCGGCCTCAGCGCCGAACTACAGTCCTTGGCGACGGTGAGCGAGCAAGTGCGTCAGCAGCAGCAGGCCTTGGTCGCGGCACGGGCGAAGCAACAATCGCAGCTCGCCTCCTTGGGAACGCAGAAGCGCGAGCGCGCCGGGATGGTGACCACGCTGGAAGCGAAATACCGTGATCGCGACCAGCGCCTAAACGCATTGGGCCGCGACGAGAAGAATACCGTCGCCCTGCTCGAGCGCCTGCGAAAATTGATGGCGCAAGTTCCGAAGCCGCCGCCGACAGTCCGCACACCCGGCACGAAAGGCAGCGGTGTCCGGCCGCCCGTGATCGCCGGCAATCCCAATATTCCGATCGGCCCGCTGAACCTGCCACTGGCCGGAACCGTGCTGGCCGGCTACGGCGGCACGATGCCGGACGGACATGCCAGCAAGGGCCTGCTGATTGCCGGCACCGCCGGCGCCGAAGTGCATGCAGTCAGCGCGGGGCGCGTCGCGTATGCAGACTGGCTGAAAGGCTATGGCCTGCTGATCATCCTCGACCATGGCAATGGCTGGATGACGCTGTACGCGTTCAATGATGCCTTGCTGAAGAATACCGGCGACGCGGTGCGCGCTGGCGAAGCGATTTCCACTGTGGGAAGCTCCGGCGCGCAGGGAAAACCCGCGCTGTATTTCGAATTGCGGCGTAACGGACTGCCGCAAGACCCGCGGGCATGGCTGAAGAAGTAGTTAGCGCGCAGGATTCGTATCGCAATGGACAAGATATCAACTTTGAGCGATGCGAAGGAGTTCTTTGAGCAAGCGGGGTGCTCACGTTTCCATATGTCAAGAGTCGATCACGATATCTATTTAGAATATCAATCCTTAAATATTTCAATAGCTACGGAAAGCCTTTGGCGAGCGGAAGAAATTGTACGTATCTCACAGCTTCTTGTTGATACAGAAAAGGAAGCTAATTTAAAGGCGTACAACTATCTTGCAGATTTATGTGAGGCTCAGAAAGATGGCACTGCATTAGTTATTATTTTGGATGTTACAAAAAAGCTATTCACGAGATTTTCACCAGAGCAAGCAATCATGGCTGGGCAGGCGATAGTAGGAACCGCTGCCTATCACTTCGAATCTGGGTTGATCTATTCGGCATATTCTTTAGGCATGTTGGGCACGGCAAAAGAATTTGGCGAACTTGCCATTCAACTTTGCGAGCAGGCGAAGCTCAATTCGAGGAAGCCAATAGTAGTTGCCGATATAATTGCGAAATCAAACAAGGTGCTTAGACACTTTGGTTTAATCTCCCTATTCGAGGCGATCGCTAGAAAGTTTAAAAATCGTAGGTAGCGCGCTGGCCAGTCAATCAAGGCTGCTGCCCCATGGACATTGGAGCCGACTCTTCACCTAGCGCGTCGGCCCGTATTTCTGGCGGTCTTCGCCATGGCGGTAGGACGGCCGAATTTGCACGGCGCCGACGGCGCGTGTTTGGCTCTTTGTCGTTGCCGCGCTAACGCTCGCGCGCGCGCCGAGCAACGAAGGGTCGAAACAAAATCGCCATCACCACGCCGCTGAGGAAACCAGCCAAGTGCGCCCACCAAGCGACCGCGCCGGTGGCCGGGCCGACAAAGGTGAAAATTAGCTGCAGCATCGCCCACAGCCCGATCAGCAACGAGGCCGGCGCACGCACGAATTCCAACCACAGGCCCAAGGGCACGACCACGCCCAAGCGCGCATTGGGAAACAGGATCAAGTAAGCGCCAATCAAGGCCGAAATGCCGCCGCTTGCGCCAATCAAGATGCGTCCGGGCTCGACGATCAGCAGTGCGGCCGCCAGGTTCGCCAGCGCGCCGCCAACGACGAACAAAGCCAACAAGCGCCACGAGCCGAGCGCGCGCTCGGCCGGCACGCCAAAGATCAGCAGGAACAAGCCATTGCCAATCAGGTGCCAAAGGCTTGCGTGCAAAAACAGCGACGTGACCAAGTTGAACACGCGGCCATCGATGAACAAGTCGCGCAGGCCCACTTGTCCCGAGACCGTCGCCCAACGCATCAGGAAATCGTGGTGCCGCGTCGCTACCTCGTCGGGGCCCCAGGCCAGCCAGGCATAAACCACGGTGGCGAGGATCGCCAGCAAGGTCGCCGCCCAGTGCAGGCCGCGTTTTTTTCGCGAGGGTAGGTGGATGAACACCACGGCTAGGGCCTCGGCAGCAGGTAGAGCTGGCCATCAATGTCGAGCACGAGGCCGTCGCTGCGGATCTGTGCGACCACCGCGCCGGCCAAGCGTGCGCCTTCACCGACGCGCTGCCCATCGACGATGGCGAAGCGATCACGCGGCGCATCGGCCCAGACATGCATGCTCATTCTCATAGGAGGCAGGGTTGCGCGCTGCGCCGTGGACAGCGCCGCGAGCGAGGGCAACGCCTGTTCTACCGTCGCGGGCGCCGGTGGGTCCATAGCGGGTCGAGTGAGCGGCGGCGACACGGCGGCCGGTTTGGGTATCGGAATGGACGCCTGTGGACTTGACGCAGCGGCAGCTGCGGTCACCGCCGAGGTGGCCGGTACTGGCGGTGGCGCAGCAATAACGCTTGGCGCGGCTCTCGGCGCGGGCGCGGGCGTGACTGCGGTTGCCACCCTGGGCGCGACATTTTCAACTTCCGCGACGGACGCGCTGTCGACGAGGCTAGGTGGCGCAGCGGAGCTGTTGCGCGTCGTGGACCACCACCATGCGACCGAACCGAGCGCGGCGAGGGCGATCGCAGCGGTAACGAGCGGCCACGGCGAACGCGATGGCGGCGCTCTGCGCGCCAGCAGCGGCGCCGGGGAATGCAGATCCGGCGCTTGGCCGCGTCGGCGCTCGGCTTCGGACTTGCGCAGCGCTTCGAGGATCAGTGACATGTCAGAGCAACACTCCCGAACGCAGCAAGGCCCAGAAGGCGACCGCACCGACGGCGGCGATCAAGCCCGCGCGCAGCAGCATCCGCTGATGATCGAAATGCATCGGCGGCGCCAGCACCTCGGCAGCGGCTAGGTCGACCAAGGCGCTGTCGACGCGGGCTTTTCCATGGACATAACCGGCCAGCAGCGAACGATCAGCTAACACGTTCAGTAGGCGCGGTACGCCGCCGGCTAGCGCATGCAGTCGTTTGACCGCGCCATCGTCGAAGGGAAATCCTTGCGCGCCAGCAACGCCGAGACGATGCCGCAGGTAGGCGTCGGACTCCAGCGCCGCCAGCGGCGTGAGGTGGAAGCGCGCGGTAATGCGCTGTGCGAGCTGGCGCAAGGCTGGACGCGATAGCGCGTCGCGCAGCTCGGGCTGGCCGAGTAGCACGATCTGCAATAATTTTTGCGTGGTGGTTTCTAGATTGGTCAGCAGGCGAACCTGTTCCAGCGCGTCGCGCGAGAGCTCCTGCGCCTCGTCGATCACCAACACCACGCGCAGGCCCTGAGCGTAAGCCGATAACAAGTGCGTGTTCAGCGCGTCCACGAGCATCTTGATGCTGCGACGTTTGCCCGGCAGCTCAATCTGCAGCTCATCGGCGATGGTTTCCAACAGTTCGAGCGGCGTCTGCTTGGGATTAAGCACTAGGGCGATACGCACGTTGGGCGGCAGCTGCTCCAGCAGCAGCCGGCACAGCGTGGTCTTGCCGGTGCCCACTTCACCGGTCAACTGCACAAAGCCGCCGCTGCCGCCTTGGCCAATGCCGACCATCAGATGCGCCAAGGCGTCCCGATGGCGCTCGCTGAGGAAAACGAAGCGCGGGTCGGGCGTGATGGCGAACGGGGGCTCGGAGAGGCCGAAGTGCGCGAGGTACATGGGTCAAGATTAGCAGGCTGCTGCAAATGCCCGCTGTCCCGATCGCTGCTCCATCCTGTTTTCGATCCCGGCCTTGATTCGCGGCGAGTTCAAGCGAGCGAACAGGCGCGCGTGGCTGCAAGTCGCAGGCGAACGCACCAGCGCCGTCGGTGCCCGGGTTGATTCCGCGGGGCAGTGAGCGCAGGGATTGGGATATCTCTTCGACTGCCGGTGCCTGGGCCGCTGATCGCTGCGCTGGTTCGGCCCGTGGAAAAGACCTAGAACGCCGGGCAGGACTCAGCCG
>JBBSAA010000052.1:0-15604 GCA_038252715.1 Lysobacterales bacterium | reverse complement strand
GTCATAAGCGATTTCCAAGCCCACTAGGTCGGCCGAATTTTGTGCACGCGTGCGCTCGCCATTGACCTTGTTGTTGCCAGCGACGGTGTAAGCGCTGTATTGCGCGACCAAAGGCAAGGACTGCTCAGCCCAAGCCTTTTCTGCTGACGGCGACAAATGCATGCCCGTGCTGATTTGCTGTGCCATCAGCGCGCCCAGCGCGCCGTAGTCGGCGGCGTCGGAAACGCCGGAGAACACCGGCGCCTGCAGCGCCGCGGCCGTGACAATGAGGCGGTTTTCGCCGGGTTCGAAACCAATCACTGGCGACGCTTGGCTCACCGGCCAGGCCCAGATCGGGCGCGCGAGACGGGCGATTTCACGGGCGCGCTGCCAGCGGCGCAGTGCCAAGACGTTGGCGGCATAGTTGCTGCGCTGGAACTGCAGGGACGTAAACGCGACCGGGGTAATTGGCTTGCCGATGCCAAGCTGCATCGCGTCGAGTTGCTTGTTCGCGGCGGCCTTTTCCTCTGCGCTAAGCCAGGTCGCACGGTCCACTGCGCGCTTGCCAGCGGCACGTATCGCCGCGCCGATGGCGTCGGCCTTACGATCCTGTGCGGTGCTGAGTGCAGATTCGGAGTAGGCCGCGCTGAGCAGGTCAGGCGCTTGCTCGCGTACCAAAAGCGCGACGCGTTCAGACTGGCTGAGATTGCGCTTGGCGAGCGTGTCGTCGACGAAGCTGACATAGATACGACGGTAGTCGCGGGTCAACAGTGACGCGACCGAGTGCAGCAGCTGCGCGCGCAAATACGACTTCCACTGCGTGATCGGCGCTTTGGTAACGAGGTCATTGGCCGCTTTGAAGAACTCGGGCTGCTCAACAAACACCTCCGGCGGCGAGACCCCGGCGGCGCTCATGAAGCTACCCAGTCCCAGTTGGGAGTAGGTTTTCGCAGCGGCGGCAGGCGACTGGGATTGCACGCTCTTGCTGCCGGAAGCCTGGGCCAGCAGCTGCTCGAATTGAAGCGCCTCGCCCGAGGTGGCGACCAACTGGTCGTTCGGCGTGCCGGAGAATTTCAGCAGGTCGGCCAGGTAAGCGCGGTAGATGCCGCCAATGCGCTGCAGCTCAGGGTCGGCCGAGCCATAAAACGCCGGGTCATGCAGGGTCAGTCCGTTGGGCACGAAGGTAGCGCGCGGTTGTCCGCTTTGCGGATCACGGCGTACATCCAAGTCGTACAACACCGGAATACCCGCTGCTTGCAGCGCATTGATCGCGACCGCAATGTCCTTGGGCTTCCTGATGGCGTCGACGCGCGCGATCAGCGGTGCGAGCACCGACTGGGCTGCGGCGTCCATCGCTGCCTCGTCCTGGCCACTGGCGACGAGATCTGCCAGCAAATTGCTGGCCGGCCCAGCCACGGTCGCGCGCGGCGAGGTGACTAGTAGTTGGGTGCGCTTGGCGGCATCCGCGCGCAGTTCGTCCCAACGGCTGATGCTGTCGGCCCCGGCGGGAACTGGGTGGCTGCGCAACCAAGTGGCGTTGATATTGCCGTAAAAATCCGCGCAGGCGGCCGGTGCGGACGGTGCAGGTGAGGCCGCCGGTTTCTTGGCTGCGTCGGCAGAGCCGGCCAGCAGGGTCAGGGCGAGCATCGCGAGCAAGGGGCGCAGGGCTGGGGTCATTGCGGAAGATCCTCGGGTTGGGCCAAGGATTCTACCGCTGATGGCGGGGCGGGGATGAATGGATTGGTTGGAATTGGGATGAGGGAGGGCAGCGCCACCCATTCGCTTGCCGAGGCGAGCGGCATCGCGGTCATGCCCGCTCCCACGAGTGGAGTCCTGTTGGCGAGCTGCGAGTGACCGCTTGCAAAAAAACGGCCCGGTTTCCCGGGCCATTTCTTCAGTCTGGCTCAGGCCGAAAGGCCGGGAATCACCAGATCACGACTTTCTTGTCGCCGCTGCGCACCATCTTGTCGCCGGCTTTGCATTGGAACGCGGTGGCAAAGGCGTCGAGGTTGGACGGGGCGCCGTTGGCGCGGAACATGGCCGGCGAATGCGGATCGGTATTCAAACGGACCTTCAACTCGTCCGGCGTGAAATTTCGGCGCCAGATCGTGCCGAAACCGAGGAAGAAGCGCTGGTCCTGAGTCAGACCATCGGTTTTCGGATCCACATAGCCGACGCCTTCGGCGCGCTTCATCGCGTCATAGGCAACCGTGATGCCGCCGAGGTCGGCGATGTTTTCGCCCAGCGTCAGCTCGCCCTTGACGTGCAGCGGGCCTTCCTTTGGGTCGTTAACTGCAACGTAGTCGTCGAACTGCGCGACCAATTTGCCGGTGCGGGCCTGGAAGTTTTTCAAGTCAGTCGGCGTCCACCAGTTTTCCTGCTTGCCGGCGGCGTTGAACTGGCTGCCCTGGTCGTCGTAGCCGTGCAGCATTTCGTGGCCGATAACCGCACCGATGCCGCCGTAGTTCAGGGCCGGATCGGCCTTTGCATCGAAAAATGGCGGCTGCAAGATGGCGGCCGGGAACACGATCTCGTTCTTGAGCGGGTTGTAATAGGCGTTGACGGTCTGCGGCGTCATGCCCCATTCCTTGCGGTCGGCCGGCTTGCCGATCTTGGCCATTTGGTAGGCATTCTCGAACGCGCCGGCGGCCAGCGCGTTGTCGAGATAGCTGCTGTCGCGGCTGATGGTCAGCGCGCTGTAGTCGCGCCACTTGTCCGGATAGCCGATCTTCGGGTCGAACGAATCCCACTTCTGGATCGCCTTGGCCTTGGTCTCAGCGCTCATCCACTCCAAGCCCTCCAGGCGCGTCTTCAGCGATGCGCGCAGGTTGTCGACCAGCACCTTCATTTGCGCCTTGGATTCTTCCGGGAACGCCTCCTTGACGTAGATCTGGCCCAAGGCCTCGCCCATGCTGCCGTTGATGGTGTCGAGCACGCGCTTCCAGCGCGGCTTCTGTTCCTGCTGGCCGCGCATCGTCTTGCCGTAGAACGAGAAGCGCTCGTCCGAGAACGCATCCGATAGGAAAGGCGCGGCACCAGCAAGCGTCTGGTAGCGCAGATAGGCCTGCCAATCGGCGACCGGCGTGCTGCCGATCATCTTGTCAACTTCAGCGAAAAACTTCGGCTGCGACAAAGAGAAGCCGTCAACGCCCTTCAAACCCTCGGCGTCGAGGAACTTCGACCACGGGAAGTTCGGCGACAGTTTGTCGGCATCAGCGACGGACACGAAGTGGTACTGGTTGTTCGGATCGCGCAGTTCGACCGGTGCCAATGACGCTTTTGCGAGGCGGGTTTCGAATGCGAGCACAGCCTGGGCCTGGGTCTTCGCTGCAGCGGCATCCACGCCGCCGAGCACGAGCATGCGCTCGATGTGGGCGACGAAGGCGTCACGCTTCTCTTGGTACTTCGGTTCCAGGTAGTAGGCTTTTTCCGGCAGCGACAAGCCGCTCTGGAACGCGTAGCCGATCACCAGGTCCGGACGCTGGAAGTCCGATTCGGCGCCGAAGGCAAAGACCGTCTGTTGGCCCTTGGCGAAGCCGTCGCGCAGGTACTGGGCGATGCTGGCACCGTCGGTCAGTGCGTCGATCGCGGCGAGCTCTGTTTTGAGCGGGGCGACGCCGTCCTGATTGAGTTTCTGCTGGTCCATGCCGACGGCATAGATATCGCCAATCTTCTGCTCGACTGTGCCGGCTGGCGACTGCGACTTCGCTGCCGCTTCGATGATCTGCTGCTGCACCGAAAGCGAGCGCTCGCCGAGCATTTCGAAGCTGCCCCAGCTGGTCTTGTCGGACGGCACCGGATTGGCGGCGAGCCATTTTCCGTTGACGTAGGCATTGAGGTCCTGGCAGACCTGGCCATTGGCGTCGATATCGGCAACGTTGAACGCCGGTAGTGGCGAGAGTTTGGACTCGTCGATTTTTAAGGCCGCGGGGGCAGCGGCGACGGCGGGTGTGCTTGCAGCAGGCTCTTCCTTCTTGCAGGCGGCCAGGGCAGCGGTCACGGCCAGCGCGAGCGCCAGGTGTTTGAGGGTATTCGTGGTCACGTTGCGAGCTCCAAGAGAAACCGCCGGAATGGGGGTCAAGCGGGCGAGCGTATGCCCAGACCCGGGTCGGGGCGATGGGCCAAAAGTCATGTTTGGCGAAGTAGGCGCCGCTGGATCGATCGTTGGTCTATCAAAGCCTTAGCAAGCCGTTACGCGGCGGAGGATCGAGTCTTGATCTTCGTCCCAGATTCCAGAGTCGGGCTTCGATAGCGTGGGGCTAGGCGCCGTCGGAAGAGTCTTCACGTTATTTGTGTGAATACGTGCGAAGCCCGGACCCGGCCACTACCGGCGCGGCCGGATGTGATAATTTTTCAACCATTGGCATTGGACTCCCACGCGTATGAAGCCCCATCTCCCGGCTGTCGGACCAGCCTCTCGTGTTCCGGTTGCCCGGTCGATCGACCGTGAACCCCGCTCCAGCAGGGGCGTGCGAGAGAACGTCGCTGCGCAGCCTGGCGCGGTGCGCTGGGTGCCGAGCATCAACGCGCTGGAGACCGTGTGATGCGCATCTTGCTCGCCCGTCACGGCGAAACGCCTTGGAACGCCGAGGGCCGTTACCAGGGTCAAATGGATATCCCGTTATCGCCGGTCGGCGAGGCGCAGGCGGGAAAACTTGGCCAGCGTTTGCGCGATGTCGATATCACACGTGCCGTCGCATCGCCGCTGGTTCGCGCCAAGCGCACCGCGCAGTTGGCGCTGGGTGAGGTGCGCGCCGCCACCCTAACGTTTGATGCCGACCTGCAAGAAATTGCCCATGGCGATTGGGAAGGCCTGTTAGCAAGCGAAATTCGCGAGCGTGATCCGCTCCTGCTGACTGCGTGGCGTGATGCGCCCGAATCGGTGCAAATGCCCAAGGGCGAATCCATCGGGCAGGTGTTTGACCGCGCATGGCCGGCGTTCGCGCGTGCCTGCGATGGCTTGGGCGAGAATGACACCCTGCTGGTCGTCGCGCACGACGCGGTCAACCGCGTCCTTCTGTGCAAGATCCTCGGCCTGCCGCTGTCTCGCCTGTGGTCGTTCCGGCAGGCACCGACGACCATCAACTTGCTTGAAGGCCCTGACGTGAATCATCTTGAGGTCGTACGACTGAACGATTGCAATCACCACACCGCCTTGTTTGGCGAGGCCGTGCATCGGGCGCTGTGACCGGCTCGCAGGAGCGCACTCGACCGACGTAGGAGCCAGCTTGCTGGCGACAAGTCCTCACTCACTCGCTTTCGAAAGCTCACTGATCGCAGCCCACAACCACTCCAAAGGCGTGGAAGGTCGTGACCGCTCGCCGGCAACCTCGCGGCATGACGCCAAGCGTCGCTGAAGGCCGGGCATTTCGCCAGCAAGCTGGCTCCTACGAATCGTGGATGCTTCATACTTGCGCGATGACTCGCACCCTCGATGACTGGCTCGAATACCAACTGCACACCCATCAGCAGGCGATTGCGATGGGGCTCGACCGAGTGCGTGAAGTGGCGCGTCGACTGCCGCTGGGAAAGCCGGGTAAACACGTCATCACGATTGGCGGTACGAACGGCAAGGGCTCGACAGTTGCCTTCGTCGAAGCCATCGCGCGCGCTGCCGGCCTACGGGTCGGGGCATTTACCTCGCCGCATTTGCTGCGCTACAACGAGCGCATACGCATCGACGGCCGCGATGCCGGCGACGCGTTGTTGATCACTGCGTTCGAGTGCATCGAGGCCGCTCGAAGCCTCCCCGGACAGGAAATCATCCCGCTCACCTATTTCGAATTTGGCACGCTTGCCGCGCTGCTGGTTTTCGAGCAGTCCAGTCTGGACCTCGCGATCCTAGAGGTGGGACTCGGCGGCAGGCTTGACGCAGTCAACATTGTCGATGCCGATGTGTCCGTTATTACCACGGTCGATCTCGACCATCAGGAGTACCTGGGCACCGACCGGGAAGCGATCGGCGCAGAAAAGGCCGGTATTTTTCGCGCCGGAAAGCCGGCGGTGCTGGGCGAGAAAGACCCGCCCTCGTCGGTGCTCAAGCGTGCGTATGAGCTTGGCGCCATCGCAATTCGCGGACACTCGGACTATCTGGTCGAGCGCGGTCAGGACCAGTGGCTTTGGCGCGAGCCCGGTTTCGAACTGAACCTGCCGCTGCCGACTTTGGCGGTGTCAGCCCAGCTCGACAATGCCGCGGCTGCGATTGCTGCCCTGCGCGCGCTGCCGATTGAAATTCCCGAAGCTGCGTTTATCGAGGGGATTCGCGGCGCCCGCGTTCCGGGCCGGCTGCAGACCATCGCGATTGCGCCCGAGATCGTGCTCGACGTTGCCCACAACCCGCAGGCCGCGCTCCAGCTGGCGGCGTGGCTGGCAGCGCATCCCAAGCCAACCCGGGCCGTGTTCAGCGCGTTGCGCGACAAGGATATCGAGGCGATTGTCAGCTTGATCGATCCGGCCGTGCTGCACTGGTTTGCCGCGGGCATCCACGATGCCGGCGCGCGCGGCTTGGACGGCGTCGCCCTGGCGACGCGAATGGAAGCGCTGGTTGGCGTGGCGCGCGTCAGTGCCTACAACGATGTCCGGGCCGCGCTGGCGGCGGCGCGGGCGGCGTCGGGGCTGGACGAGCGCGTGCTGGTGTTCGGCTCCTTCCACACCGTCGCCGATGCGCTGCGGGCTGAATAAGCGGAGCGGTTGAAGCCGAGCCCGGCAGGCTATAATTCCCACCTGTTTTCCCCCGGCAGGCAGGTCACATGGAATCCCCGCTCAAACAGCGCCTGATTGGTGCCGCCGTCCTGGCGGCGCTGGCGATTATCTTCCTGCCGATGCTGCTCAAGGGACCGGACGTGAAATCGCCCGACGCGGCCCAAGTGCCGCTGGAAATGCCGGCGTCGCCCGACCAGAAGTTTGAAACCCGCGAGCTTCCGCTGGGCACCCCGATCGCTGAAACGCCCGCGGGTGGGGTGCTGGGCATGGACACCTCGGCGGCTGCCGCCGCGCAACCGGTAGATCCGGCGCAGAGCATCGTCACCGCACCGGCACCCGCGTCCGACAGCGTTTCCGTGTCGGCGCCGATGGAGCCTGCAGGTGCGCCGGCCACCGTGTCACCGCCGCCGCCAACGGCGACGACGCCGGTGCTTGTCGCGCCCCCGAAGCCGGCCCCGGCGCCAGTGGTGTCGGCGCCCAAGCCAGCAACGGCCCCCGCGCCGTCGGCAGCCGTCGCTGGCGGCGACTACATGGTTAGCATTGGCAGCTTCAGCAACCTCGACAATGCCAATGCATTGGTGGGAAAACTTCGCGCGGCGAAATTGCCGGTCAGCGCGGACAAAATCACCGTCGGCGGCAAGGCGGCGATGCGCGTGCGGGTAGGTCCGTTCGCCGATCGCGCCGCCGCTGAGTCGGCCCGCCAGCGCGCTGATGCGATTGCCGGCAGCACCAGCAAGGTGGTTGCCACCGATACCTTGGTCGCTACCAAACCCGCGCTTGAAAAACCCGTCGCTACCAAGCCTGCGGTCGAAACGCCGGCCGCCGCGGCGCCTAAACCGGCGTCGGCCTCCGGTTTTGCCGTCCAGCTGTCTGCGCCGAGCGTCGAGGCCGACGCAATGGCCTTGCGCGATAAGGCGCGCGCGGCTGGGTTCAGTGCCTTCGTGCAGCGTGTTGATACCGAGGCTGGCGCCCGCTTCCGCGTGCGCGTCGGTCCGGTGGCTGATCGCTCGTCGGCAGAGTCGCTGCGCGATTCGGTGAACCAGAAGTTGGGTCAGTCCGGAATCGTGGTCACCAACCCCTGAGTTTTTGCGACATCACGCGTCACGGAGTTCACCATGTGCGGCATCATCGGAATCGTCGGGGTCATCGACGTCGCGGCAGCGCTGTATGACGGCCTGACGGTGTTGCAACACCGCGGCCAGGACGCGGCGGGCATCGCCACCGTCGACGGCAACAAGATCCGCCTGCACAAGGGCAACGGACTGGTAAAGGACGTCTTCGACGCCCCGCACATGCAGTTGCTGACCGGTCGCGTCGGTATCGGCCATTGTCGCTATCCCACGGCAGGTTCGGAGGGTTCCGACGAAGCGCAGCCGTTCTACGTCAATTCGCCGTATGGCATCGCCTTGGCGCATAACGGCAACTTGATCAACACCGAAGCGCTGCGTCGCGAAGTGTTTGAGCAAGACAGTCGCAACATCAACACCGACTCTGATTCGGAAGTGCTGCTCAATGTGTTCGCGCACGAGCTTTCGGCACAGGGTCCGCTGACGCCGCAGTCGGCGATCGCAGCCGTCGCTGGCGTGCATCGCCGCTGCAAGGGCGGCTACGCCATCGTCAGTATCGTCCTGGGCTTGGGTTTGGTGGCGTTTCGTGATCCCAACGGTATTCGTCCCTTGGTCTTGGGCAAGCGCGAAACCGCCGCCGGCATCGAATACGCGGTGGCGTCGGAATCGGTCGCGCTCGATATCCTTGGCTTTGCCCGCGTTCGCGACATCGCGCCCGGCGAAGCGGTGGTGATCACGCCGCGCGGCGAGCTGACCGCGGAAATCTGCGCGCCGGCGGCCAAGCACGCGCCCTGTATCTTCGAGTACGTGTACTTCGCGCGTCCCGACTCGATGATGGACGATATCTCGGTGCACAAGGCGCGCATGCGCATGGGCGTGAAACTGGGCGAGAAAATCCTGCGCCTGCGGCCCGATCATGACATCGACACCGTCATTCCAATTCCGGACACCTCGCGCGACGCGGCCTTGGAAATTGCCAACGTATTGGGCGTGAAGTATCGCGAAGGTTTCATCAAAAATCGCTACATCGGTCGCACCTTCATCATGCCGGGGCAGGGCGAGCGCGTTAAATCCGTGCGTCGCAAGCTCAATCCGATCCCGCTGGAGTTCAAGGACCGCGTTGTCCTGCTCGTCGACGACTCGATCGTTCGTGGCACCACCTCGCAGCAGATCGTGCAGATGGCGCGCGACGCCGGCGCGCGCAAGGTCTACTTGGCATCCGCGGCCCCGCCGGTGCGGTTTCCGAACATTTACGGTATTGATATGCCGGCCGTCGAAGAGTTGGTAGCACACGGTCGCACCGAGGAAGAGGTGCAGACCTTGCTCGGCTGCGACTGGTTGGTCTACCAAGACATCGCCGATCTTGAAGAGGCCGTGTCGGGCCCGAAGAAAAAGAACGCGTCCTACGATTCGTCATGCTTTACCGGCGAATACGTCACTGGCATCGAACCGGGCTATTTCGAGCGCCTGCAGCAGGCGCGCAGCGACGAATCCAAGCGCAAGCGGCGCGCGGTCTAGGCGATGGGGCATCAGTTCAGGCCCCGAGCGTTGAGTGCTCAATGATGGATTTTTTTGAAACGGCACGCGCCTGCCTGACGGCTGCCGAGCCAAACGAGAAAATCGCGCTCACCCATGCCTTTGCCCGCGAGCATGCCGCCGGACGCTTGCTGCCCGATTTGTTTGCCACGCCGCCTGAGGCAATCCGCCCGCCGGGCCGTCCAGATAAACCTGCCTTAGTGTCTCCGCGCGATGCGCCGTCCCGCGGTTTGGGCAGTTTGGAGGGGCGAGCGGCCTTCGTGCATGCCATCGCGCACATTGAATTCAACGCAATCAATCTAGCGCTGGATGCGGTCTATCGATTTCGAGGTATGCCGGCGCAGTTTTATTCCGATTGGCTGAGCGTGGCCGACGATGAGGCGCGTCACCACGCCATGCTGGCGTCGCGCCTGCAGGATCTCGGGTTCGGTTATGGCGATTTCGACGCGCACAACGGGCTATGGGAAATGGCCGAGAAAACTGCCGACTCCTGCCTCGCGCGCATGGCCTTGGTGCCACGCGTGCTGGAGGCGCGAGGGCTGGACGTGACGCCAGGAATGATCAATCGACTACGCGGTTTGGGTGACCACGCGTCGGCCGACGTGCTCGAACTGATCCTTTCGGAAGAAGTGCGCCATGTCGCGATTGGCAGCCACTGGTTTGCGTGGTGCTGCGAACGTGAGGGCCGTGAGCCAGAAACTACTTTTATCGAACTGATACGCGACCTTGCCAAAGGCGCGATCCGCGGCCCCTTCAATTTGCCCGCGCGCGCGGCGGCCGGTTTCGCTGACAGCGAGATGGCTTTACTCTCGGCCTTGTCGGAAAAACGTTGAGGAAGCACGCATGCGCCTGATTTTCGCCTTGATATGTGCGGTTGGCCTGGTCGCCTGTGGGCCTGCTACGGAAGACACGGCGCTGTCGGCGGCCGAGCAAGCCAAGGCCAACGCATTGCTGGCCGACTACGAGGCCGCGCGCGCCAACGGCAGCTGGGAAAGTGCCGAAGCCAAGGCCGATATCTTGGTCGGGAAATACTCCGGCACCGAGGCCGCAGCGAAAGTCGCAGCCACGCTCGCCCAGACCCATCAAGAAGCCGAGGCTGCCCGCGACCAACGCCGCCTGCGCGATGCTTGGGATTATCAGTCGGTGGCGACCGGAGGTGGCGTGCAGCGCAGCGCTACCATCTACAGCCGAACAGTGCCGGTCGGCGAGGACGAAGTGCTGCCAGTTGCCGACGCCCGCCTAGTGCTGCGCGACCATCCATCTTGGGGGCGCAGCGTTTACTTGCTGCTGGAGCAGTCGAAGTTCGCCTGCGGCAGCCCCTGCACGATGCGAATCGCCTTCGATGGCAATGAAGCAACGGCCTGGGCCGGAAAACAATCCGATTCGGGCACGGGCCCGGCGCTATTCATCAATGACGATCAAAAATTCATTGCTGCCATGGCGGCCGCCAAGCAAGTACGAATCATCTTGCCCAAGGGCAGCGGCATGATTCCGTCGCTAGTGTTCGAAGTCGGTGGCTACGAGGCGGCGCGTTACGCCAAGCCCTAGCGGTTCGTGTGGGGCAGAATCGTCTGACCTGAGTTTGTAGCCGCGGACATGGCCGCGTTTTCATGTGCCAAGGCATTTCGCAGCGCGGCCATGCCCGCTCCCACGAACCGGCACCTAGCCAAGGACAGAAAGCGCGAGTCCGTCGGCATCCACGCGCAGTACCGATCCCTGCTCGTACCAATCCCCCAACACGATGCGCCGTGCCGGGCGACCGTCAACGGTCAGCGAATGGATTGCCGGGCGATGCGTGTGGCCATGGATCAGGCGCGTAACGCCGTAATGCGCCATCGTTTGCGCGACCGTCGCCGGCGTGACATCGGTAATGGTTTCAAGCGTGTTGGACGCGATCAAGCCGGCTTGTCGCTGTTGGCTTTCACTGCGTGCCCGATCTGCGAACGCTTGCCGCGCCGCAAGCGGCTGGGCCAGGAAATCCTGTTGCCAGCTTGGGTCGCGCACTTGGTTGCGAAAGTTTTGATAGGTGAGGTCGTCGCTGCACAACAGGTCGCCATGCATCAGCAGGGTCGGCTCGGCATACAGCGAAATCAGGCACGGATCGGCCAATAAGCGCACACCGGTGTCGGCGGCAAAGCCGGGGCCGATCAGGAAGTCACGGTTACCACGCAGGAACGCCGTTGGCACGCCCGACCGGGTTAGCGCCAATAGTTCGCTGCGGACACGATCACTCAGCGCCGTCGTTTGGTCGTCGCCAATCCAGGCTTCGAAGAGGTCACCGAGAATAAAGACGGCTTCAGCAGCGCGCGCTTCACCGCGCAGGAAGTCCACGAACAAGTCAGTGATCTGGGGACGCGACTCGTCCAGATGCAGATCGGAAATAAAGAGCGTCGTCACCCGTTCAATCTGCAAGCAGTTGCGCGCGTTCGATCACCACCGGCGTCACCGGCACGTCGCCGGGGAAGGGGCCGCGTGCCGACGTCGGTACCGCGCGAATCTTGTCGACGATCTCCAAACCTTCGACCACGCGGCCAAACACGCAATAGCCGGCGTTGAATGCACCCGCGCCGCTGGGGTCAAGTTGGCGATTGTCGACGGTATTGATGAAGAACTGGGCGCCGGCGGAATCTTTCTCGCTGGCGCGCCGAGCGGCGGCTATGGTGCCGCGCAGGTTGGAAAGCCCGTTGCCGGCTTCATTCGGAATTGGCGCACGCTCGGGCTTGAGCTGCAGGTCCGAGGTGTAGGCCCCGCCTTGGATCAGCAGGTCGGTGATCACGCGATGGAACACGGTGCCGTTGTAATGACCATCGCGAACGTAGGCCAGGAAGTTCTCGACCGTGCGCGGCGCCTTGGCCGGATACAGTTCAATGACGATGCGGCCAAGGTTGGTTTCGATGGCGACGCGCGGTCCGCTGGCGACTTCCGCCGGCTTGGGCACAGGCAATTCCTGGGCATGTGCGGGCAGGACGAGGCTGGCGAAGGCGAGCAGCAGCGGGGCGAGGCGAGAAAGGTTCATGGCGCTATTTTAACAGCCGCGCTGGCGCGTGCCGCGTCCACGCGATCATAAGGATTGGCTTGATAGGCTAGGGGTCACGCTTGCCCTGCTTGGAGTCGCGCCATGTCCCGTTTCGCTGGTTTATGCCTGGTTTTACTGCTCGCCGCTGGCGCCTCAGTCGCACAAACCCTGCCGCGCACCCCGTCCCCGGCCGGGGCCGAGGTCTATTTCATCAGTCCGAAGCCAGGCGCGGTGGTCAGCGGGGAAGTCACGGTGCGCTTCGGGCTTAAGGGAATGGGGGTCGCCCCGGCGGGCACGGTCGCTGAAAACACCGGTCACCACCACCTGATCATCGACTCGCCCCTGCCGCCGCTGGATCGCCCGGTCCCGCTGGACGACAAGCACGTGCATTTTGGCAAGGGCCAGACGCAAACCACGGTCAAGCTCGCACCCGGCAAACACACGCTGCAGCTGCTGCTAGCCGACGCGAACCACATTCCGCACGAGCCGGCGGTGGTGTCGGAGAAGATCACCATCACCGTGAAGTAGCCAGCCGGCCGTCTCACCACCGCCGACGTGACGATGATAAGACGGTTGTATTCACAAAGACGACCGTAATCTCTGCGGTCGTCATCAAAAGGACGACGGTCATCCCAGTGGCCGTTATCAAGAAAAGGCTCGTCATCCCAGCGCAAGCTGGGACCCATCGTTCAGATTGACGAGGCGGCGGCGTGGATCCCAGCGTTCGCTGGGATGACGATGCTAGTTGCAATGCCGCAACTTTGGGTCAGGCGCAACGCGGGAATCGCTACGGCACCGGGGCTGCAGCCGCTTAGTAGCAGTGGGGCAGCGTCAGGGGCGGTGACCCGCCGACCCGTCCACGTGTACACCGGCGCCATCCGGTAAAATAACGCTTTCGCGCCCTGCCGAGCCCCGCCATGACTTGCCGCACCCGTTTTGCCCCCAGCCCTACCGGTTTCCTGCATATCGGCGGTGCGCGCACTGCACTGTATTGCTATCTGGAAGCACGTCGCCGTGGCGGACAATTCGTGCTGCGCGTCGAAGATACTGATCGCGAGCGGTCCACTCAGGAAGCGGTACAGGCCATCCTCGACGCGATGGCGTGGCTGGGTTTGGAATACGACGAGGGTCCGATCTTTCAAACCGAGCGGCTGGCTCGCTACAAGGAAGTCGCTGACCAGCTTCTGGCTTCGGGCAAGGCGTATTACGCCTATGAAACCAAGGAAGAGCTCGACGCCATGCGTGAGGCCGCCATGGCCAAGAATGAAAAGCCGCGCTACAACGGCTTCTATCGTGAGCGCAATGAAGCGTTCCGCGAGGACCCCAACCGGGTGATTCGCTTCAAGAATCCGCCTGCCGGCAGCGTGGTGTTCGAGGACAAGATCAAGGGTCGCATCGAGTGGAGCAATACCGAGCTCGACGACTTGGTGATCTTCCGTTCCGACGGTTACCCAACCTATAACTTCGCCGTCGTGGTTGACGACATCGACATGCAGATCACCGACGTGATTCGTGGCGATGACCACGTCAACAACACGCCGCGGCAAGTCAATATCTATGAGGCCCTTGGTGCGCCGGTGCCCTTCTTCGCGCACATGCCGATGATCCTTAATCCGCAGGGCGAGAAGTTGTCCAAGCGCAAGGATGCGGCCGCGGTGATGGACTACCGCGATGCCGGCTACCTGCCGCACGCATTGTTGAACTATCTGGCGCGCTTGGGCTGGTCGCACGGCGACCAGGAGATATTCAGCAAGCAAGAAATGGTGTCGCTGTTCAAGATCGAGGACGTCAATTCCAAGGCTTCGCGCCTCGACCCGGACAAACTGGGCTGGCTTAACCAGCATTACCTCAAGTCCGACGCGCCCGAGGCGGTGGCGGCGCACTTGCTTTGGCATCTCGAGCAGGCCGGTTACGACCTCAGCAAGGGGCCGAAGCCGGCCGATGTGGTGGTCGCATTGCGCGATCGCGTACAGACGCTCAAGGACATGGCCGAGCGCGCTGCCGTCTGGTACCTGCCGCTGACGGTGTATGACGAAGCGGCTGTGACCAAACACCTGGTGCCCGCCGCGATGGTGCCCTTGACTGCCGTGCGCGAGCGCCTCGCCGCGCTGGTGGAATGGTCGCCGGAGGCCGTGCATGGCGTCTTGGCCGCCACCGGTGAAGCGCTCGGACTGGGTTTGGGGAAAATCGCCCCGGCCTTGCGCGTCGCAATCACCGGCACGCAGGTGTCACCGTCGATCGAACACACCGTGTTCCTTGCTGGCCAAGCGCAGGCGCTGACCCGGATTGACGCGGCGCTCGCGAAAATTCCCGTCGCCTGATTTGCGCGTGCGGACTGTCTGGCAGTGACTCGTTGGTTGAAACCGAGCCTTATTGGGCCCACCCTAGGATTATGACTAAACACGCGCACGCCCACGACTGCACCGATCCCGGCCATCACGTCCACGATGCGGCTGGCTTCGTGCGTGCGGTCGAGGAAGCGTGCGAGGCGCGCGGCCTGCGTTTGACGCCACTGCGCGCGCAAGCGCTGGCGCTGGTCGCGGCGGCCGGCAAACCGGTCAAGGCCTATGATCTGCTCGACCGGATGAAAGAAGGCGCCGGCTCGGTCGCGCCGCCGACGGTGTATCGCGCACTCGATTTCCTGCTCGAACAGGGTTTCATCCATCGGCTGGCCTCGATCAACGCGTTTGTCAGCTGCCACCATCCGCAGGTTCGGCACTCGGTGCCGTTCCTGATTTGCGACAGCTGCCAGAACGTCGTCGAGCTCGAGGACGAACGCATCACGTCTCTCCTCGACGCCCAAGCGCGCGAGCTTGGCTTTATCCCCAGCGCGCAGACCTTGGAAGTGCACGGGATGTGTGCGGCCTGCCACGCCGCCGCGACTTGAGCTGCCGGGTCCAGTAAGCATTTCAGTCGATAAACCAAGGTCGAACTGTGCTGGCTAGCCGAAGTTCACCTCACGCAGCGACTTGATCTGCCGATCCACCGCCCCGACCAATGCAGCATGCCTGCGGCGACGGTGATCTTGGCCGACGCATCCTTGTGAGTCGAATTAAAACGCGGTCGCGCGGGGACGAGGCTTGCGCTCGCCGAACTGAACGAGGCGATTGCCGCGGCTGGGCGCCACGCCATGCCGAGGGCTGGAACCAGCGTCGCGACAGACTCGGCGACGAAGACGCCTGAGTGGGCGCTCTTACGACCAAAAAAAGAAAACCACCGGACGGGGAAATCCGGTGGCCAAGATCACTGCTTCGATCGTGTGGATGTGGACACCGGCGAACCGGCGCTATTTATTTATTCGGTC
>JBBSAA010000051.1:0-15632 GCA_038252715.1 Lysobacterales bacterium | reverse complement strand
GGCTGCCGGCCACGTAGGCAGGGTCCGATACGTCGGCCGCTGACGCCCGATAGCCCAGGGCGGTCGCTTGTTCGGCATCGGCAGGAAGAGGCACCAGAACCGCCTCCGGCGCTGCCGTGGCGACCAGCGGCAGGGCCGTCAAAAGCACGCTGCCGGCCAAAAATCGCCGGCGAGTCCATGGCTGTGCCGTCATACGCCGCTTCCCCTCCAGACAGGACTGTCAGGGAGGCACTACGGCACCCTGCACCCTTACGGATGCAGGGGTTTGAGTAGCTGCTTAGGCTTTCTTCGCCCAGGCCGAGCACCAGCCCTTGGGGGCGACGGCGTAACCGGCGAACAGCGTGCAAGCACCGGTCGCGGCGGTGAAGAACTGGCAATTGCTGCAAACACTACCGGCCTTGTGCGTGGGCGCCTTGGTCGTTGCCGCGTCGGCGACATAGCTCAAAGCTTTCGCCTGCGGGTTATCCAGAGGCAGTTTCTTCAAGGCCGCAGCTTGCGCCTGTGCCTTCGGCAGGCCAGTCAGGGCCAACACTGGCAGAGCGAGAGCGCCAATCGCGGCGCGACGGAGGAAGGTGCGGCGGTTATTCGACAGCGTGTCCATGGCATACCTCAGCGAGAATTGGCCTCACTATAGTCCTTGGGAGTGAATGCTGGGTTGACAGAAATCAAGCGAGAATCACTCGCGATTGCGTCAGCAGGCATCGAAGCGCGGAACTGGTCATGCAAGCTGAGCGATATCCACTCGGCGACGCTCAAGCACAGCAGTCCGATGAGCCGGCGCATGACTTAAGAGGCCTAACTGCGGCCCCCACACCGCCCTGACATCACACCGCGCTAAACTGGCGGCTATGACCGACCTCCCCTACGACTCGGCCCGGCTTAGCGCCTGCGCCCAAGAAATTGTGACCACCACGCGCGAGCTCGCCGCCATGGGCTGGACGCCAGCCACCAGCAGCAATTTCTCGACGCGCTTGGATGATCGCCACGCCGCGATCACCGTCTCCGGCCGCGACAAAGGCAAGTTGGGCGAGGCCGACATCATGGTGGTTGATTTCGACGGTCAGCCCGTGGCGACGACGAACCGGCCCTCAGCGGAAACCTTGCTGCATACCCAGCTGTACCGGCGATTTCCCCAGGTTGGCTGCGTGCTGCACACGCATTCGCTGGTGCAGACCGTGTCCTCGCGATTGTTCGCGGCCGCTGGAAAGATCCGGTTGGATGGCTACGAGCTGCTGAAAGCGTTTGCCGGCAACAGCACGCATGAAGTCGCAATCGACGTCCCAGTGCTGCCCAACAGCCAAGACATGCCCGCGCTGGCCGCTGAAGTCGAGCGCCTGCTCGATGCCGGCCCCTTGTGGGGCTACTTGATTGATGGCCACGGGCTGTACGCCTGGGGCTGCGACATGGCCGAGGCGCGTCGCCATTTGGACGCGTTCGAGTTTCTGTTCGCTTGCGAACTCGAGCTGAGGAAACTGCGATGAGCCGATTGCGAATTTTTTCCGAACACGACGCGAGCACCCCGGCGTTGGTGGCCACTACGCACGAGTTCATTGCCGAGCAGCTGGCCAAGATTGGCGTGCGATTCGAACAATGGCAGGCCACTGCAGCCCTTGCACCCGGCGCTGAGCCCGAGGCTGTGATGGCAGCCTATCGGCACGACATCGACAAGATCGTCGCCGAGAAGGGCTATCGGGCCGTTGACGTGGTCAGCGTCCATCCACAACACCCTGATCGCGAGGCGATGCGGAAGAAGTTCCTCGACGAGCACTTCCACAAGGAAGACGAGGTGCGTTTCTTTGTCGCCGGCTCGGGCCTGTTCACCCTGCACGTGGGTGAACGCGTTTACGAAATTCTTTGCGAAAGTGGCGACCTGATTGGCGTACCCGACTCCACTCGCCATTGGTTTGACATGGGGCCGCAGCCACATTTTGTGGCGATTCGTTTTTTCACCGAGCCTGATGGCTGGGTCGGCCATTTCACGGGCACGGATTGGGCGCAGAAATTTCCGCGTTATGAGCCCGCCTAACTGCGCTCCCAGCACACGCTACGCTGGCGGCAGCAAGATTTGTTTAGGACAGTAGATGCCACGAATCATCCTCACCGACATTGAAGGCACCACCAGCTCGATTTCTTTCGTAAAGGATGTGTTATTTCCGTACGCGCGCGCCGAATTGCCGCGTTATGTGCGCGAACACGCTGCCGATCCCAAGGTCCGTCTCTGGCTAGAGCAAGTCCAGTTGGAAATTGGCGACGAATCGGCTGATGACGAACAGCTGATCGCGACCTTGCTCGACTGGATCGATATTGACCGCAAGCACACCGCGCTCAAGGCCTTGCAAGGCATGCTGTGGAAAGACGGCTATGAAGACGGCGCCTATTCGGCCCATATCTACGCCGACGCGGTCAGCGCGCTGCAGGCCTGGCACGCCGCCGGGAACTTGCTCTATGTTTACTCGTCCGGCTCGGTACCGGCGCAGCGCCTGTTGTTCGCCCACAGCACGGCGGGCGACCTCACCCGGCTATTTTCTGGCTATTTCGACACCGAAGTCGGCGGCAAGCGCGAAACCCGCAGCTACCGCAATATCCTCGACCAGCTCGGCGCTGACGCCGATGACGTGATCTTCCTGTCCGATGTCGTCGAAGAACTCGACGCCGCACGCGAGGCGGGCTTGGCAACCGTGTTAATCGATCGCATCGAGGATTATCCGCAACCGCGCTTGGGCGACGCTACGCATGGCCATCTGCGCGTGGTGTCGTTCGCCGACATTGCAGAGTGAATGACTCGGCACTGCGCGATGGCATCCGTAGCTGGCGGCTAGGCCTAGGTCTTTCGCTTTTCCTGCGTCCGCGCGGCGTCGTTCGCCCAGCCACGTTTACCGTCGTCATCCTGGCGATGGCCTTGTCGCTGGCGGTATTCACGGCGGTCGACCGCTATCTTGCAGACGCGCCGACCGCGTTCTGGACCGAAAGCCTGCTCAGTCACGCCGGGTATTTTCTGTGCGTGATTTTGGTTGCTGCGCTCGCGGCCAACGGCATCGGTCGCCCCGCCATTTGGCTGCGGCTCGCGGCGCTTTGGCTGGTCGCGGCTATCCCTTGGACAGGTGCCTGGCAAGTGCTTTCCGACGCAACAAATTCCGGAGTCTCGAACAGGATCGCTTGGCGAGTGGTGATCGGCCTCGCACTATGGGTCGTGCTCGTGCGCAGCCTCGGTTTCGTCGCCGGTGAGGCATCACGCCGGCGACGATGGAGCATCGCCACGCTTGCCCTTGCGCTACTCGCGATGCCTTGGAGTCAGCGTCAGCAGGCGCTGCTTTGGGGCGATGCGGCCGCAGCGGAGCCTACGATTGGCGGCGAATTGGCGCGCACAGGCAAAGACGCTGAAAGCGCCGCCCTGCCCCGCACGCAGCTTTTCCGCACGCAAGCGCTGCTCGCCGCACAGCCCGCTCTCTTGGCCAAGGCCACCCAGGCCTTGGCAGTGCAAACGCCGGGCCGTGTCGATCTTTATGCTGTTGGTTTTGCCGGCGACAGTGAAGAGTCGACGTTCCGCAATGAAGTGGACTACCTTGCGCCGCTGCTGGGGCAACGTTTTGGTGCCAAGCGCCGCGTGCTGTCGCTGGTCAATTCGTACGACACCCTCGCCACTACGCCCATCGCGTCACTGACCAACCTACGGCAGGGGCTGCGAGACGTGGCCGCCCGGATGGATACGCAGGAGGACGTGCTACTGCTGTTCCTGAGCAGCCACGGTAGCCGCGACCACGAACTGTTGGTCGAACTGGGCGACCTGCCGATGTACCAGGTTGACCCAAACAATCTGCGCGCCGCGCTCGATGCGTCCGCTATTCGTTGGCGGGTGATCGTGGTGTCGGCCTGTTATTCGGGCGGCTTCGTCAAGGCTTTAAGTGACCCGCATACGTTGGTGATCACCGCCGCGCGCTCGGACCGAACTTCGTTCGGCTGCGGGAGCGACTCGGAAATCACCTGGTTCGGCAAAGCCTATCTCACCGAAGCGCTGAACCAGACTACGGATTTTCGCGCTGCGTTCGAACTGGCACGTAAACAGATTTCGAGCTGGGAACGCGAAGCCGACTTCCTGCCTTCGAAACCACAAATCAGCGAAGGCAGCCTGATCGGCGCGAAACTGCAGCAACTGCAGGCGCAGCTACCGACGGCGCCGCCGGTGCCGTTCGTGCCTACCGTGCCGGCGCCAACCGCCTTCCAGGATGGCGAATCTGGCTGAACTTGCCCTGCGCCCTCGCGTTGAGCCAGCGAGGTGCGGGGATCAGTGCGGCGCCTCGAGCAACTGGTACGAGGTGCGGGCGCCCACCTCACCTCGCCAGCGATCGAAAGCGCGCACCTCGATGAGATGGGGCCCGGCCGGCAGCGTGGTAGGCAAGGCGCCGCGCCATAAATGCGAGGAGGGCTCGGCTTCAGGTGAGCGGTCGAAACCGCGCAGGGCCGTGGCGCGATCATCCGCCATGTTTTCCGCGAGCATCGCCGGGTCTGGCTGCAGCACATGGGTCATGCGCTTCCACTCACCGCCGTCCACACGGTACTCAACCCGAGAATCCGCGTCGCCCATGTAGTAGTTCGCGAACACGCCCCAGGCCGGATAGGCGCCGCGACGCAGCGCGTACGGCGCATGCAGGCCGATCTGGGCGTTTTCATCGCCGCGCGCCGGGTACCAGCGCAGGCTGTAGTCGCCGCCGGCAATATGCAAATTTGCATAACCGTTCGGTGTGCCATCGGCCATCGTTGTCGACGGAATGCCGCTCGCATCCGGGACACCGGACCAATAAGCACCGCAGGCGGCACCGACATTAAATTCGAGCAAGGGCTTTGTACCCTGCCAGCCGGTCGCGGGGCCGTGATAGAAGTTGTTCTGGGCATGCGTATGCGCACTTACCAGCAGCACGTTTGGGAACCGCTGCAGCAGCGCGAACAGGCGCTCGCGATCTTCGTGGCGGAACGTTTCCTCGCCCCCCTGCCCTTTGTCAAAGAAGGGAATGTGCACCGACACCACAAGCAGACGATCGGTTGCTGCGGTCGGCAAGTAGGCTTCGAGGAATGCAAACTGGTCGGCACGCAGACCGCCGATGTACGCCGGCTTTTGTCCGGGCCGGTAGATGATGTCGTCAAGCACAATGAAGTTTGCACCCGGCTCTTCCCAGGCATAGGTATCGGGTCCGAACGCGTTCCGGAAACTCTGCAGCGAATCTTCGTCGTGCAGGGCGTCAAAATCGATGTCGTGGTTGCCCGGCACGTGTAGCCACGGCAGACCCAGCCGGGCGTCGACCGCCTTGATCGCCGGGTACAGCGTCAGGTCGTCATTGACGATATCACCCATGCTCATGCCCAAGCGGGCGCTGGTTTTTCCAATCAACGGCTCGACGATATCGCGCTGGTAATAGTCAACATCGGTCATCGACTTGGGCTGCGGATCGCCGAGCAAAAGCACGTCGAGGAATTTCGCCGGCGCGGTTTCGCGCTGCAGCGGATAGTCCTTGCACTCAGTCAACTGCTGCGGCACGCCGCCGTAGCGCAGTGGCGGCGCCTCTTGGTGCTGCACGACGCGCCATGTGTCGGGCAATCCGTCGGGCCGCATCGTCGCGCGGAACCCTGCCGGTTTGATGACGAAGCTGCTGCGCACGCCATCCACGCCAAGGACATATTCGCCCTTGGCATTGGTGGTGACGATACGCGTGCCGTCCGAAACCCGCATACCGGGCAATCCAGACTCATCGGCATCACGTCGACCGTTGCCATTGCTGTCTTCGAACACCACGCCGCTATTGCAAGGCGGAAGCGTGGCCACTGCCGGCGATGCAACGCAGGCGAGCAAAACAAAGGTGATCAGGCGCATGAGTCCTCCGGGCAGGCAGGGATTATCGCCGCCGCGGGCGATTGCGCCAAACCGCGCCTCGCGCGCGGCCCGAATTCAGCGGTGGCGCGTCTCCAGCACCTGCACCACCTCGCGCACTGACAGCCCGCGCGCGCGCAGCAGCACGCCCAAGTGATAGACCAGGTCGGCGGCCTCGCCCAACAGAGCCTCATCATCCTGCACGACGGCCGCCAGCGCGGTTTCGACACCCTCCTCGCCTACTTTTTGCGCAATTCGGCGAATTCCGCCTTCGAACAGGCGCGTGGTGTAGCTGTCGGCGGGACGCTCGGTATCGCGCGTCGCAATCAAGGCGTCAAGGTCGGCCAGGAAATTGCCGGGTGCACCAGGAAAACAGCTGGGCCGCTGCAAATGGCAGGTATCGCCTGCGGGCGTCGCCTGCACCAGCAAGGTGTCGGCGTCACAGTCCATCGTGACCTCGACCACGGCCAAGAAATTGCCGCTGGTTTCGCCCTTGGTCCATAGACGATTCTTGCTGCGACTGAAAAACGTCACGCGACCGCTGGCTAAGGTCGCCGACAGCGCCTCGCGATCCATGTAGCCGAGCATCAATACGCGGCCATTGCTCGCGTCTTGCACAATCGCTGGCAGCAGGCCTTGCTGCTTCTCCCACGCCAATCCGTCGAGTTCATCAGGTCGCATAGTGGGCTCCAGTAACCGTAGCTTCGGGTGCGCGCATCACCAAGCCGCGTTCGGCGAGAAACGCCTTGAGCGCGGGAATGGCCAGTTGCCCGCTGTGAAACACGCTGGCGGCGAGCGCACCGTCGACATCGGCTGATTCAAACACTTCCGCAAAATCCTCGGCCTGCCCGGCACCGCCGGACGCGATTAGCGGCACGGGGCAAACGGCGCGCACGGCTTTGAGCTGTTCCAGGTCATAGCCGCGCCGGGCGCCGTCCGAGCCCATGCAGTTGAGCACGATTTCACCCGCACCCAAGGCCACCGTTTCGCGCACCCAGTCCAAGGTCGAGATCGGCAAGGCCTGCGTACGCGTGGGGTCGCCAGTGTACTGGCGCACGCGCCATTGCCCGTCCTCATCGCGCAGGCTGTCGA
The DNA here is from genome assembly GCA_038252715.1 of Lysobacterales bacterium. GTDB lineage: Bacteria > Pseudomonadota > Gammaproteobacteria > Xanthomonadales > Xanthomonadaceae > Arenimonas. The sequence goes on along the minus strand of JBBSAA010000051.1, from coordinate 8,680 downwards.
TGCCGACCACCACGCACTGCACGCCAAACGCGTCTGCCAATTCCGCAACCAGCGCCGGCCGCGCCAAGGCCGGTGAATTCACCGAAATCTTGTCGGCTCCCGAACCGAGCACCGCGCGCGCTTGCTCGACGCTGCTGATGCCACCGGCCACGCAAAACGGGATATCAATGATTTTCGCAATGCGCTCGATCCAGGCGCGATCGACCGAGCGACCTTCCGGGCTGGCGGTGATGTCGTAAAACACCAACTCGTCGGCACCCTCGTCGCGGTAGCGGATTGCAAGTTCTTCGATGGCGCCCACCACCACGTGATCGCGGAAACGCACGCCCTTGACGACCTGGCCATCGCGCACGTCCAAGCAGGGAATAATTCGCCGGCTCAGCATGCCAAGGCCTCGGCAAGATCAAAACGGCCTTCGAGCAGAGCCCGACCCAGGATGGCTACGCCCGCGCCGGCCTCGCGCGCGGCACGGATATCGTCGAGGCTGCGTACGCCGCCCGAGGCCTGCACCGACAGCGCCGGCCAGCGCGTGGCCAGCATCCGATACAGATCGATATTGAAGCCCGACAGCATGCCGTCGCGGGAAATATCAGTACACAGCAAGTGTTTGAGACCGGCGTCGGCATAGAACGCCACCAACTCCGGCAAGGTTTGAGTAGATGTCTCGGTCCAGCCCGCCACCGGCAAGCGCCACTCGCCATCCGCGTCCTCGCGGGCATCCAAGGCCAGGGTGATGCGGTCGGCGCCAAAGCGCTCGAGCCACACCGCAACCCGCGCCGGCTCACGCACCGCCAACGTCCCCACGACGACTCGTGCGGCCCCCGCTGCCAGCAGCGCTTCCACGTCGGCCTCGCTGCGAATGCCGCCGCCGGTTTGCACCTGTAGTCGGTCCGACAGCAGTCCCAGCAAGGGCGCGAGCGTATAGGCGCCTTTCTTCGCGGCATCCAGGTCAACCAAATGCAACCAACTCGAACCGGCATCGGCATAGGCGCGGCCAACCGCTTCCGGCGAATCGCCATAGACGGTTTCGCGCGCGTAGTCGCCTTGGTTCAAGCGAACAACGCGGCCGCCACGCACATCGATGGCGGGAATGGCGAGAAAACTCATGCAGCAATCCCCAAAAAGTTCTTCAACAAGCGCGCGCCCGGGGCGCTGGAGCGCTCGGGATGAAATTGCGCGCCCATGACCCGGCCTTGGGCAACGACGGCGCTGAACGCGGCGCCGTGTTCACAGTTCGATAGCGACTGCGCCGACACGGGCGCGGCGTAGCTGTGCACGAAATAAACCCAGGCCTGATCAAGGCCGTCGGTGAGTGGGTGCGCCTGCGAGGGCAGCAAGCGATTCCAACCCATGTGTGGCACGCGAATGCCGGCGCTGGCAGGCAGCTTGGCGACGCGACCGGGCAGCAGGCCGAGGCAATCGGTATCACCTTCGTCCGAGCGTTCATACAGCAGTTGCATGCCGACGCAAATACCAATCAGTGGCTGGGACAAGCGTGGAATCAGTTTGTCCAAGCCGTTGCCGCGCAGCGTCTTCATTGCGGCAGCGGCAGCGCCAACCCCCGGCAGCACCACGTGCGTCGCGGCGCCGATGATGCGGGCGTCCGAGGTCACCGGTGCAGCAACGCCCAAGCGTGCGAACGCAGCCTGCACCGAGCCGAGGTTGGCACCGCCCGAATCAAGCAAGACCACCCGCGGCGTCACAACACGCCCTTGGTCGTCGGCAACTCGGCACCCTCTTTCTTCAACGCCTGACGTAGCGCACGCGCCACCGCCTTGAAGCTGGCCTCAACCATGTGGTGGGCGTTGTCGCCGCGCACGGCCAGGTGCAGGTTCAAGCCAGCGGTCTCGCACAAGGAACGGAAGAAGTGCGGCACCAACTCGGTCGGCAGGTCACCGACCGTCGCGCGAGGAAACTGTCCCTCGAATACGAAATACGGACGACCGGAGAAATCGAGGGTAGCGCTGGCCTGGGTTTCATCCATGGGCAGGCAAAAGCCGTAGCGACCAATGCCGCGTTTGTCGCCCAAGGCTTGCTTGAAGGCGCTGCCGATGGCCAAGCCGCAGTCCTCCACCGTGTGGTGCTCGTCGATATGCAGGTCGCCGGCGCAACGCACCTGCAGCGCGAAGCCGCCGTGCTTGCCAAGCTGTTCGAGCATGTGGTCAAAGAAGCCGAGATCAGTCGCGATCACCGGGTCGGCGACGCGGTCCAAGTCTAGGTCGACGATGATCTTGGTTTCCTTGGTTTGCCGTTCGACGTGGGCGATGCGCGGGGCATCGGCAAGCGCGTGTGCGATTGCGGCCCAGTCGTAGTTTCCAGAGCCAAAACGAAAGCCGCGCACGCCGAGGTTGGCCGCGAACTGCATGTCGGTCTCACGATCGCCCACCATCGCACTGCGATCCAGGTCGATACTGCGGTCCCGCAAGTAGTGCATTACCAACCCTATGCCGGGCTTGCGGTTGGGCGACAAGTCCTCGGGGAAGCTCTCATCAATGAGGATTTCCCGAAAACCGATGCCTTGCGAGGCCAGCACCTGCAGCAGCAGGTCGTGTGGGCCTTGGAATTGAGCGCGAGGGAAGCTCGGGCTGCCTAGGCCGTCCTGATTGCTGACCATCACAAATTCAAAGCCGGCGTCACGCAGTTTCAGCAAGGCCGGCACCACGCCGTCGACGAGGCGGAATTTTTCGAAGGAATCAATCTGAAAATCAGCCGGCTCCTCGATCAGCACGCCGTCGCGGTCGATGAAAAGAATCCGGCTCATCGCGCGGCTCCTGCAGTTTCGTTAACGAGTGCCGACAGCAGGGCATCATTCTCGGCAGGGCTGCCAATGCTGATGCGTAGCGCATCGTCGAGCCCGGGGACTGCACGCATATCGCGCACGACGACACCCGCGGCGAGCAAGCGCGCAAACGCCGTTTCGGCATCGGCAAACCGCACTAGCAGGTAATTTCCAGCCGATTCATACACGCGCGAAATGCCCGGCAGTGAAGCCAGCGCCAACTCGACGCGCTGCCGCTCCGACAGCGAAATCGCCAGCCGGCGTTCGGCCATCGCCACCGCCTCGGGTTCGAGCGCCGCCAGTGCCAGCGCCGCGCAGGGTGCCGGCACCGGATAGGGCGCGATTAAATTACGCAGCAGGGAGATCAGGTCCGGCGTGGCCATCACGCCACCGATGCGCGCGCCCGCGAGCGCATACGCTTTCGACAAGGTGCGCAACACAACAATATTGTCGAACTCGGGCAGCAAGGTGGTGGCGCTATTGATCGGCGAAAACTCGCCGTAGGCCTCATCAATGACCAGGACAGCGCGGCCCTGCAGCGCCGTGGCCAGCGTTCGGACTTGCGTCAAAGGCAGCGCCTGACCGGTTGGATTGGCCGGCGAGCACAGGAACACCAGTTTCACCGGATTGTTTGCGACCGTGGCCAACAGCGCTTGTTCATCGAGTGAAAATGCCGGCACACCGTCGCGCAAGGGCACCGGGAATACGGCGGCATTTTGCACGCGTGCGCAGACCGCATACATGCCAAAGGTAGGCGGCGCGGTCGCGATGCCGTCGATGCCAGCGCGGCAGAAGGCACGCACCAGCAGGTCGATGCCTTCATCGCTGCCACGGGTGATCAACAGACTATCTTCCGAAACGCCATAAAGCGCGGCCATTCGCGAACGCAACGCCATCGGCTGCGGTTCTGGATAGCGATTGAGCGCCTGATCGCCGACATCGGCCGGCGATGGCCACGGCGATTCGTTGGCGTTGAGCCAGACGTGGCCGGTGACGTTGGCACGGCGCGCGGACGCGTAGCCGGCGAAGTCACGCAGATCGTCACGGACGAGGTTAAGCACGCTCATGCCGGCAGCTCTAGGCGACGCAGGATGGCCTGCGCGTGCGCTTCCAAACCTTCCGCACGCGCAATTTCGACCGCGCACGGCCCAATCGCAGCGAGACCGGCGCGGCTGACATCCTGCACGCTGATGCTGGTCTGGAAACTGGCGACGCTGACGCCCGAATAGGCGCGCGCGGCGCCATTGGTCGGCAGCACGTGGTTGGTGCCCGAGCAATAGTCGCCCAAGGACTCCGGCGCGAAATCGCCGAGGAACACGGAACCGGCAGCGCGCACTCGATCCAACCATTGCCGCGGCTGCCGCAGCGCCAGAATCAGGTGTTCGGGTGCGTAGGAATTGCTGATCTCAAACGCGGTGGCGAGCGAGTCAACGACAATCAAGCGCGCGTGCTCCAGTGCGCGGCGCGTAATATCAGCGCGCGGCAAGACGGCCAACTGGCGCTCGATTTCTTCCTGCACCGGCTGGATTAAAGCAGGCGCGTCGGTCAGCAATACGACCTGCGAATCCGGGCCATGCTCGGCCTGCGACAGCAAGTCGGCGGCGATGTGAATCGGTGGCGCGCCAGAATCGGCGATCACCAGCACTTCCGAGGGGCCGGCCGGCATGTCGATCGCCGGGCCGCCTGCTTGCACCGACACCTGCTGCTTGGCGACGGTGACATAGCTATTGCCGGGCCCGAACAATTTGTCACAGGCGGGGATGGATTCGGTACCAAATGCCATCGCAGCAATCGCTTGGGCGCCACCGCACTTGAACACTTTCTTGATCCCGCAAAGGCGCGCGGCAACCAGCACGGCTGGATCGGCGCTGCCGTCCGAACGCGGAGGGGTGCACAAAACGATGTCGGCGCAGCCGGCGAGATCGGCCGGCACGCCCAACATCAATGCCGTTGATGGCAGTGGTGCAGAGCCGGCCGGCACGTACAGACCGACGCGGCCAATACCGCGCAGCAAGCGACCGCAGCGCACGCCCGGGGCGGTATCAATTTCAAATTCGCTGCCCATCCCGGCGAAATGCCAGGCTAACAGGCGCTCGCGCGCGTCGATGAGCGCCTGTTTCAACGCCGGCGAAACCTGCTGTTCGGCGGCGTCAAACTCGGCGTCAGACACGGAAAAACTGCCAATCTCGACGCCGTCGAAGCGCCGCGTCAACGCGCGCAGGGCAACATCGCCGTCAGCGCGGACTTGGGCAATGATTCGCGCGACTGAGGTGGCGATTTCATCACCTTGGGTCGCCAGCGGACGCTGCAGCCAGCTCGTCTGCGTTGCGGTATCTAACTCGGACCAAATCGCGATCTTCATGCCAGCATCTGCTCCACAGGCAGCACCAACAAACCGGATGCGCCGGCACGCTTGATGTCTTCGAGCCGCTGCCAGGTCATCGCCGAGCGGCACAGCGCCTGCAGCGATACATCGTCCGCGCGACCTTCGATGGACATCACGGTCGGCGGTTCCGCATCAGGCAGCAGTTTCATGATTTCTGGCAGCGCGGCGCGATTGGCCTGAAAAAGCAGCAGCTTGCTGGCGCGCACGCTGAGCACGCCGTCCAAGCGACGAATCAGCATCGATGCGAGGTCGGCGCGCACGTCGCCAAAGGGCTTGGCCGGGCCGGCCAGTACCGCTTCGCTTTCCAGGATTACCGCCACTTCCTTCAGCTGGTTTGCGACCAAGGTCGCGCCCGATGAAACGAGGTCACAGATCGCCTCGGCTTTACCCAAGCGCGGCGCGATCTCGACGGACCCGGAAAGGACGACCGCCTCGGCGGCGACGCCTTGGGCCGCCAGCCACGCCGTCAGCAGCGCCGGGTAACTGGTGGCGATGCGCGTGCCGCCCAAGCGGGCGTTGCCGTCCCAATCCCATTCGTTCGGTACGGCAACCGACAAGCGGCAGCGGCCGAAGCCCAAGGCCTTGATCGTAGAGAACGCGACCTCCTGCCCGGCCGCGGCGCGCTCGGCGGCCTGCTCTTCCAGCACGTTTTGGCCAACCACGCCCAAGTCGCAAACGCCCTCGGCAATCAAGCCGGGGATATCGTCGTCGCGCACCAGCAGCAGGTCGATCGGCAATGACTCGCCGTAGCAAAATAGGCGATCGCGACTCTCGCGGAAGCTCAGTCCGGCCCGCGCCAGCAGGTCACGGGCGGGGTCGGACAAACGTCCGGATTTCTGGATGGCGATGCGCAGTCGGTCGTGGGTCCGCATGTCGCGGTTTCCTTGTTGTGCTTGAATTAGGGTCAGAAATTAGAGCTATCGGCGGTAGGAACCAGAATCGTCAACGCGACGAGGGGTCGCTGCCGCTGAGCACGCGTTCAGCCGCCAGGCGGTAGCCGCCAGAGCCCAGCCCCAGGCAGCGGGCGATGCGGCCCACCGTGGTGACGCTGACGCCAGTCCGGTCGTGGATCTCGCGGTAGGGCACCTGCCCGATCAGCAGCGGCACCACTCTCCAACGGTCGGTAATGGCTTCGAGCTCGGCCGGGGTGCACAAATCCTCAAGCAAGGAGCGCAGCTCCTCCGGGGTGCGCATTGCCAGCAGGGCGTCCAAAAGTCGGTCCAGACCCTCACTTCCGGCAGCCGCCGAGGGCTGGAGTCCATTGCTTGATTGGCTGTCTTTTCGCTTCATTGCGCTAATGTAACAGTGCGCTATTACAATAGCAAGCATCCAGTCCGGGATAGCCACGGAACCGCGGTCTAGTTACTGTGCGCGTTATGCAGGGGATTTAATGTGTACCTAAGCGGCCTGTTTCGATCACTGCTGATGCTTGCCCTCGCCTTCGCGGCCTTGCTGCCGGAAGTGCGTGCGGAGGTACCGCGAGCAGAATTGAACGCCGGCATGACCAATTTGCCGCTATCGCCGTTCGTGAGCTACCGCACCGACCCCGATGGCCGCGCCGATGCCGCCAGCATGTTCTTGCTGGCCGAACAGGGTGACTTCAAACCATTGCCCGGCGGCGAAGCCACATTCGGCTTCCGTGATGAGGAGGCGTTTTGGTTCCATTCCCGCCTGTTCAACGAAAGCAATAGCGAACAGCGTTGGCTACTGGTGCTGCAATACCCGCTGCTCGACAACGTCGACGTGTATTTGCGCTATCCCGATGGTCGCCTCGACCATCTTGCCTCCGGCGACATGCTGCCGTTTTCCGCGCGCGCAATTCGCTACCGACAACCAAATTTCTGGGTTGACCTGCCACAACGCACCGAAGTTGAACTGTTGGTGCGCACTCACAGCAAAAGTTCGATGCAAGCGCCGCTGGAACTCTATACCTTCGGCGCGTTCGCCGAAATGGAGCGCGATGCGCAGATGGGCATCGGTCTTTACGACGGCATCCTGTTCGCACTTTTTTTCTACAATCTCGTCCTGTGGCTGTCACTGCGAGATAGCAGCCACTTCTGGTACATGTGCCATATCGCCTGCTTTGGCTTGGTGCTGTTCTGCCTCAATGGCTTGGCCTTTGAATACCTATGGCCAAACTCCCCGAAGCTGGCCAACCTCGCCATTCCCTTGTCGATGTGCTTGTCACAAATGGCAATGCACCAGTTTGCACGCGTGTTCCTCGAGTTGAAGGAGCGCTGGCCGCTGGGCGATTGGATATCGCGCGGATTCATCTATGCGTATGCGGCGGTCTTTATCTCAGCCTTCTTTGTTGACTACCGCCTGTCGGTGAAACTGGGCACGATCGGCGTATTTCCTGGCGTGTTGGCGGTGTTGTACCAAGCGTTCCACGCGATTCGCAGCGGCTACCGCCCGGCACGCCTGTTCTTGCTGGCGTGGGCCACGCTGCTGCTGGGCACGGCGATGTATGCCTCGATCTCGTTTGGATTGGTAAATAAGACCTTCCTGTCCGAATACGGCATTCAAATCGGCTCGGCGATGGAAATGATCTTACTGTCGTTCGCCTTGGCCTATCGGTACGCAAACTTGCGCACCGAGAACGAGCGCATCGTCCGCGAAGCCAACGAGCAACTTGAGCGCAATGTCTCGCGACGTACTGCGGAGCTGAGTTCGGCCCTCGAGCAATTGGCCGACGCGAACTCCCGGCTGCGCGAATCCAATCGCCGCGATGCCTTGACTGGCGTGTTCAATCGCCGCCATTTCCGCGAAGTTTTCGAGCATATGTTGCACCAGGCGGCGGAAACCCGGCAGCCGGTGGGCGTACTGCTGATTGACTTGGACTACTTCAAGAAGGTCAATGACACCCACGGCCACTTGGCCGGCGACGAATGCCTGCGGGTGCTGGCGCGCAAGCTTAATGACGAAGTCATCGGCGAAGGGGCGCTGGTTGCCCGTTTTGGCGGAGAAGAATTCGTCGTCGCCCTGCCCTCGTCCTCACCAGCACGTGTGCAGGAGATCGCCGAACGCCTGCGCAAACGCATCTGCTCGGAACCCGTGCGATACGGCAACAAGGACATCCATATCACCGGCAGCATCGGTACGTTCAGCGTGCCGATCGGATTCAGCTTCAACCCCGATGACGCCCTGCACCAGGCCGATGACGCGTTGTATGTGGCGAAGAATGCCGGTCGCAACCGCGTACAGGCTGCCGCCGCGAAAGCCTGACCGCCTCGTAGGAGCCAGCTTGCTGGCGAACAACGCGTGCTCCCGTAGGAGCCAGCTTGCTGGCGAACAACCCACCCGTGTACCGCTGGAATTCAACCCCAGGCAATTCGGCACGGCAACCGCACGCCTCGGTCGCTGGTCGCCAGCAAGCTGGCTCCTACGTTAGCTTTTGTAGGAGCCAGCTTGCTGGCGAACAACCCACCCGTGTACCGCTGGAATTCAACCCCGGGCAATTCGGCACGGCCACCGCACGCCTCGGTCGCTGGTCGCCAGCAAGCTGGCTCCAACGT
>JBBSAA010000050.1:0-16113 GCA_038252715.1 Lysobacterales bacterium | reverse complement strand
GGCTACCTGCCCGAAGGCGCGCCGAGTTACGGCGAAATGTCGCCGCGCTCCTTCCTCGACTTCATCGCAAACCTGCGCGGCCTGACCGGTGACCTGCGTCGGCAACGGCTGGGCTTTGTTATTTCGCGCTTGAACCTCGACAGCGTCTTGGCGCAGCCGATCGACACATTGTCCAAAGGCTTCCGTCGCCGGGTCGGTCTAGCGGCGGCGATTGTGCATGATCCTGCGGCCCTGATCCTCGACGAGCCCACCGACGGCCTCGATCCGAACCAGAAGCATGAAGTGCGCGGTTTGATCACCGAACTCGCCCGCGAGCGGACCTTGCTGCTATCAACGCACATCCTTGAGGAAGTCGCGGCGGTGTGCACGCGCGCGATCATCATCGCGCACGGGCGCATCCTCGCCGACGCCACGCCGGCGGCGCTGATTGCGCGCTCGCGCTATCACAATGCGGTCTCGCTGCAGCCCGCCGACGGCATCGCCGCTCGTGCCGCGCTGGACGGGATGCCCGGGGTGAGCGGCTTCCATCAAGACGAACGCGAGCAACGCCTGTACGTGTTTCCTCAGGGCAAGGCCAAACTAGCAGATGCAGTGGCGGACCGTTTGCGCCAGCGCAACGTCGCCTACAGTGCGCTGCGCTTGGAGGTCGGGCGACTGGATGAGGTGTTCCGCGAGATCACTTTGCCGGAGTTGAGCCCATGAGTCCGCTGCGGGCGATATTTCGTCGCGAGTTCGCCAGCTATTTCTCTACGCCGCTGGCCATGGTGTTTATCGTGATTTTCTTGCTGCTGGCACAGTCGTTCACGTTTTATTTCGGCAATTTCTTCGGTATTGGGCAAGCCGACCTACAGTCATTCTTTCGCTTCCATCCGTGGCTATACCTGCTGTTTGTGCCAGCGATCTCAATGCGATTGTGGGCCGAAGAGCGCAAGACCGGCACGATGGAGCTGCTCCTGACCCAGCCGGTTGGCCTGTGGCAGGCGGTGCTCGCCAAGTTCCTTGCCGGCTGGGCGTTTGTGCTCATCGCACTCGCGCTGACGTTTCCAATCTGGGTGACGGTTAACTGGCTCGGTAGCCCCGACAACGGGGTGATCCTTGCCAGCTACCTGGGCAGCGCCCTAGTCGCCGGCGCATTGCTCGCTGTTGGCAGCTGCCTGTCGGCGGCGACACGCAGCCAGGTCGTCGCGTTCATCCTCACGGTTGTAGTTTGCTTGTTGCTATTGCTGGCAGGGTTCCCACTCGCGCTCGATCCGATCCGGGGCATCGCGCCACAGTCGGTCGTGGACGCGATCAGCGGCCTGAGCGTGCTGACCCACTACCAAGCCGTGATGCGAGGCGTGCTGGATCTGCGCGATGTCGCCTATTTCCTGCTCTTTATCCTCGCCTGGCTGGCTGCAACCACCTTGCTCATCGATTTCAAGAAGGCGGACTGAGACCATGGCCGAGCCTTCAACACCCGTTACCGGCCGCTCCCGCCCACGCTGGCTCATGCTGTCTACGCTGCCGGCGCTGGCGCTGCTGTTCGTCGCGCTGGTCGCGATTTCCGCGTGGGGTTTGCGCGGCGCGCGCATCGACCTGACCGCGAATCGCCAGTACACCTTGTCGGATGGAACCAAGCACATCCTGTCGAACCTGCGCGAACCGATCAAGCTGGAACTTTTTTATTCGGAGAAAAATGCCCGAACTGAGCCGCAATTCCGCGTGTATGCGCAGCGCGTTCGTGAACTAATCGAAGAATTCGCCGCGCGCTCAAACGGCATGGTCACCGTGGTGGTTACCGATCCTGAACCCTTTTCCGAAGACGAAGATCGTGCCGCTGCCAACGGCCTACGCGCGGTGCCCTTGGGCACCAGCGGCAACACCCTGTATTTCGGCCTGGTCGGCACCAACAGCACCGATGGCCAAGCGGCCATGCCGTTCTTGCACCCAGACAAAGAAAGTTTGCTCGAGTACGATTTAGCCAAACTGGTTTCGACCCTGACCACGGATAAAAAGCCGGTCGTAGCCATGCTCAGCGACTTACCGACCACGGCCAGCCTTGACCCGCTGAGCAACCGACCGCGACCGTCTTGGGTGCTCGACCAAAAACTGGTCGAACTCTACGACATCCGCCGCCTACAGGCCGAGCCCACGTCCATTGGCGACGATGTCGATTTGCTGATGCTGGTGCACCCCAAGCAGCTGCCTGATGAAACGCTGTATGCGATTGACCAGTTCGTGCTGCGCGGCGGGCGCGTGCTCGCTTTCGTCGATCCGCTGGCGGAGTCGGACCCGGGCTACAACCAGATTGATTTGTCCGGCAATTCAACGCCGGTGGCCTCGGATTTGCCGCGCTTGTTCTCGGCCTGGGGCGTCGACTACGATCCGCGCCGCGTGGTGTTGGACGTGCAGAACGCGATGAATGTGGGGCAAGCAGATCCCAATGCGCCGCCAGTGCGCAATCCGTCCGTGCTGGCCCTGCACAAAGAGGTCATGAACACCCATGACGTCATTACGTCCAGTCTTGAGACCTTGGACGTATCGAGCGCCGGTGCTTTGACCCAGCGCCCCGGTTCGCCAATGAAAATGGAAGCGCTGGTACAAAGTTCACGCGTATCAAAATTGGTCGATGCCGATGCAGTGCGTGCGGCGGCTAGCAACCCCGGCGCCTTGACCGATGGGTTCAAGGCCGACCAGGACGTTAAAAGTATCGCTGCACGCCTGTCTGGCCCTCTGAAAACGGCGTTTCCCGAGCGCAGCGGCGCCGGTCATCTTGCTGCCAGCAAGCGCGATGCCAATATCATCATCGTCGCCGACACCGACTTGCTCAGTGATCGCCTGTGGGTTGAAAAACAAGATTTCATGGGCACGCCCATGCTGAGCCAGTTTGCAAACAATGCCGATTTCGTCATCAATGCCGTCGATAACTTGGTCGGCAATCCGGACTTGATAGCGGTGCGCACGCGCGCCACCGCGAACCGACCGTTCGAGCGCGTTGACGTGATCCGCCGTGCCGCCGAACAGCGTTACCTGGCCAAGGAAAAGCAGCTGCAGCAAGCCTTGGATGGCTTTGAACGCAAGCTCGAGCAATTGCAGCCACCGACGCAGGAAGGGGAAGCGCCGCCGCCGCTCAGCCGCGCTCAGCGCGCCGAAACACAGCAGATCCAAGATCAGAAGCTAGCCACGCGCCGCGAGCTGCGCGACGTACAGCGCCAGCTCAATGCGCAGATAGACCGCTTGGATGCCGAGATTAAGCTGCTTAATATTCTCGGCATGCCGCTGCTGGTCATTATCGCGGGGCTGTTGGTGATGTGGCGACGCCGCGTTGCGCGCGGTATGCGTTGAGATTGACCGTGGCGTTGCGCCGGTTTACTTGCATCGCCGTGATCCTGGTTTCTCTAGGATTAGCCGGGTGCGCCAAGCCTCATTCAGACGATGTCGCGGAACCGCTGTTGTTACCGACGCTCGCGGCGCACGAAAAAGACATCGATGGCCTCACGGTCGTATTGCCCGGCAACGCGGTGCAGGTGCGTTTAGTTCGTCGCGAGTCGGTTTGGCGAGTCATTGAACGCGACGATTGGTTGGCCGATTCGAACCAAGTCGATTCACTGCTAGCGTCGCTGGTGGAGTTGCGTGGCGCCGAGCGCAAGACCACCGACCCTGCGCTATATCCGCGTCTGGGCTTGGCCGCGATTAGCGAACAGCAGGGCGAAGGCATTCAACTGCAGATCAATGGCAAAGGCGGACCGCAGCGCTTGTTGATTGGCAGAGATCATCCAGGCGGCGGCCACACCTATGTACGAGTGGATGGTCAGGCGCAAACATGGCTGGCAGACCGTAAGCTGGTCGTGCCGCGCGAGCCCGGTGACTGGCTCGAGCATTCTCTGGTAGAAATTCCTTTGCTGCGTATCCTATCGGTGGAAGTCGCGGCCGCTGATGCACTGCACTTTGCCTTGGTCCGCAGCGCCGACGGGTTTCAACTGCGTACCGAGGGCGCTGATCTTGCCGCCGATCCCTTGCGTGCGGAGTCCTTGGCGGGGTTGCTGGCGCCGCTGGCGCTTGATGACCTCGCGCGCGACGATGGCTCGCAGGCTGAGCGCGTGTTGCAGTTTCTTACCGTCGATGGGCTGCGCGTGACGGTGCAGGCTTGGCGTCGCCAAGGTCGAATTTGGTTCCGGCTGTCGGCATCGATAGACGCCGAACAAGCAGTAAAGTGGGCGCATCAATCGGGCCAGGAAGCAGATCTCAGTGATGTACAGGCGAGGGCGCAAGCCCTGTCGGCTCGCACGCATGGTTACGCTTTCCTGCTGCCTTCATATCCTTCCTCGGTGCTGATGCTGGGGCGCGAACAACTAGTGGCGAAATTGAAATGACGGGATGGATGCGGTGGCTTAACGGGTTTGCGGCGCTGTGCTGCGGTGTATCGGTCGCCCTTGGCGCTTATTCAAGCCACGCGGCGGCTGGGCAGATGAAAGAGCGTTTGGTCATTGCCGCTGTATTCGGTTTTGCACATGGCTTGGCCCTGCTGGTACTTGCGAACCGGCGATCCGTGCTTGCACACGTTGCGCGCGCAATGTTCGCCCTTGGAATCGTCGCGTTTAGTGGTTCCTTGGTATCGGCGGCGTTTTTTTCCACGTCCACGGCCGCGGCGCCGTTCGGAGGCAGCTTACTGATGCTTGGTTGGCTGGTGGCCGCCGTTGATTTCTTGCGCGAGGACTGACCGATGCCGAGCATCCCACGTGGTTTCGATCTGGACCTTGCCAGCGCGCATTTGGCCAAGCGCGACCGTAAGTTCGGCCGCTGGATCGAACGGATAGGCCCCTTGACGCGCGAGGGCTGGGACAAGCCGTTCGAGACGGTCGACTCGCTGGCACGGTCGATTCTCTACCAACAGTTATCGGGCAAGGCGGCGGCAACCATCGTGGGCCGGGTCGAGACGGCGGTCGGATCAAAAAAACTGAGTCATGCCGCGTTCGCGACCATAGATGACACGGCCTTGCGCGCCTGCGGCGTGTCCGGCAATAAAACGCTGGCACTTCGAGATTTGTCGGAACGCGCTGCGCGCGGAGAGGTGCCAACGGCGCGTCAGCTGCAGTCCCTGCATGAAGACGAAATTATTGAGAGCCTGACCGCCGTGCGCGGCATTGGTCGCTGGACGGTTGAGATGATGCTCATGTTTCGGCTGGGCCGCCCCGATATCTTGCCGGTCGATGACCTCGGCGTGCGCAAGGGCGCGCAGCGGCTCGACAAGCTCGAGGTGATGCCGACGCCGCGGGAACTTGCGGCGCGCGGCGAAAAGTGGGGACCGTATCGCACGCTGGCCGGACTGTATTTGTGGCGCATTGCCGATTTCGAGTTGGATGAAAAGGCGGCGACGAGTGTCGCGCCGAAGACCAAGGTCAAACGCTCGCAGGGGTAGGGCACAAGATTGGGAGCTTGTCGCCAGCAAGCAGGCTCCTACGGGCTTAGCGCGCGATGTAGGAGCCAGCTTGCTGGCGAAAGACCCACTCTGAAACCGCCGCTCTCGCCCAATACGGTATTCCCGGAATCGACTCGGTTAGTGCCAATGCTTGTCGCCAGCAAGCTGGCTCCTACGTGGTGAAGTACCAGTGCCAGGGCTCGTAAACGATGCCATTGGGGTTGTCCCGGGGATAGCTCATCACGAACCCGAACCCGCCAGCCTGCGACGTGAGCCACTCAAAGGCAGGCGTGCTTTCGAAGGACTCCTCGGCGGCCGGTTCGCCAGGCGTGCTGATGTCTAGCGCACGGCCACTGTGGTGCTCGGAAAAACCCGGCGCCGCGTTGACCGCGAGAATTTCAGGCATGGTTTGCCCGCGCGCAAGCTTGCGGCGAAAAATTCCCAGCTGATAATCGTGGCTGCGGTAGCCGGAAATTGCCTCGAGGTAGAGACCATCTCGTTGCGCAGCGTCGCGCAGACTGCGCCACGCGTGCGCGGCAGCGTCGGCGAGCCATAGCGGGCGGTGGTAGCGATCCCATCCGGCAAACGCCAAGACGTGCGGTTCGGGTACGAGTGGCAGGCCGGACGTCTCGGCGTAATCGGCCTCGTCCAGGCCCAGCGCATGCAAGCGAGTCAGCAGGCCCGATAGCTCACGCGGTGCAGTGCCTTGCTGGTCGGCCTCGGCGAGACCGGCGAAATCTCGCAGCAAGTTTGGTGTCAACGCGCCGCGAGTCAGTTCGTGAACGATGTCATTGGCACTGACCGCCAGGAAACGGCCGTCGGATTTTCGCCGCAGCAGCCACTGCGACTGCGACAGCGCTCGGGCGGTGGCATTGCCGCGGCCACGCGCAAGCTCGGCGGGAATGGCCTCGAGGGTTTCACCATTGATCAAGCGCCAGTGGCGTGGGTGCATGGGCCAAGGTTAGCCGCCGACGGCGACGGTGTCACGGCCGGTGTTAACCGGCGCGGCGCAGGGCCTCAAGCACGGCGTCGGGCCGCTCGGGGCTAAGCAAGATGAACTCGCCATTGTGCAGGGGCAGCACCAGCACGCGCTGCCAAGCAGTCAAGCGCAGCCAGCCTTTCTTGCCATTGCGCAGTCGAAACAGGCCGACCCGGTATCCGGGCAAGCCGCTGCCGGAGATTTTTAGCACGGGCTGTAGCTCGCGCTGATTGTTTAGATCAACGATACGCGCTTGCGCGAGGTCGATCTCGGCCATCGCCAGTTTTTTTGGGAACAGGCGCCGCCGGAGCACGAAAAAGCCATCTTCGATCTCGATGCGGACATGGTGCATCGACCAAGCCAAGCCACC
The DNA here is from genome assembly GCA_038252715.1 of Lysobacterales bacterium. GTDB lineage: Bacteria > Pseudomonadota > Gammaproteobacteria > Xanthomonadales > Xanthomonadaceae > Arenimonas. The sequence continues at coordinate 9,366 of JBBSAA010000050.1, read as the reverse complement.
GGCGATGAGCGGCAACAAAATAAGCCATGGCGCTGCCACTAGCCAACTGCGCGGATCTTTCGCTGCCAAGAACATTGCCGCCGCGATGACGACGGGCAGCACGCCGCCGAGGAACACGGGAAAGAGTTTGGCGAAATTGCCGGGCGGCACGATAGTGAACTGCTGCAAGCTCATGGGAACAGTCCCGACACCAGCGGTGCGAACACGTGCAGCACTAAGTCGGCTCCAAAGTGCGCGACCATTGCCGCTTCTATGCCGCGTTTCCAATAGAGCCAGCCGAAGACCATTCCGCCAATACCGTTGAGTAAGAGCGTTCGCGCAATCACGACGCCATCCAGCGGCCACAATTGTGCGGCGGCAGGCAAGTGGCCGGCGCCGAAAACCAAGGCAGCGAATACGATCGCCGACCAGTACACCCACGGCGCTGGCCGGGCCTTGGCAAGGAGGGACAACAGCAGCACCACGCCGGTCAACAGGAACAGTCGCATCTGCAGCTCTTCAGCGATGCCGCCGTAAAAAGAGGCGAGGAATCCGACGCCGGCGCTGGCGGTGGCGGTCGGCGGTGGCAAGCTGGTGAGCGGCGCGGGCATGTAGGTGGCAAACAGCGGATCGAGGACGCAAATCGCGATGCCGCTGGCCAATCCCAACGAAAGAAACATCGGCCAGGCGAAGCGCGGTCGCGCCGCGCCCGTTGTCCACGCGCGCAGGAGCGGCGCACCGAGCCCGACGCGATGCCCCATCCTCAAACCGGCAAACGCCAATAGCCCAAGCAGTACGCCTGCCTGCACCATCTGTATCAAGACCAGCGCTGGCAGTGGCAAGTAGGACGGTATTTTCGCCAGCATTTGCGGCATCACTACCATCAAGTAGGGAAACAGCGCAGCAGTGGCTAGCGCCGCAGCGATGGCGAGGAGGCCAGCAATGCGTAAATCCTCGCGCATTGGCGGCAGCGGCGGAGCAAGTGTGCTGGTATTCATCGTGGGTTACTCAGTTGGGCCGCTTGAACGTCGCGCGCACCGGCGCCAGGGAGGTCAGCATTAATAGCGATACCAGTTCCCAGCCGAGCTGACCCTGACGGTTGAGTTCTTCCTGCACGCGTTGTGCATTTGCCGCTTGGTTTTCGAACATCTTCGGCGGGATATCCACGATCTGGTATTGCCAACGTTGTTGCGTGCTCATGGTGGGCCTTATTGCTAAGTGGAATGTCAGCGGGCTGGGTCACCTACACCGCTAGCGGCTCAGCCCCACCAAAGCCAGGCGTTGCCAGCCATCAAAGCGAAGGCGGCGATGCCCAGTGGCAGGTTCGGGTTGAGCGGGTGGCCACCTTGGCGGCTGTGCAGGAAACGTGCGATGTGGATCATGGTCAACTCTCCTCGATGTCTTCGGGGGCAGGCGATTTCAAACGACCGGTTTTCCTCAGCGCATCTCGCAGCACGTATTCGATCTGCGCGTTTAGCGAGCGCAGTTCGTCATCGGCCCAGTGCTGGATAGCGTCCAGCACCTGGGCATTAATACGCAGCGGATAGGCTTTTTTCTCGCTCACGCCAGGCTCAGTAAATCGAGCCAGCGTTAACGATCGGCTGTGTGCCGCGTTCGCCGCAAAGCACCACCAGCAGGTTGCTGACCATTGCCGCGCGGCGCTCCGGGTCAAGATCGACCACGTTGCGCTTGGACAACTCGCTCAGCGCCATCTCGACCATGCTGACCGCGCCTTCGACGATGCGGGTGCGGGCCGCGATGATCGCGCTGGCTTGCTGGCGCTGCAGCATGGCTTGGGCGATTTCTGGGGCATAGGCCAGATGGCTAATGCGTGCTTCCATCACCGTGACGCCCGCTTGCGCCAAGCGCTCCTGGATTTCCTCAGTGAGGTGCTTGGAGATTTCAGCAGCGTGGCTGCGCAGCGAAATCTTGCCTTCCTCGTGCTGGTCATACGGGTAGTTGATCGCCATCGCACGCAGCGCGGCTTCGGACTGGATGTGCACAAAGCTTTCGTAGTCGTCGACGTTGTAGACCGCCTCGGCCGAATCGACGACCTGCCAAACCACGACTGCGGCGATTTCGATCGGGCTGCCTTCAAGATCATTGACCTTGAGCTTGCTGCTTTCGAAGTTGCGCGTGCGCTGGGAAATCTTCCTCTTCGACAGGAACGGGTTGTTCCAGCGCAGGCCTTGGTCCTTGACCGTGCCGACATAGCGTCCGAACAGGCTCAGCACTGCCGCTTGGTTGGGCTCGACCATGTAGAACCCGCACAGACAGACCATCAGTGCCAGCGCGATCAACACCGCCGCGACAACCTGTGGGATGGATTGGGCGGGAATGCCGGTGATAAACAACACGGCACAGCCAACGAGGCCGGCGAGCATGGCCAGCAGCAAGGGGATGCCAGAAAACGAGGTGACGGGTGCTTCTTTCATGACAGCGGTTCTCCTGAGTGCGGAGAAACGATATCAATTTGATATCAGACTTTCAATATGACTGAAGACAGGGGGTGTAGTTCCTGTCAATTCAATAAAATCAATTACTTGGGTTTTGTCCGGAACCGGAACAACGGAGTCGGGCGCTGCTCGCTGCCAATGAGCAGGCTGCTGCCGTCGGTTGAAAATGCCAGCGCCTCGGCCTGCGGCAGCCAAGGAAACCGGAGGCTGCCGGGATTGCGAGTCGTCGTCGTGGCCCAAGATTCGCCGCCCTGACGAATGAAGAAATAAACCGAGTGGTAGTTCATCACCGCCAGCACCCGGCCATTGGGACTTAGGTCGGCGGCGCTTATTTGCGAGCGGTATCGGCCATACGTCGGGTTGAGCTGCAGCTCCTGCGGCGTGGGCTGATCAATGCCGGGCAGGGTGGTGATGCGTTCGGCCACCTGCAAGCCAGCGAGCTTGCGCAAGGGCACGCGGAACAGCTCCGGCGGCACTCGCTTTTTTGAAATTAGCAGCACTTCGTTATTGGCAGGGTCGACAGTTGCCGCTTCGCAATCGCGCGCGCCATCGGGCCAGTGGAAGTCGATCTGCCACGCCGGGCTCAGGTCGGCGCCGTCCTTGATCGTGGTCGGTTCTTCGAAGATATACAGCGTCAAGGTGCTGCGGATGCCGCCGTTGTCGCCGGTGTCGGACACCAAAACGTAATGTTTGCTATCGAGATCAAAACTGGCGGCGTCCTCCCAATCGACATTGGTCGCGCCTGGCGTGTTGTAGCTCGCCACGCGGGTGCCGTCGGCTTTGATCAGCATCAGTCGCGCGGGATTGCCGCTGTCGTTGATTGCCCAATACATCCCTTCGTGCGCACGCGAGGCGGCCAGCCCGCTGACTTCGTCAAGCTCGGGATCGGTCAACACGCCAGCATATTCGGGGGCGCCCCAGACGGCAGCATGGGCTGGCGCGGCCAGGAGGCCAAACAGGAGGGCAATGCAGGCTGGGCGCATGTGTCTGATCATTCCGTGGCCTTTGAGAATGACAGAAAAAGCACGCGCTTTGAACCGGCGCCAGCTACACTTTCGGCTCTTTTCCCTCTTGACGCAGGTTCCCATGAGCAAGGCCGAACCGGTTCGGATCGGGACGCCCCTGACCGCATCCGCCACCCGTGTCCTGCTGCTCGGGGCCGGGGAGTTGGGTAAGGAAGTCGTCATCGAGCTGCAGCGCCTGGGCGTTGAAGTCATTGCGGCCGATCGCTATCCCGACGCGCCGGCCATGCAGGTGGCCCATCGCTGCCACACCTTGAACATGCTCGATCCAGCGGCGCTGCGCGACCTGATTACCCACGAGAAGCCGCATCTGGTGGTGCCGGAGATCGAAGCGATCCATACCCAGACCTTGGTTGAACTGGAGCGCGACGCAGGCCAGCGGGTGATACCGACCGCGCGCGCCGCGCGCCTGACCATGGATCGTGAGGGTATCCGCCGGCTTGCGTCCGAAACGCTTGGCCTGCCGACCTCGCCGTATCGCTTTGTCGACACGCTCGACGATTATCGTGCGGCCGTTGCAGACATCGGCTTGCCCTGCGTCGTGAAACCGGTGATGTCGTCCTCGGGCAAGGGTCAGAGCACGGTGCGTCACGTCGACCAAATTGATGCCGCTTGGGAGGTCTCACAAAAGGGCGGGCGCACCGGCGAAGGCCGCGCGATCGTCGAGGGTTTCATCGACTTCGATTACGAGATCACGCTGCTGACCGTGCGCCACGCCGGCGGCACCGAGTTCTGCGATCCGATCGGTCATACACAGGTCGATGGCGATTACCGCGAGAGCTGGATGCCGCAGCCGATGTCTGCGCTTGCCTTGGCCAACGCGCGCGCAATCGCTGAAAAAGTCACTGCTGACTTGGGCGGCGTCGGCGTATTTGGCGTCGAGTTGTTCGTCAAAGGCGATTCGGTGTGGTTTTCCGAGGTGTCGCCGCGGCCGCACGACACCGGATTGGTGACCCTGGTGTCGCAGGACTTGTCGCAGTTCGCGCTACATGCGCGCGCGATCCTAGGCCTGCCGATTCCGTACATTCGCACCCGCGGCCCGGCGGCGTCCTGCGCTGTACTTGCTACTGGCCATGGCGTGCCGGTGTTTGAACATGTCGACGCCGCTCTTGCTGAACCCGACACCGCTCTGCGGCTGTTCGGAAAGCCCCGGGTCGAAGGACACCGCCGCGTTGCGGTGACCTTGGCGCTGGGCTGCGATATTGACGACGCCCGCGCCCGGGCACGCCGTGCCGCCGCTGCGCTTGCGGTATCCCTGACCTAAGGAAGCAATGATGTCCGAGCACGAGAGTTATTTGGTGTATTTCCATTCGACGTCGCTCGACGTGCTTGGCGACGCCATCAAGCCGTATCTGACTGAAGGCCCGAACGGGGTGCACGTCCTTTGCATTGGCGTCGATACCGGCGGCGCGTTCTGTGAAATCCGTTTGCCACTTGCCAATGCCAAGGCCGGCGGCACCGAATTGATGGTGCCGACCTCGATGATTCGAATGATTGTGTCCAATTCCAGCGGCGATGATGGCTTCGGGTTTGCCTGAGAGTCATTCAAGCCGAACGGGTCGCCAGCAAGCTGGCTCCTACGTGGTGAGGCGCCTCGCAACTGCAGCAATTCTTGGCGTTGTGTGCGAACAATGAAAAACGCTGCTGCCAAGCAAGGGAAAATGATGACCAACCGCCTGCTAATTTCGATCCTCGGCCTGTGCGCTGCGGTCGGTTTTTCCTTGACGTGTGCAAACACGGCCCGGGCCTATTCCCCCGGCAAGGATGGGGTTGGGAACATCACCACGGCCAATACGGTGGTCAACACCTACTACACCGTCAGCGGTGGCTTAAGTGCGGGCGCCACGACAGTCACCCTATCGAGCACGGCTGGGCTGGCTGTGGGCGACGTGTTGATGCTCTATCAGGCCCAGGGCGCCACCATTTCCAATACCAACACGGCGACTTACGGCAACGTCACGGCGTTGGGAAATGCCGGACGCTACGAACTGGTCAGTATTATTGCCGTGAGCGGCGCGACGATTACGATCAACAGCGCCTGCAGCAGCGGTTTGCGATTTAGCTATAGCAGCGGAAGTACACAAGCGATTCGCGTGCCGCAGTACTCAAGTTTGACTGTGTCCGGCGCCGGTTCAATCGTGGCTACCCCGTGGAACGGCACGACCGGCGGTGTCGTCGTTGCCATCGTGCAAGGCGCCGCGGTGATCGGTGGCGCTGGAATAAATACATCGGGGGCCGGATTCCGCGGCGGCCAACTCGATAACGTTACGACGGCGGCGGGCACCGACGTGACGCTATATCGAGGCCCGAATGCGGCCGATGGCGCAGAAAAAGGCGAAGGCATCGGCGGGTTCCAGACCGATTACGACAGTCTCGGCGGCCGTTATGGTCGCGGCGCACCCGCCAACGGTGGCGGTGGCGGTGACGCCCACAACGCAGGTGGTGGCGGCGGCGCGAACGGAAACTCAGGCATCGCCTGGACCGGTGCCGGCAATCCCAGCCTGCTGGGAACCGGCGGCAGCGTCGCTGGCTGGACTTTGGCTTGGAATCTCGAGTCTGCCGGGTTTGCTACGAGCACGTCGAGCGGCGGCGGACGCGGCGGTTACACCTATGGCGGCACCAATCAAGATGCAACCTTGGTTCCGCCAGGCACCGCGTCTTGGGGCGGCAATAGTCGCCGAGAACGCGGTGGCTTGGGCGGTCGTCCCTTGACCAATAATCCCGCGACGAGCGGAGACGTCCGTCTGTTTCTCGGCGGCGGCGGTGGCGCCGGCGATTCCAATAATTCGGCGGGATCGGCCGGTGCCGCGGGCGGTGGCCTGGTGCTGCTGATTGCCCAAACCGTGAGCGGCGGCGGCACCATCAGCGCCAATGGTGCCAATGCGAACAACTCCTCCCCCGCTCATAACGATGCACCCGGTGGCGGCGGTGGTGGCGGCAGCATCGTCATCTCTGGAACGGTTTCGGGCATCACTTTGAGTGCTGCGGGCGGAAGAGGTGGCAGCCAGCTGATTACCGGTGCGGAGTCGGAAGGGCCGGGTGGCGGCGGCGGTGGCGGTTACATCGCGACCAGCGGAGGCACGACAGCCGTCACCGGTGGAACCGGCGGCACCACGTCTTCTTCTTCAGTTACCGAATTCATCGTCAATGGCGCCACCAATGCCGCCGCTGGTAACACCGGCCCGGGCCCGGCGCTATCGGCGCTGCCGATTTGCCCGAATCCAATTACAGACTTCGCCGTCACCAAAACCAATGGCGTGACGTCGCCGGCGACGTTGACCGAGGGTCAGACGACCACGTACACCTTGGTCGTATCGAACCAAGGGCCATCCACGGTTGCCGGAGCCGTACTCACCGATCCGGCGACGACGGGTTTGACCATCACGGCAGTGAGCTGTAGCGCCTTCAGCGGAACCACAAGCTGCCCCGTGGCCGGCTTGGTGACGGTCGCCAACCTCCTTGGTTCGGGAATCGCACTGCCTTCGATGGGTCCGGCCAGCACGATCACGTTCACCGTGACCGCAACGGTGACTGCGAACGGAATCTAATGCCTGCACCAAGCTGATCTCGGCCGACGGCAGCTTCAGCGAGGTCGGCTAGATTCCGGCAGTCGGCTGGATCGAAAAGTTAGGAGCGGGGCGAAACGCTGCTACGAATGCGGTCGGTCGGCCAAGCAAATGCCTTATGCGCTTCATCGATAAGAAACTCTGCGCGCTTGGCTTGATAGGAGGGATAGGTCGACCTAAACTTCAAGCGCCATGTCCCATAGTCATACAGTTGAAGGATCGAAGTGATGGACTCTTCGCCCCCAATATCGTAAGCCTGCAATACGCCTGGTACGCCCTCGTCGCTCCAAATCGGCAAGTCGCGCCTCCCTGAAGCCGTTTTGACTCGAAGTACTCATACACCGCTGTGTGGCAGTTGAAATAGTTGTGCGAAAACGTCCACCGGGCTGTAGCCGGAATAGCGAGTCCTCGATCAACTGATTCATCGAGACCACTCCAGATGAGCAGAAAATCGCAAAAACCGAAATCACGATAACTAGATTGTCCGTAGGCCTGATGCAGTGCTACCAGATGAGCAATTCAAGGCACCAAGTCCACCCAAACCATGTGGTGATCGCTGGCATCAATCCATTCGGCGCCCGCCTCGCCGGGGACTGGCCAAAACACGCCGCTGGTAATCACTGAAAGGCCGACCGACGGCAGGACGTAATCCAAGCGCAAGTTGCCCACGCGGGAGCCGAATGAGCCAGTGTCGTGCTCCGGCGCTCCCTTGTGTTTAAGGTTCGCGCCAGCGTCGGTCTGCGCGGCCAGCGCTGCACCCGCGCTGCTGGGCGTCGCGTATCGCAGCACGCGCGGATGCTCAAGCAGTTCGAGGATGGGCGCGTGGATGCTGTCGCCGTCTGCTGGGTCAGAGTTTTGATCGCCGGCAATGACGAAATTTTCTGTTGGCGGCAAGCCGCCGCAGCGGCCTTGGTCATCGCATAGCCACGGTTTATCGCCCGGCGAAATGTATTCGGCCCACAGCCGGACTTCGTCGGCATTGCGCATGCCGTTGCGATTTTCCGGGCCATCGAACACCGGCGGGGTTGGATGGCTGACGAGGAAATGTACGATGCCCTGCGGCGTCCGAATTGGCACGTCCCAGTGGGATTTCGAACTTAGCCGCAGCCGCGACCACTGGTCGTCGCTGTAGAACGATTTTCCGCTAGCGGGAAACACGGGTCGGCGCGCGCCGGGCAAATCTTTCCACAGCAGGCGTTGGAAGGTGCGCGCGCTGGCTTCATCAATCGGGAAGCGCGACAGCACCAGCATCCCGTATTGACCCGGATGGTTACCGAAGCCGAACGCATCATCCGGTCCGTCGAGCTGGCCGTCGTTATTGAGGTCCATGCCGGAGGGGACGCCGGTATTGACTGGCGCGAGGTAACGATACGGGTAATGAATTGTTTCTTGACCGCCTTGGGCGACTTCAAGATAGCGGCGCTGGAACAGGTCGGCCGCGGCGCCGGCGGCATCGTAATCGAACTCGTTGAGCAGCAGGATGTCAGGTCGCTGATGCTGGATCACTGCGGCGATCTTGCGCGCCTTGGCGTCGCCAGCGCTGAGCCTGGCAATCAGCCCGCCGTCAGTGATGTCGTACAGCGAGGTGTTGTAGGTGGCCACACGGAGCGGTTTGGGTGTCATCGTCGGCGGCGTCGCAGCGAATGGCGTGGTCGGGGTCAACTTCGTGGGCGTTGTTGCGCAGGCGGCGCACAGCGCCAGCAGGCCGGTCAGCAGACCGATCGTAACGATAGTTTGGAAAGGGCGGGATGTCATTCGCATTCGGGCGTGAAACCTTGTCGAGACGAGCCAGTGTTGCATACCGGCAGAGGCAACCGCATCGGTCGCGGTTCTAATTCTTCAGGCGGGATTGGCCAGCGTGGGTGCATCCGGACCCAAGGCTTTCCACACGCGGCCATCAAGGTATTGGAGTGGCGAAAAACTGCGCTTGTAGTGCATTTTGCGATGCCCATCGAGCCAGAAGCCGAGGTACAAATGCTCGCGATTTTCCAGCCGGGCTTGCTCGATCTGGCTCAATATCGAGAACGTGCCCAGGCTGCGTGCCTGTTGTTCGGGCGCGAAGAACGTGTAGACAGCCGATAGCGCATTGGGCAGGACGTCAGTGACCGCGACCGCCAATAAATTGCCGTTATGGCGCACCTCGAGGAACTCGGTCGGGCTCCACGCGCAGGCGAGGAAGGAATCGAAATCGACCGGCATGGGCGCGTCCATTCCGCCGCCGACGTGACGGGTGTCGACATAGCGTCGGTACAAATCAAACACTTCATCCGTGCGCCGCGCGGGGCTGGAATTGACCGTCAAATCGGTATTGCGAGCTAGGCAACGGCGTTGGCTGCGGTTGGG